>NZ_JAJVKW010000009.1:300000-456279 GCF_024198255.1 Myxococcus guangdongensis
CGAAGACGACGGCGAAGCTGGGGAACGCAATCAAGTCTCCATACGGTCCGGCCTTCGCGGCCTGCTCGTCGTGGAGGAGGGGACTGACGTGCGCGGGGGCTTCTCCCAACGTGCCCGCGGACGGGTGCGCGCCGCCCAGGGCCAGCGCGAACTCGCGCAGCTTCTCCGCGCCAATCGTGTACGAGTACGGGCCGTATTCCCGGCCGATGAAGCGCTTGTCGATGGCCATGGTTGTCTATCCCAGGGAGGCTTCGACGACGGCGCCCTTGAGGACGGCCTCGCCGCGCTGATTGGTGGCGGTGACTTCGGTGACCATCCGGTCGCCCTCGATGGACGTCACCTTGCCCTCGAACGTCACGGTGTCTTCCGGGCGCACGGGGCGCGAGAAGCGCACCTTCACCCTGCGGATGCGGCCCGGGTCTCCCACGAAGACGGCCACGGCCTCCACCGCCCAGCCCAAGGTGCACAACCCCTGGAGGATGACGCCGCCCAGGCCGGCCACCTTGCCGACCTCCGGGTCGATGTGGATGGGATTGAAGTCCCCGGATGCGCCCGCGTAGTAGATCGGCCGGTACAGGTCGCACTCGCGGACATGCGTGAAGGTGTCGCCTACCTGGAACGTGCGTGCCATGAGGCCGTCTTGTCTAGCACGGCCGGCCCCGCGCCCATCCCACGAACTCACCCCGTCGCGGTGCCCTGGTCCAGCGGATCCTCCACCTCGGAGCCCTCCCGGCGCTTGCGGTACTGCTCACGCACGTACGTCACCAGCTGGTCCAGATACGACGACAGGGGAGGGCAGCGCACCCCCGAGCCATCGAGCAGCTCCAGCGTGTTGTGGCAGTTGTAGATGGCCAGGTGGTTCACGTAGCTGATGGCCGCGCGCTGCGGACGCGCCAGCTTCTCCAACACCGGCAGCCGCAGCATGACATCGGCGGCGCGCGCGGACAGGTTGAAGCGCGGCAGCTTCTTGTTCGCCTTCTCCGCGATGAGCTCGTACACGCGCCGCGCGCTCATGGGGTTCGGGTCCACCAGGTGGAAGGTGCGCCCCGCCGCGCGAGGGTCCTTCGACAGCCGCCACACCGCCTCCACCACGTAGTCCACCGGCACCACGTTGAGCGGCGCCACGCCGTTGCCCGGCAGCGGCAGCGGCACCACGAGCGGCGACGTCACCAGCAGGATGCCCAGGTAGTAGGGCCCCTCGAACTTGTCGATCTCCCCCGTGCGCGAGTCACCCACCACGCTGGAGGGCCGGTACACCGTCACGGGCAGCGTGGCCCCCGCGCGCGTCACCAGCCGCTCCGCCTGGAACTTGGTCTCCTCGTACGGGTTCCTGAACCCCTGGCCCCGGTCCAGCTCGTCCTCGGCGATGACGCCCAGCCGGTCGCCGGACACGTAGCAGGTGGAGAAGTGGTTGAAGCGCGCCAGGTGCTCGCAGTCGCGCGCCAGCTCCAGCATGTTGCGCGTGCCGTCCACGTTGACGCGCCACGCGGTGTCCTTGGGCACGCCCAGCTGCGCCACGGCGGCCAGGTGGAAGATGTCCGTCACCCGCTCGCACAGGCGCTGGTACTCCTCGCCCGACAAGCCCAGGTGCATGTCCACCACGTCGCCGGTGAGCAGCTCCACGGTGGCGCCCTTCAGCTTGGAGGCGTGCTTCTGGGCCTCCTTCAGCGCCTTGGGCTGGACCAGCGCGTACACATGGCCCTTCGGGTCCTCGCGGGCGATGTGCTCCACCAGCCGCTTGCCGATGAACCCGGGGTAGCCGGTGATGAAGTACGTTCCGCCGCCGGCCTTCTTGCGCGTCTCGCTCATTGCGCGCGCAGCATACTCGCCCGTCAGCCGCACGCGAGCATGGCGCGCCAGACCGACTCCACTTGCTCCCGGGTGGACGTCAGATCCCGGCTGTTGTCGATGACCCACGTGGCCACCGCCCGCTTCTCGTCCAGGGGCAGCTGGGAGGCCAGCCGCGCCTCGGCCGCCGCCGCGTCCAGCCCGTCGCGCGCCATCAGCCGCGCCTTCTGCACGTCCCGGGGCACCCACACCACCGCCGTGCCCTCCATCCACGCATGCATCCCGGACTCGACGAGCAGCGGGACGTCGTAGACCACCCGGGTGACGCCCCGGGCCTCCAGGGCCTGGACCTTCTCCACGAAGGCCTCCCGCACCAGGGGGTGGGTGATGGCGTTGAGGGCGGCGCGCTCCTCGTCGTTGCCGAAGACGCGCGCGCCCAGCTTCGCCCGATCCAACCGGCCATCCGGGCCCACCACCCCGGGGAAGCGCTCCATGATGGCGGCGAGCCCGGGGGTGCCCGGCTCCACCACCTCGCGGGCCAGCACGTCCGCGTCGAGGACCTCCGCGCCCAGCTCCCGCAGCATCCGGGTGACGGTGCTCTTGCCAGAGGAGATGCCGCCCGTCAGCCCGAAGACGTGCACGGGGCGCGGGCCTACTTCGCGGCCTTCTGCGTGGTGAACGTGAGCGACTGCACCGTCTTGCCGTCCTCGTTGAAGAAGATGGCCAGCCCCAGCTTGGGGTAGAGGAAGTAGGTGCGGAAGTCGTCCGTCAGCTTGCGCTGGTAGCAGGGCGCCGCCGGCACCGGACCCGAGGGGCACGCGGGGCCGTAGCTGGTCTCGATGGTCTCCTTGTCGATGATGGGCCCGGGGAACACGTCGATGCGCTCGATGACCCCGCCGGCGTCCACCTTGAACTGCGCCTGGCTGGTGCCCTTGATGGCCTCCTTGCCCAGGTAGGCGATGGTCTCCTTGCCGTCCTGGCTCACGGTGCGCGAGGGCTCCCCGAACTTCTTGACCACCTCGTCCTTCTTGGTGACGCCGGGCTCCACGCCCTGCCAGGGCTTGGCGACAGCGGGAAGGGCGAAGGCAACCACGGCGAGCGCAATCAAGGTCCTCATCACGACATCCTCCCTAATGGAAAGGGCGGGCGGGGCTCAAGCGCTGCCCTCTCTTTTCAACGGACGATTCCCGCTGGCATTCAACCACGAGACGCCTTGCCCCGTCCGGGGGGGAGTGTTACTTCGCGAGGTCATGCGTGCTCCTGGCATCCGGCTCCTGCCCGTCCTCCTGCTGTCCCTCTGCGGCGTGGCGGGCGCGGCTGATTTCGTCGGCGCGGACAGCTGCAAGGGCTGCCACCCGGAGGCCTACGAGGCGTGGATGCAGTCCAAGCACGCCCGGGCCGTGAGCTCCCTGTCCGAGCAGCAGCAGAAGGACGGCCGCTGCCTGTCGTGCCACTCGCCGGACCAGGTGGCCCAGACGCAGGCGAGTGTGAGCTGTGAGACATGTCACGGTGGGGGGCAGTACTACTCGCCGGAGTACGTGATGAAGGACCCGGAGCTGGCGCGGCTGGTGGGGCTGGTGGACCCATCCGAGAAGCAGTGCCGCTCCTGCCATGACGCCTCCTCGCCCTCCCTGCGGCCGTTCGATTTCAAGGAGTCGCTGAAGGCCATCGACCACTGGTCCGCCGAGCGCGCCCGTCGCGCCGCCCGGACCGAGGCCGCCTCGACGACGCCTCCTCCCGCCACCGCGAAGAAATAGCCGCTACGTGATCAAGATTCTCGACGCCCGCTTCGTCATCACCGCCGTGGAGCCCAAGGGCTATCCGCAGGGGCACACCGCGGAGGTGGCCTTCGTGGGCCGCTCCAACGTGGGCAAGTCCTCCATGATCAACACGCTCACCCATCGCAAGAAGCTGGTGCGCGTGTCGAACACGCCCGGACGCACGCGCACGCTCAACTTCTTCGACGTGGACCTGGAGCGCGGCACCGCCCGCTACCAGGTGCGCCTGTGTGACCTGCCCGGCTACGGCTTCGCCCGCGCCAGCAAGACGGACAAGGCCCAGTGGGAGAAGATGATCACCACCTACCTGGAGAAGCGTCACCGCCTGGAGGTCGTGGTGAGCATCATCGACGCGGAGGTGGGGCCCACGCCGGACGACCTGGCCACGCTCGACTACCTCCAGGCCCACAAGCGCAAGGTGATGGTGGTCGCCACCAAGATCGATCGCCTCACCAAGGCGAAGACGCGCCCCCGGCTCCAGGAGCTGGCGAAGCTGATGGACCTGCCGCCGGAGGCGGTGCTGCCGTTCTCCTCGACGGAGCGGCGGGGCGTGGACGAGGTCTGGGGTGCGTTGCTGGACACCTTCGGCAGGGCCTCCCGCCTGCGCGCGGAAGCCGCCCAGGACGACTCCATCGGGTAGTGGCTGCTCGGGCGGTGTTCCCCTCCCGGTGGGAGGGGCCCTGTGGTAGGCACGCCGCCGTGTCCGAGAACGGCAAGGGAAATGGCAGGGATTCGCAGCTCGCCTTGCGCGAGCTGCAGCAGCGGTTGATGGGGCTGTCGCCCCGGCGGCGGATGGAAGCGCTGCTGGAGGGCGCGGATGCGGGCGCGGTGGTGCGCGCCCTGCCTCCGGAGAGCCTCTACCTCACCATCCAGGAGGTGGGCCTGGCGGACGCGACGGAGCTCGTACAGCTCGCGTCTCCCGCGCAGTTCCGCGCCTTCGTGGACCTGGGCGCGTGGAAGCGCGACAAGGTGGACTCGCACGCCGCCCTCACGTGGCTGCGCGCCGCGCGCGGCGGCTTCGACGACACCAGCGAGTACCTGCGCAAGCTGCACGCGTTGGACCTGGAGGTGCTGGAGCTGGTGCTGCGCGAGTTCGTCGTGCTGCACGACCGGGAGGAGAACCCGGACGTGAACCCGCAGGGCGTGACGCTGGAGACGCCCGAGGGGCGCTACCTGGTGGAGATCACCACCGAGGGCGTGGAGATGTCCGCCGTGCGCGCGCTCGTCAACGACCTCATCGCGGAGAACCCCTTCGAGGCGGTGCGCCTGCTGGAGGCCGTGCGCTGGGAGATTCCTGGCGAGCTGGAGGAGACGGCCTTCCAGTTCCGCAAGGGGCGCCTGGTGGACATGGGCTTCCCGGCGCTGGAGGACGCGGTGGCGCTCTTCAGCCGCGTGGACCTGGCCGCGCCGAAGAAGCCCCTCGTCACCAGCGCGCTCGCCGCCTCGCAGGGCCACGTGGACTACCTGGAGGCGTCCTTCCGGGGACTGACGGCGCTGGAGCGGCAGAACGCCGAGGACGAGCTCGCCGGCGTGGCCAACGCGGCGCTCGTCGCGGAGCTGGAGGACCCGGGTGACCTGGACGCCGTGCGCCGGGTGGGGGAGATGACGCGCGACTCCCTGTCGCTCGGCCTGGAGTACCTGACGGGCGCGGACCCCTCGCAGGCGACGGAGGTGCTGCGCGACGTGCCCCTCCGGCGCGTCTTCCAGACGGGCTTCACGCTGACGCTCCAGCTCAAGTACCGCGCGGACCGGCTGGCGAAGTCCCCGGGCGCGGTGGTGGACGGCGTGCTGCTGGTGCTGCCGGAGGAGGCCGCCGCGCTGGAGGCCCTGCGCCGCAAGCGGCCTCGTCGCGCCCTCAAGGTGGAGGGCGCGGAGCCGGTGCCCTTCCGCTCCCTGCGGGAGATCGCCGCCAGCGAGGCGGTGCTCACGCGCGCGGAGGCGCAGGTGGACGTGCTGCGCGGCGTGCTCGGCGGGACGCCCGAGTCCGCGCGCCAGGCCGTGGCCCGCTTCGGCGCGCCGCTCGAATCGCTGGGGGTCCCTCGCCTGTTCGCCGCCGTGGTGGCCATGGCCATCCTGGACGGCCGGGCGGAGGCGCGCCCCGTGCCGCTGGGCCGTGGGGCGGAGCTGGGCGCCCGGCTGTTCGAGGGCACCCCCCAGGCGCCCCGGCTGCTCGCGTCCGCGACTGAACGCGCGCTGGCGGGCCTGACGGGCGCGGTGCCCGAGACGGCTCGCGAGGAGCTGCGCCGCATGGTGGGCGTGACCCTCGCGAAGCTGCTGGAGGAGCTGGGCGCGGCCTGGCTCGAGGACACGACGTGGAGCCCCGTGGCCTCTGAAGTCCTTCCGATGGAGAGCAGTCCGGTGCCGTAGCTTTTTCAGTCTGGGAGGGTCTCCGTGCCCGGAAGCCCTCCAGGGCCGAGAAGATCCAGGTGGTTGCGAGCCCGAATCCTGGCACGCCCTCTGCTTTCAGGCAGGCCCACGCGGAGGTGTACGCGCGTGACTGCCAGAGGAGGAGGGACATGGTGCCGGGAGAGCAGGGGCAGCGCCGTGACGTGTGGGCCTTCTATTCGCTGACCGCGTTCGCCGCGGTGATGTACGCGGTGCCGGGCGAATGGATTCCGGCCTTGGCGCCGCTGCGGCTGGCGCTGATGACGTCGGTGGTGGCGGCGGGTTTGATGTTGATTCGGAGGTTGGGGCGCGGCGAGCCGCTCTACCTGGACGGAGCGCGAGGGTGGGCGCTCATCGGTTTCTCCTCGCTGGCGGTGCTGTCCGTGTCGTGGGCGGTGAACGCCGAGGTGGCGCGCTACACGGGCATCGAGCTGCTCAAGCTGACGGCCATCTACCTGACGCTCGTCAACGTCATCACCAGCGGCAAGCGACTGGTCGTCGTGTGCGGCGCCATGGTGCTGGCGTCGGTGGTGACGTCCATCGGCGTCATCAACTGGTACATGGTGGGCGAGGACCTGGTGGAGGGCTTCCGCGCGCGCTGGGTGGGCGTGTACGCGGACCCGAACCACATGGCCATGAACCTGGTGCTGGTGGTGCCGCTGGCCGTCGCCTTCGTGGCCCGCAAGGGGAGCGCCTGGGTGTGGCGCATCGCCTGTCTGGTGGCGGCGGTGCTGGCGGTGGTGGCCATCGTCCTGTCGCACTCGCGCGGCGGCTTCATCGGCCTGTCCGTCGCGATGGGCATGTGGGCCTTCCGCGAGAAGCGCCGCATCCAGGCCATCGTCGTGGGCTCGCTCTTCGTGGTGGGCCTGGTGGTGTTCGCGCCGGACAGCTTCTGGGCGCGCAACGAGACGGTGGCGGCCTTCCACGAGGACGCGTCCGCCATGGGCCGCGTCTACGCGTGGCAGGTGGCCAGCCGCATGAGCCTGGACAAGCCGCTGTTGGGCGTGGGCGCGGGCAGCTTCCGCTACGCCTGGGCGGAGTACGCGCCTCCGGAGGCGACGCGCGCGTACGTGGCGCACAACATCTTCCTGGACGTCATCGGAGAGCTGGGCTGGGTGGGCCTGGCCTTCTTCCTGGTGTTCGCGGGAGGCGCGTCGGGCGGGGCGTTCGCCGCGTCCGCCAGCCGCTCGATGGGGTGGATGGCGCGAGCGCTGTCGGCCGCGGTGGCCGGCTATCTCGTGTGTGATTTGTTCTCCGGCTACATCCTCTCCGCGCACTGCTACGTGCTCTTCGGCCTGGCCGCCGCGGCGCACCGCATCGCCCGGGCGGAGGAGGCGACGCAGACGCAGGGCGTGCCGGAGGGGCGCGCGTCCGCCGCACCGGTGGGGGCGTGGGAGGGGTCGGGACATGCGGCGTGAAGAGGCGATAATGGGAGCCAGGCCCATGCGCCTGGTGCAGTTCACCCGCTCGTTCCACATCGGCGGGACGGAGGTGCAGGTGCTGGAGCTGCTCAGGGGCCTGCCCCCCAGCTACCAGCTCCAGGTCGCCGTGCTCGAGGACGCGGGCCCGTTGATGGGCGCGGTGTGGAAGCTGGGCCACACCGCGGAGAGCTTCCCGCTCAAGGGCTCCGTCGCGCAGCCCAACACCGCGTACCAGGTGATGCGCATGGCCCGGTGGCTGAAGTCCAACCGCGTGGACCTGGTCCACGTGCACGACTTCTACTCCACGCTCATCGCCGTGCCCGCCGCGAAGCTCGCCGGCGTGAAGGTCATCGTCGGCCGGTTGGACCTGTCCCACTGGCAGGGCACCGCCCGGCGCGCCGTGCACTCGCGGCTGACGGCCATGGCGGACCACGTGGTGGCCAACGCGGAGGCCATCCGCCGCATGCTGGTGGAGGAGGAGGGCCTGCCCGCCTCCCGCGTGTCCGTCATCCACAACGGCCTGGACCTGGCCCGCTTCGATGCGCGCATGCGCGAGGGCCTCAAGGCGCCGCTGCCGGACACCGGTGACGCGCCAGTGCTCGTGCACGTCGCCAACATGAACCACCCGGTGAAGCGCCAGGAGGATCTGCTGCTCGCCCTGGCCATGCTCCACCACGGCGGCACGCCGCTGCATGCCTTCCTCGTGGGCGACGGCCCCCGGCGAAAGGGCCTGGAGAAGCTGGCCGCGGAGCTGGGCGTCTCCGACACCGTCCACTTCCTGCGTCACCGCACGGACGTGGCCGCCATCCTGTCGCGCGCCACCGTGGGCGTGCTGTGCTCCAGCGCGGAGGGCATGTCCAACGCCATCATGGAGGGCATGGCCGCGGGCCTGCCCATGGTGGTGACGCGCGTGGGCGGCAACACGGACCTGGTGCGCGACGGCGAGCGCGGGCTCGTCGTCCCCGCCGAGCGCCCCGCCCAGCTCGCCCAGGCCATCAGCCAGCTCCTCGCTGATCCCGAGAAGGCCCGCCGCATGGGCCGCTCCGCCCGGGACTTCGTCGCCCGCGAGCTGTCCCTGGAGCGCCTCATCCGGCTCCATGACGCGCTGTACCAACGCGTGGTCCACGGCCCCTAACCAGGGAATGTCAGACCGGCGTGGATACTTCGCGTCGTTCGCCGGCAATGGGGAGGCCGGCTCCTCCGTAGGGTGGGGTGGACCTACCCTACCTCGGAGCACCCGCCATGTTGCTGCCCCTCCTGGCCATCCTCGCCGCCGCGCCGGCGACCCAGACCTGGAAGTTCGACACGGACGGAACCCCTCAGGTTCATCTGTCCAATGTTAATGGCGCTGTTCGCGTAGATGCGGTAGACGGGAATAGTGTGGTAATCGAGGCTGTTCCGGAAAATCCAGGAGATTCCGGTCCTCGGATGGAAGTCGAGGTCACCCAGGAGGGTGACCACGTGCGGGCGAGGACGTGCTGTGGCCCCTGCGAGGAGCGGTGGCAGTCGTGCAAGGGCACGGCGGGGGCAGTGCGCTTCGTGGTGAAGGTGCCGAAGGCGTCCGAGCTGGAAGTGTCGGTGGTGAACGCGGGGGTGGTGGTGAAGGGGGTGACGGGCCCGCAGAAGCACTCCACCGTCAACGGCCGTGTGGAAGTGAACGGCTCGGAGCGACGTTTGTCGGTGAGCAGCGTTGAGGGGGAGGTGGTACTGGCTCCCCGGAAGCTCGAGGACACAGAGATCAGTACGGTGTCGGGCAACGTCCGGCTGAAGCTGCCGGAGCGAGCGGACGCGCAGGTGGAATTCAGTTCCGTGGGGGGCAGTTTCAACGGGAGCTCTGTCAGCCTCGGGTCGAAGAAGAAGACCTATGGCGCGGGCACCCACACGGTGGAAGTGAGCACTGTCGGAGGCTCGCTGTCCGTCCAGGAATAGCTTTCGAGGCCCGTCTCCAAGTCAGGCGGCCCGGGGCGCTCGCCGGTGAAACTCCAAGGCGCCGGCGAGCGCTCACTTTTTTACGCGGGGCCCCTCGTCCTCCCATGGCGGAGCGAGGGGCCCTTCGTGTTTCAGGGGGCGTCCGCGCGGTGATCCGCGCCCACCCACTGGGCGACGCTCGTGTACCCATCGCGCGCGAGCATCTGGGCCAGCGTGGGCAGGAGCCCTCGCACCATGCCCGGTCCCTCGTAGATGAAGCCCGTGTAGACCTGCACCAGGGACGCGCCCGCGCGAAGCTTCTGGACCACATCCGCGGCGCTGAAGACGCCGCCCACGCCGATGATGGGCAGCTTCCCGCCGGAGCGCTGGTACGCGCGCGCGATGACGGCGTTGGCGGCCGCCCGCACGGGGGCGCCGGACAGGCCGCCGGCCTCCTTCGCGAGCGGGTGCTCGAAGGGACGGGCCACCGTGGTGTTGGTGGCGATGAGGCCGGCGAGCTTCTGGGCCAGCGCCACGTCCACCACCTCGTCCACCGCCTCGGGCGTCAGGTCCGGGGCGATCTTGAGGAACAGCGGCTTGCCCGGCGCGACGGTGTCCAGCCGCGCCCGCACCGTGGCCAGCAGCGCCGAGAGCACCTCCGGCTCCTGCAGCTTGCGCAGGCCCGGGGTGTTGGGGGACGACGCGTTGACCACCACGTAGTCACCCAGGGGCGCGAGCGCGTCCACGCACGCGACGTAGTCCTCCGCCGCGCGCTCCAGCGGCGTGTCCTTGTTCTTGCCCAGGTTCACCCCGACGGGGCCGGGGTGCCAGGCGCGCCTTCGCAGGTGCTCGGCGGCCACGGCGGCGCCGTGGTTGTTGAAGCCCATGCGGTTGATGACGGCCTGGTGCTCCGGCAGGCGGAACAGGCGCGGCGTCGGGTTGCCGGGCTGGGGGCGGGGCGTGACGGTGCCCACCTCCACGGCGGAGAAGCCGCAGGCGAACAGGCCGTCCACCGCCTCCGCGTCCTTGTCCAGGCCCGCGGCCAGGGCCACCGGGTGGGCGAAGCGCAGCCCGGCGACCTCCACCGCGAGCGACGCTGTCGCGCCCTCCAGCGCCCGCTCCCGCAGGGACTCGCACAAGTCGCGCGAGTGTCCCAGCTGTCGCAGCCCCCAGACTCCCCACTGGTGCGCGGCTTCCGCGTCCAGCTTGAAGAGCAGCGAGCGAGTCAGTCCGTACATGCTCACGGCTCAGCCCGGGATGAACGACGCCTGACGTGCCCACGCCAGCGTCTGGTCCACCTGCTCCGGCGTGAGGATGCCGTGGCTCTCGATGAGCTCGATCTCCCGGCGCATGTCCGTCTCCAGCAGGTAGGGGCCGTCGGTGTTGATGGTGAACTTCACCTTGCGGTCCCAGAACGTCCGGACGATGTGGCGCAGCTCCTCGATGCCCTCCACCGCCTTGGTGTGCAGGTTGGAGGTGGGGCACAGCTCCAGGACGATGTCCTGCTCGCGCAGCACCTTCATCGCGTTCTCGTCATAGGCCGCGCGGATGCCATGGCCGATGCGGTGCGGCTTGAGCTTGTCCACCACGGACATGACGCCCTCGGCGCCCGTGCCCTTCGTCTCGCCGGTGTGCACCGTGCACTTCAGGCCCGCCTTGCGCGCCCGGCCGAAGAGGTCCTCGTACTGGGCCACCACCTCCGGCTTGAGCTCCATCGCGTTCGTCTCCGTGCCGGCCAGGTCGATGCCGTACACGCCGCGCGTGCGGTACTTGATGGCCTTGTCCACGAGGATGCTGTTGAGCCGGTGGTCGAACTCGCGCGCCAGGCAGAAGATGAAGCCCACCTTCACGCCGTACTCGAGCACCGCCCGGTCCATGCCGCGCAGCGCGGCGTGGATGATGTGGTCCAGGTCCAGCTCCGAGTGCAGGTTGCGCTTCATCGGGTTGAAGCGCAGCTCGATTTGCGTCACCCGGCTGCCGCGGTACTCCTTGCCGATGATCTCGTAGACGGAGCGCTCGATCGCGCTCGGCGATGACTGGATCTTCTCCGTCCAGGTGTGGAGGATCTTCAGGTAGTCATCGAGGCTCCCCACCTTGCCCGGACGGGAGGTGATGAGCTCCACGAAGTCGAAGTACGTCTTGACGGGGAGCTTGAAGCCTTGCTGATGGGCGATGGACCAGAGGATGTGGGGGGCCACCGAGCCGCCCACGTGGATGTGCAGGTCGATCAGTTCGCGTGCCATGGCGGCATGTATGCACAGTGCCGGGCGCGCGTAAAGGATACGGCCGTCACCGCCGGAGCAGCAGGTACAGCGCCCCCGTCCCACCGTCCTGCGGACGTGCGGTGCAGAACGCCAGCACCGCCGCGTTGATGCGCTTCTGCGACAGCCACGCCTTGAGCAGCTCCTTCAACACAGGCAGCTGTTGCTTGGAGTGCAAACCGCGGCCGTGGACCACGAGCACGCAGCGGCGGCGGGCGCGGCGGCTGTCGGACAGGAAACGCTCCAGCGCGGCGCGGGCCTCCAGCTGCGTCATGCCGTGCAAGTCCAGCTGGCCCTGGATGGAGAAGTCCCCGCGCCTGAGCGAGCGCAGCAGGTTGCGGTCGACGCCGGGCCCCAGGCCCTCGATGTGCTCGCCCACCTCCGCGATGTCGAACTCGCCCGGACCGCCGGCGACCAGCTCGCTCAGCTCCGCGAGCGCCTCCGCGTTCTCGTCCACCAGCTCCGGCAGGCGGGGGTTGGACTTGGGGGGCTCGCCGCGGTGGGTGATCTGCGCCACGCCGTCCATGGCGGAGAAGAAGAGGGACGCCTCGTCCTCGGGGCTCTCGTGCGCGGCCTTGCTCTTGCGCGCGGGCGCGGCGGGGGGTGGGACCTTCTTCTTGCGAGCCTCCTCCGCCGCGAGGGCCTGGGCCTCCTTCTCCTTCTTCTCCTGCTCCTGGATGCCCTTGATGGCGCTCTTGAAGGGGTTGTTCTGGAAGGCCTCTTCCTTCTTCTTGGGCGGGGGCGGCTTGCGGTGCTGGCTCATGGGGGGCTTTCTCTTCGAGTCGCTCGCGCGGGTTGTAACCCAGGGCTACAGGCCGCGCAGGCGTCGGATTTCCTCGTAGGCGTCGCGGACCTCCTGGAAGCGGCGGGCCACCTCGTCGGCGTCCTCGCCCTTCAGGTGGGCATGCTTGTCCGGGTGCAGCTCGGCCGCGAGCCGGCGGAAGGCGGTCTTCACCTCGGAGTCCGTGGCGTCGGCGGACAGCCCGAGCGCCTCGTAGTGGGGCGAGGCGTCGCCCAGGTGCAGCGCGGCGATGGCGCGCTGTTCGTCGGGGGACAGGCCCAGCGCGTCGCCCACGCGGCTGAGCACCTCGCGCTCGGAGCGCTGCAGCGCCCCGTCCACCAGGGACAGCTCGAACAGCGAGTCCAGCAGGCGCCGCCGCTCGAGTGACGGCATGGCCTCCTGGCAGGCGGCCGCGGCGTCGTCCAGGTTGGGTGGCACGGCGATGAAGTCCTTGAGGCGGCCGCGCACGAAGTCGAGCGAGTCCGGGCCGTACTTGAGGACCTCCTCGAAGTAGCGGCGGATCTCCTTCACCTCCTCGCGGCGCACCTCCCCGTCGGCGCGGGCCACCTCGACGAAGAGGGCGCACAGGCTGCGGGTGAGGTGGGCGTCGGCCTCCTCCTGCACGGAGCGCGCGTCGCGCGGAGCGTTGGGGGCGCTGAAGGACGGGTGGGCCAGAGGGGGGAAGTCCGCGAGGGCGTCGGGGGACTCGGCGGGCAGGGCGTTCATCTCGTCGAAGCGGTGCCCGACGACGCCGCCGACGACTCCGAGCAGGATGATGGCCCAGGGACTGCCGATGAGCAGCCCGACCATGAGACCTATCATCGCCCCCAGCACTTTTCCTGAGCCCATGGCCGCCGTTTACCTCCCTGCTGCCGGGGGAGTCTCTCATAGAGTGGGGCGCCCTATGGCCCAGTTGATCGATGGCAAGGCAGTGGCGGCGCGTGTCCGGGCGGAGGTGAGGGCGGAGGTGGACCGCCTCAGGGTGGAGAGGGGCCTGGTCCCCGGGCTCGCCGTCGTACGGGTAGGGGAGGACCCCGCGTCGAAGACGTACGTCACCGGCAAGAAGAAGGCGGCCGAGGAGGTGGGCTTCCTCTCCTGGGAGCACCATCGCGACTCCACCGTCTCCCAGGACGAGCTGCTCGCGCTGGTGCGCCGGCTCAACGACGACCCCGCCGTGCACGGCGTCCTCGTGCAGCTGCCCCTGCCCCGACACATCGACCCGGACGTCATCATCTCCGCGGTGCGGCCGGAGAAGGACGTGGACGGCTTCCATCCCCTCAACGCGGGCAACCTGGTCCTGGGGCGCCCGGCGACGCGCGCGTGCACGCCGCTGGGGGTGATGCGGCTGTTGGAGGAGATCGGCTGCGAGCCCTCCGGCAAGCGCGCGGTGGTGGTGGGGCGCAGCAACATCGTGGGCAAGCCCATGGCGCTGATGCTCCTGCAGCGCAACGCCACCGTCACCGTGTGCCACAGCAAGAGTGACTTGCCTTCCGAGGTCTCCCGCGCGGACATCCTCGTGGTGGCCGCGGGCGTACGGGAGCTGGTGAAGGGCGCGTGGATAAAGCCCGGCGCCGTCGTCATCGACGTGGGGATGAATCGCAAGGAGGAGGACGGCAAGCTGGTGGGGGACGTGGAGTTCCAGGCCGCCGCCGAGCGCGCCTCGTTCATCACCCCCGTGCCCGGCGGCGTGGGCCCCATGACCATCGCCATGCTCATCCGGAACACGCTCGAGGCCGCGGTGCGTGGCCTGGCTCCTTCCTCGGATTGACAGCCGGGGGGCGTCCTTTCCGCCCATGGACAGACGCAGGCGCGGTGATTGTCTCCCGGACACCGTGGCGGGACGTTTCATGCGGTCTCCGGGAGCTGACGCTCACGCGCTGGGAATGCGTGACTAACTAGGCGGGCACCCGCCGACGAGACCTCCACCCGGGCCGCGGATGTGCCCGCCCTGTCGTGTCGCACCTTGTCCCTCGGTGGGTGCCAGCCTGTTTCATCGGGGCGGGCCACGAGCGGTGCGGGAACGGGGGATGCCCGCATGGCGTCGAGCCCTCGCGTGGCGTGGGCAAGGAGTGGCGACATGAGTGTCATTCGAAGCGTGGGCCTGTGGGCCTGTGTCGGGTTCGCGGCGAGTCCCTACACGGCGTGGGCTCAGTGGGCTCCGCGCGCGCAGCGCACCCTTCATCCCGTGGTCTTCGCGCATGGCCTGGCTGGGTTCGATGACCTGGCGGGCTTCGAATACTGGGGAGACGAACTGGGGAACTTCGTGGGGGACGCGTGTGACGAGCTCCTCGAGCTGGGTTGCAATGTCTTCCTGGACCCCGGGCAGAAAGCCTTCGCCACGCAGGTCCAGCCCTTCGAGTCCTCGGAGGCTCGCGGAGAGGCATTGGCGAATGAAATCGAGAGCGTGCTGGCCACCACGGGGGCGCGACGGGTCAACATCGTGGGCCACTCCCAGGGCGGCATGGACGCGCGCAAGGCGGCGCGGGTGCTCTCCTTGCGAAAGGGCCGCCGGGTGGTGGAGGTCATGGTGAGCATCGCCTCGCCGCACCGGGGCTCGCCCGTGGCCAAGGCCGTGCTCGACACGAGCCCCACTGTCACGCAGGTGGCCAACCTCCTCGCGACCCTCTACGGCAACGGGGTTTACGAGCAGGGCAACGACCCGGTCGCCGCCATGAAGCAGCTCGTCTACGAGGACCATGACCCCCTGGATGGCGTCACCACGGGCGCGAGGGCCTTCAATGACAACAACCCCCTCGACTCGCGTTACGCGTCCCACTACGCGTCCGTGCTGACCGCGCAGCATGGGCTGAACCTCAGCCCCGCGTTCCAGACCCTCCAGCTCCTCGTCAACATCGACGGGGATGGCTATTGCCTCCATGACTGTGACAACGACGGCGCCGCGGGCAAGGGCGACGGCGTGCGCGTCGAGCGCGACGATGATGGCGTGGTGGGCATCAACTCCCAGCAGATGGGTCATCGCCTGCGCTACACCGTGTCACCGTTCGGCCTGGACACCCTCGCGCGGGATGTCAGCATCGCCCCCGTGTCGAACATCAACCTGCCGGGCGAGCCGCAGATGACCTCGCTCAACAGCGTCCTGGACCAGGACCACCTGGACGTCGTGGGCTTCGGGCCGGACCTCTTCAACGAGGCCGAGTTCTACGCGGCCCTCATCGACTACATCAGCAAGAACGAGACGCCCGCGGTGGGCGTGGCGCCTCACTCCCAGGACAGCGAGTAATCACAGTCGAGCAGCTCCAGCTCGCGGCCCTCGATGCGCACCTGTCGCGCGCCGAGGGCCTCGAGCGCCGCCTTCAGCACGCCCTGGTGATACGGCGGCGGCATGAAGTCGCCGCGCACGTGCAGACAGCCCTCGCGCTCGCCGCTCCACGACACGGTCCGCGTCCCGTAGTTGACGGACGCCGCATAGCCCCAGGGGATGTTGTCCACCAGCCTCCGAGGTGAGCCATTGGCCACGTTCAAGAGCGTGCGGCCCACCGCGGACTCGAGGAAGTCCTTCGCGGACTTCTCGCCCAACGTCATCATCGCCGCGTCGAAGCTCCCCAGGCGAGGCGCGAGCAACCCCGCCGCGCAATACGCCAGCCGAAGGAAGTCATTGACGGGGTAGAGGAAGAACGGGACGAACCTGCGCTCCTTCGTGGCGCGCGCGCAGCGCTCCCGCGTGGCCTCTCCGGCGATGGCGCGCACCACCTCCAGCGTGCCAAGGAAGAACATGCCCCGCGTCTTGTCGTGGACGGTGGCGGAGGCCAGCCTCCGCGCGAGCTGCGTGAGCGGATCCACCACCCTGCCGGGCTCGGAGCCCGCCTGCGCCGCCTCTTCCGGTTGCGTGCTCACGTCCATGTCCCGGTGGTACGCCGCCTGGTCGGGAAACCCACGCACCCCCCGGGCGGAGTTGAACGACACTTCACACCCGACGCCGCTCTTGATGAGATGGCGTCGCTTCCTACGCCCAGGACACGACGTATTCGCAATCCAGCAGGCTCAGCGGCCGTCCACGCACCCGCGCCACGCGCGTGCCCACCGCCTGCAACACCGCCAGCAACACCCCCTCGTGGTAGGTGTGCGGCATGAAGTCCCTGAACACGTTGATGCAGCCTTCCTGGTGGCCCATCCAGGTGACATGGCGCTCGCCGTACGTGACGGCCGTGCGGTAGCCCGACGGCAGGTTGTTCACGAGCCGACGCGGGTCTCCCGCCGCGAGCATCAGGAAACTGCGCCCCACCACCGAGTCCAGGAAGTCATGGGTGGCCTGCGCGCCGATGATGCGCATCGCCGTCTCGAAGCCTCCCAGCCTGGGCGCCAGGATTTCCGCCGCCGCGAAGGACATCCGCAGGAAGGCGCTGACGGGGTAGAGGAAGAACGGCACGAAGCGCCGCTCCCCGGACGCCGCCAGACACCGCGCCGCCTGCGTCTCGCCCGCCTCGCGGCGCACCACGTCGAGCACGCCCAGGAAGAACATGCCGCGCGCGCGGTCCTCGCTCGCCGCCAGTCCCAGGCGGCGCTCCAGCTCACAGCCAGGGTCCAGGACCTCCCTCTCCCGGCTCCGGAACGCAATCACTGTCATGGACTCCCCCCGTGTTGGAACTCGCGACCCGCGCCACTTCGCGCCCGGGCTGCCTCCCCTTGAAAGTGCGGCAATCCGCGTAGCCAGGAAAGCCCGCCCGGCTGGGACGCGAGTCGGTGTGCGCTGTCTTTGTGGGGACAATTGAGGGCGCCGCCAGACGGAGGCGCGCGGCGCGGCGCGTGGAGGCGGGCTCGGGGCGCGGTGACAGCCAATGCACAGCCCGCGCTGTGGGCCAGCGGTGGACTGGTGTTTTCTGGTCGTTCCTCGAAGACCACGCCTGGATGAAACGGAGGCTGGCGCGACGTGTCTCATGCAAAACGCATCCAGGGTGGACGGCGCGATGCGACAAGCCCCCCGCGCGAAGGCTCGCGCGAGGGGCCTGGGCTCCCTGGGAGGGGAGGGGGCTTCAGCGGCTCAGGACCTGGACCTCGATGCGACGGTTCATGTCGCGACCCTGCGCCGTGTCATTGGACGCCACCGGCTGTCCGGAGCCCACCGCGGCCACGTCCACGCGGTTGGCGGCGATGCCATCCGCGACGAGCGCCGAGCGCACCGACTCCGCGCGCTGCTGCGCCAGCTGCCGGTTGATGTTCGCGTCGCCGGTGGAGTCGGTATGCCCTTCGATGCGCACGCGCGCGTTGGGCTTCTCGCGCAGCACGGAGGCCAGCTGCCCCACGCTCGCGTCGCTCTGCGGCGTCAGGCGCGCGGAGCCCTCCTCGAAGCCCACGCCAGCGAGCACGAAGCTCTTCGCGCCCCCCTCGATGGCCTGGCGCATCGTCTGCGCGTCCCGGGCGATGGTCGGCGTGCTCATGCCCGCGCTGCCCGCGCCGCCCACGCCGGTGTCCACCTCTCGCGACGGGGCGGGCTGGGCCGGCCGGGCCGGCTGGGTGACGCTGGCCTGTTGACGGCGGGGCTCGTCGCGCCGCGAGCGGGTGAGGAACCACCCGGCCAGCAGCGCGAGCAGCGCCACCGGGATGACCCAGCCCAGGTTGCGCTTCTTGGGCTCCTCATGGTGCACCGGCACCCGCTCGATGGGCTGCTGCCGGCGCACCGTCTCCACGGTGGGGATGGAGCGCGTCTCCTGGACCTCCTCGACGACGCGAGGCCCCGCGCCGCCCATGCCCAGGATGCTGCCCAGCCCCGCGGGCAGCGCCGCGGCGAGCATGGAGCGCTGGCCGCCCAACAGCTGCGACAGGCCGGAGGCGCCCATGCGGTTGTCGCGCACGTGCTTGCCGATGACCCCCATCAAGATGGGCGCCACCATGGCCATCATGCCCGTGGCGGATTTGCTGTTGCTCAGGCCGCCCGTGCGACCCAGCGCGCTGGTGACGGCCCCCAGCTTGTCGCCGAACAGCCCGCTGAGCATGCCCTGGCCGCGCTCGGCCATGTCCGGCGCGAAGACGTCCTCGTTGCCCGCGTTGGGCCCCGTGAAGCCGCCCTCGTTGAGCTGCGACAGGAGCCGCTGCGCGCCGCCCTCGGTGGCGCCTCGCTCCGCCACGCTCCCGCCAATCGCGGCGATGGCGCCCGGCAGGGCCCGGCCCAGCGACATCGGGTCCTCACCCAGCGAGGACCCCATCTTCTGCATCACGTTGCCCGTGAAACGCTCACGCACCATGTCGATGAGGTTGAACATGTGATTTCTCCTCCGCTTCGTTCGGCACCAGTCGCCCCGGTGCGGGGAGTCGCTCTCGGACGGCTGGAGCCTCGGGCTCCGGTGCGAACGACTCTTCAGGGAACGAAGGTGCGGAGCGCCTCCGAAGGGCACATCGCCCCGCTGTCCCGCTCGGACGCGGAGGCCGCCGCCCGTCCGGCCGCATGCGTCCATCGGGAGGAGCGGCCCGACGAGGCTTGACGCCGGGAGGGCTCGGCGGGAGCGTCAGCGTCCTGTCGGTTCGAGGGAGGACGAGCGTGCCATCGCGTGAGGAGCGGCTGGAGGGGGGGCTCTGGGGGTTGCTCGTGGGAGATGCCCTGGGGGTGCCGTACGAGTTCCACGCCCCCGAGGCGATTCCCCCGGAGCGGGACATCGAGTTCGCGCCCCCCGAGGGCTTCCACCGCGCGCACCCGGGCGTGCCCGCGGGGACCTGGTCGGATGACGGCGCCCATGCGCTGTGCCTGTTGGATTCATTGCTCTGGAATGGCCGCCTGGACCTCGAGGACCTGGGCCGGCGGATGGTGAACTGGCGCGAGTGGGGCTACCTGGCCGTGGACGGACAGGTCTTCGACGTGGGCATCCAGACCGACCGGGCCCTGGCCATGTTTCGCGCCGGCGTCCCCGCCACCAGCGCCGGCCCCTCGGGCGTCCAGGACAATGGCAACGGCTCATTGATGCGGGTGTTGCCGCTGGCGCTGTGGCACCGGGGCAGTGACGCACAGCTCGTCTCGGACGCGATGCTCCAGTCCTTGGTGACACATGGCCACGTGCGGGCACGCGTGTGTTGTGCTGTGTACTGTCTTTGGGCCCGCCGCGCGCTCGAGGGCGCCGCGCGCCCCTGGGACGAGGCCGTGTCGGGTTTCCGCGCGTTGTATCCGGAGGGCAGCGAGGCGCGCGAGGAGCTGGACGGCGCCATCCTCCCGCTCGGCGCCGAGGACACGCCGGGCCGGGGCACCGGCTATGTGGTGGATTGCCTGCGCTCGGCGCGCGACTGCGTGGCCACGGGCGGCGACTATGAAGGGGTGGTCCGGAGCGCCATCCGCCTGGGCCATGACACCGACACCACGGCCGCGGTGGCGGGCGGAATCGCGGGCGTGCTCGGAGGCGTGCGGGCCATTCCGTCGCGGTGGCGCCTGGCCATGCGGGGCACGCAGCTGGTGGAGCCGCTGCTGCGCAAGCTGCTGGCGCACGACGCGAGCCCCAGGCCGGACTGAAACCACGGGCTCCACTCCGCCCACCCCCCCGGGGGCGGAGCGGAGCCCTGAACCAACGCCAGCCGTCGGCGGGACCTCGGGCCCGGGTTGGAATCGGACTCCGACTCCGACCGGCTTCGAGCCGGGTCCTCCGCCAGCACCACGCGCGGATGATATGGCCAGGGTGATTTCCTGCAACTCGATTCAAATCGGGATTGCGGGGATGGGTGGACGTCTGGCGTTGGAATTGTACCTGGGTACAATGCCTGTCATTGCGCTCGGCCGGCCACATGGTCCCGTGGCACGACGGGTATGTTGTCGGTATCACACCCAGTCTAAGCGGAAATAACTGTATTGCCGGATAGGCGGGGCGCGTTAAGATGGCGCGGATCCTGAGGGGCCAGTACGGCCGGGGTGAGCCTGAGGATGGCGACCAATCTTGAAGTGGAATCGCTCGTGGGCCGGGCGACGTCAGCGCATGCGGGCAAGCGGGAGTCCCGCTCGTGTCCGGCCGTGCCGACGACGGAGTCCGGACGGCTGGCCTCGTTGTCGTCCGATGGGGCGATGGCGACGCGTGCGCGAGCGCTGGTGGCGGAGTACCTGGCCGCGGTGCGGGCCCGCGCGGACCGGCTGTGTCTGGGGTTGATGGTGGGCCAATGGCTCTTCGCGCTCGGCCTCGCGTGGGTGACGTCCATGCCCTCGTGGGGACCGGCGCCCCACCTGTCGCCCGATCCCCTGTGGGGGGCGGTGCTGTTGGGTGGGCCTCTGTCCATCATCCCGGTGACGCTGGCGTTCCTGCGGCCGGGCGCCGTGGTGACGCGGCAGGTGATGGCGGTGACGCAGGTGTTGTGGTCCGTGCTGCTCGTGCACCTGTCGGGCGGGAGGCTGGAGACGTACTTCCATGTCTTCGGCTCGCTGGCGCTCTTGAGCTTCTACCGGGACATCCACGTGCTGGTGACGGCGGGGGTGACGGCGGTGGTGGTGCACGTGGCGCGCAGCATCGGGTGGCCGGAGCCGGGGGCGGCCTTCGCGGGGGGGCCGTCGTGGAGCGCGCTGGAGCTGACGTTCTGGGTGGGCCTGGTGGATGGGGTGCTGGTGCTCGCGTGCCGGGGCGTGCTGCGGGAGATGACGCGCGTGGCGGAGCGGCAGGTGCTGTTGGAGCGGGCGTGCGAGCGGGAGCGGCAGGAGCGGGTGCGGTTGGTGGAGCACAGCGGCCGGGAGCTGCGCGACTCGCGTGAGCGGGTGGCCCGGATGGAGAAGCTCGCGACGGTGGGACAGCTGACGGCCACGGTGAGCCACGAGCTGCGAAACCCCCTGGCCGCGGCGCGCACGGCGAACGCGGCGGTGGTGCGGCGGCTGCGCAACGTGGGCGGCGCGCAGGAGGACGAGCGGCTCCAGCGCTTCCTGGGCATCATCGAGCGGGAGCTGTCCGTCTGCGCCAGCCTCACGTCGGAGATGCTGGAGCTGGTGCGGGACAGGCCGCTGGTGCTCCAGCCGTGCTCGCTGCACGGGTTGGTGGAGGAGGTCATCGACCTGGTCCCCGCGCGCGAGGCGGTGCGCGTGGTCAACCACGTGTCCGCGGGCCTGGAGCCGCCCTGGGTGGACCGGGAGCTCTTGCGCAAGGTGCTCATCAACCTGGTGCAGAACGCGGTGGAGTCCATGCCGCGAGGCCGCGAGGGCAAAGTGGAGGTCTCCGCGGAGATGGCCAGCGGGTGTGCCTTCCACATCCGCGTGGCCGACAACGGGGATGGGATTCCGGCGAGCGTGCTCGAGCGCATCTTCGAGCCGCTCTTCACCACCAAGGAGCACGGCACCGGCCTGGGCCTGACGGTGGTCTCCTCCACCCTCCGGCAGCACGGCGGCACGCTCCGGGTGGAGAGCCGCGAGGGGGAGGGCAGCGTCTTCACCGTCAGCCTGCCGGGGACACGGGCGGCGAGCGGTGTCGCCTGCCCGTCGTGAGGCCCCGGCTCAGAACAGCCGGGTGAGGCGCAGCGTCGTCGGGCCGGACAGCGCGTTGAGGCCCGAATAGAGGCACGGCGCCAGGTCCATGGGCGACAGTGCATACGTCATCACCACCGCGTCACCCTGGAAGCGGCCCTCCGTCACCATTCCGATGGAGACGAAGGCGCGCGTCCCTTCGACGACGTGGATGCCGGCGCCCTGGACGGAGAAGGTGGAGCTGGAGCCGTCGTTCCACGTCACGCTGGCCCGGGTGGGGCCCAGGTTGGACACGCAGCTGGTGGTCAGCTCGGATTGGGCCGTGAGCTGTCCGGCGTTGACGAGCGGCTCCCGCGAGAGGCACTCGCCGTAGCTCGACTCGTTCGAATAGGAGACATCCCGGTTCGACAACCTGAGCCCGGGGTCCCACGCCTGGCGGGCCGTGCCGGTGCAGACCAGGTCGATCATCCCCATCTGGGCCCCCGCGGGGCCAGCCAGCAGGGTGAGCGCGAACAGCAGGGGAGACAGGCGCGACGGACGGTTCGACTTCATGGGGTGGCTCCGTGGACTTCGGGGTGACGCGGAGGACCCGGTCCGAGTCCTCCGCCCCTGCCCGCGGACGCTGCGGGCACCTGGGAGGAGTGATGTCCCTCCGGGTGCCGCACCAGTCCGGCCGCCAGTCTCATGCGCGCGTCGGAATCCGACGGCGCACCGACGCGGCCGGCGCCGTTACTGCTGGACCTTGGTGAAGACCAGGGTGCTCGTGCCCGACAGCTGCGTCAGGCCCAGCGGCGTCAGGCACCCGGAGAACTGGGTGCTGGCGTACGAGTGGGTGAGCACGACCAGGTCGCCGATGAACCGCCCCGCGATGACCGTGCCGAGCGAGGCGCTGACCTGCAGCCCCGCCACCGGATACGAGCCGACACCGAACATCGTGAACGTCGAGAACGTCCCGTCGCTCCATTGGACGGTGGACTGGGCGGTGTCTCCGCCGGCCAGACAGCTGGCGTAGGTCAGCCCGTCGGTGGTGATGCTCCCCCCGAGGATGGTGGGTTCCGCCGACGAGCAGACGGTGTACGTCGCCAGGGTCGTGTGACGGGCGCTCGTCGGCAGCACCTTGATTCCAGGCGTCCACGTCTGCTTCACGTTGCCCGTGCAGTTCACGTCCGTCAGCCCGAACTGGGCGGAGGCGGGCGTCGCATGCAGGACGAGGGTGGTCAGCAGGGCGGGCAGAAGGGACAACAGCAGGCGTGGCGTCATGTGCACTCCATGAGGCAGGGGCTGACCGGGTCATCCAGTCAGTCCGTCCCCGCCGCGTTGAAGCCGTGAGCCGCGAGTCGGGGGCCCGAATGAGTGCTGTCAGGGGCGGCGTGGGACCACCCCGAACCAAGGTGCCATCCGTCTGTCGCTTTCCTCCCGTCGTCTCCAGCCAGGGGACGACGGGGGCGCTTCAGCTCCGGAACGCCTCACGCACGCCGTCGCGTCGCAGCGTGAAGAGCATCCAGATGGCCACCGGCACGCCGACCACGCACGCCGGCGACAGGATGTAGAGCGCGGTGATTCCGCCCACCGTGGCCAGCCCGTAGCCCTTGAGGTTCATCGCGCTCATCGCGCCCCACGCGGAGAGCACGCCGCAGAGGATGCCCACCACCAGCATCAGCGCCAGCGACCAGCTCAGCTCCAGCGTCGTCGCGGGCGCGCCGGCGGGGACCAGCGGGGACGTCACGTGCATCGCGGCCAGCGCGAAGCCCGCCAGGTTGAAGAAGACGTTCAGCACCCCGGTGCACAACAGGAAGAAGGCTGGGGCCCGGATGATCTCCACGACCTTGAAGCGCGGATCATCCGGGGGAAGATGGAGGCCAGGACCACTCATAGATGGGCTCGCAGGGCGCTCACGATCATCCGCGTCGCCGGGGACTTGTTGAGCGTGTAGAAGTGGATGCCGGGCACGCCGCGCGACAACAGCTCCATGCACTGCACCGTGGCGTGCGCCACGCCCAGCTGCACCAGCGCGTCTGGCTGGTCCTTCACCCGCTCCAACTGGAGCCCCAGGCGCATGGGCACCGTGGCTCCGCACATGCGCGTGAAGCGCTGCACCTGCTCGTAGTTGGTGATGGGCATGATGCCGGGGACGATGGGGATGTTGATGCCCGCGCGGCGGGCCCGCTCCACGAAGTCGAAGTAGAACGCGTTGTCGAAGAAGAGCTGCGTCACGACGAAGTCCAGCCCCGCGTCGACCTTCGCCTTCAGATGACGCAGGTCGTCGTCACGGGAGGCCGTCTCCACGTGGCCCTCCGGATAGCACGCGCCCCCCAGGCAGAAGTTGAAATCCTCTTCTCGGATGAATCGCACCAGCTCCGACGCATAGGAGAAGCCGCCCTCGGTGGGCTGGAAGGTCGTCTGGCCCTGGGGCGGGTCCCCGCGCAGCACCAGCACGTTGTCCAGCTTCGCGTCGGCCAGGCGCTGGAGCACGTCCCGCAGCTCGCCCTGGGTGTGCCCCACGCACGTCAGGTGGGCCATCGCCTCGATGCCCGTCTGCTGCTTGATGCGGGTGACCAGCTCCAGCGTCCTGTCGCGGGTGCTGCCGCCGGCCCCGTACGTGACGGACACGAACCCCGGCTCCAGGGGCGCCAGGTCCTCCAGCGTCCGGAGCAGGTTGGCCACCCCCTCGTCCGTCTTCGGGGGGAAGAACTCGAAGGAGAAGCAAGGGTTGGACGGATTCAACCGATTACGAATCTTCATGTCGGACTCAGTGTAGACGTTCCGCGTCGGCCTTGATCGGCGAAGGTGCGCGGCTATAGTCCGCGCCGTTTTCATCCCCCCTTCAGGAGAAGCCGATGACCCGGCGTACGCCGCTCAACGAGGCCCACCGCGCGCTGGGCGCTCGGATGGTGGACTTCGCGGGCTGGGACATGCCCGTGCAGTATTCCTCTGTCATCGCCGAGCACGAGGCGGTGCGCAACGCCGTCGGCCTCTTCGACGTGTCGCACATGGGCGAGGTGGAGTTCAAAGGCCCTGGCGCGCTGGAGACGGTCAACGGCCTCATCTCCAATGACCTCGCCCGCATCGCGGACGGCCAGGCGGTCTACGCGGGCCTGCTCAACGAGCAGGGAGGCTTCGTCGACGACGTCGTCGCCTACCGCTTCAGCCCCGAGCGCATCCTCATCTGCGTCAACGCCAGCAACCGCGAGAAGGACTTCGCGTGGATGAAGGCGCACGCGCGCGGCGTCACCCCCGTGGACCGGAGCGACGACTACGCGCAGATCGCCGTGCAGGGCCCCAAGGCCGTGGGCCTGGTGCAGCGGCTCACCAAGACGGACGTGTCCCAGGTGGGCACCTACCGCTTCGCGGAGGGCGAGGTCGCGGGCAAGCGCGCCATCATCTCCCGCACCGGCTACACGGGTGAGGACGGCTTCGAGCTGTACTGCGCCCCGGGTGACGCGGCGGCCCTGTGGAGCGCGCTGCTCACGGAAGGCCAGCAGGACGGCGTCAAGGCGTGCGGCCTGGGCGCGCGCGACAGCCTGCGCACGGAGATGAAGTACGCGCTCTACGGCAACGACATCGACGATGCCCACACCGCGCTGGAGGCGGGCCTGGGGTGGATCGTCAAGCTGGACAAGGCGGGCGGCTTCATCGGCAAGGACGCGCTGGTGGCCCAGAAGGCCGCGGGCGTGAAGCGCAAGCTGGTGGGCTTCGAGCTGACCGGCGCCGGCATCCCCCGCCACGGCTACCCCATCAAGAAGGACGGCAACCTGGTGGGCGAGACCACCAGCGGCACCATGGGCCCCACGGTGAAGAAGCCCATCGGCATCGGCTACGTGCCCACGGAGCTGTCCGCCGAGGGCTCCACGTTCGACGTGGAGATCCGCGGCCGCGCCGTGCCCGCCGTCGTCGTCAAGACGCCCTTCCTCAAGAAGTCCTGAACCCTTCAGCCCCTCTCCAGGAGCACCCCATGTCCGACGCGAACATCCCCGGCGACCTGAAGTACACCGCAGAGCACGAGTGGGCCCGCATCCAGGGCAACAAGGTGGTGGTCGGCATCACCCACCACGCCCAGCAGACGCTCGGCGACGTGGTCTACGTGGAGCTGCCCAAGACGGGCGCCAAGGTGGCCAAGGGTGAGCCCTTCGGCACCGTCGAGTCCGTGAAGGCCGTCTCCGAGCTGTTCAGCCCCCTGTCCGGCACCATCACCAAGGTCAACGAGGAGCTCACCGAAGGCCCGGAGACGCTCAACGAGGACCCGTACGGTGAGGGGTGGATCATCGAGCTCGAGCTCTCGGACAGCAGCCAGCTGGGCGAGCTGCTGGACGCCGCCGCCTACGCCGAGCTGCTCAAGAACGCCTGAGAGGGAAACGCCGAGCGGCCGTTGTTAGTGACGGTCCTCGAATTTTCCGACTCGGATGTCTTCGAGTCGCCAGCGAGTCACCACCGCCATGTCCCTGAACTGGAAGTACCAGGAGTCGTTCGCCGGCCGGCACATCGGTCCGGATGAGCAGGAGCTGAAGCAGATGCTGTCCGCGCTGGGCGTGGACTCGCTCGATGCCTTCATCGACCAGACCGTGCCCCCGGCCATCCGCTCCAAGGAGCCGCTGCGGCTGGGGCTGGCGCGCGGAGAGCACGACCTGCTCGCGCAACTGGAGACCCTCGCCGCGAAGAACCAGGTGTTCCGGTCCTACATCGGCATGGGCTACCACGACACGCACACGCCCAACGTCATCCTGCGCAACATCTTCCAGAACCCGGGCTGGTACACGCAGTACACGCCCTATCAGGCGGAGATCGCCCAGGGCCGGCTGGAGGCGCTGCTCAACTTCCAGACGGTGGTGATGGACCTGACGGGGCTGGAGGTCGCCAACGCGTCGCTGCTCGACGAGGGCACCGCCGCCGCGGAGGCGATGTCGCTGGCCCTGCACGTCAAGGGCGAGGACGCGGGCGTCGCCTTCTTCATCTCCGAGGCGTGCCACCCGCAGACGGTGGACGTCGTTCGCACCCGCGCCGAGCCGCTGGGCGTCGAAATCGTCGTGGGTGACCACCGCACGGTGGACCTGACGGCGAAGAAGTACGTGGGCGCGCTGGTGCAGTACCCGGCCACGGACGGCGCGGTGGTGGACTACCGCGCGTTCGGTGAGAAGGTGCACGCGGCGGGCGGCCTGCTCATCGTCGCCGCGGACCTGCTCAGCCTCACGCTGTTGACGCCGCCGGGCGAGTTCGGCGCGGACGTGGCGGTGGGCAGCGCGCAGCGCTTCGGCGTGCCCATGGGGTACGGCGGTCCGCACGCGGGCTACTTCGCGACGAAGAACGCGTACACCCGCGTGATGCCGGGCCGGCTCATCGGCGTGTCCGAGGACGCGCAGGGCCGGCGCGCGCTGCGCATGGCGCTGCAGACGCGCGAGCAGCACATCCGCCGCGAGAAGGCGACGAGCAACATCTGCACCGCGCAGGTGCTGCTGGCCGTCATCGCCAGCATGTACGCCGTCTACCACGGGCCCAAGGGGCTCAAGGCCATCGCCGAGCGCGTGCACGGGCTGACGGTGGTGCTGGCGCGGGGGCTGGCGAAGCTGGGCCTGAAGACGCGGCACGAGCAGTACTTCGACACGCTGTGCGTGGAGCTGACGGCGCCGCAGGTGCGCGCGGTGCTGGCGGCGGCCGAGTCGGCGCGGATGAACTTCCGTCGCATCGACGAGAAGACGCTGGGCGTGACCCTGGACGAGACGACGCGCGCGTCCGACGTGGAGGCCATCCTCACCGCCTTCGCCACCGGCGCGGGCAAGGCCTCCCAGGTGCCGTCGCTGGACGAGGTGGGCGCGAACGTGGAGACCTCCATCTCCCCGGAGCTGCGCCGCCAGAGCGCGTTCCTCACGCACGGCGTCTTCAACAGCTACCACTCCGAGACGGAGATGCTGCGCTACATCCGGCGGCTCGAGGCCAAGGACCTGTCCTTGACGCACTCGATGATTCCGCTGGGCAGCTGCACCATGAAGCTCAACGCCACCGCGGAGATGATTCCGGTGACGTGGCCGCAGTTCGGCCGACTGCACCCGTTCGCGCCCACCTCGCAGGCGGCCGGCTACAAGGTCATCTTCGAGCAGTTGGAGCAGATGCTCTCCGCCATCACCGGCTTCGCGGGCTGCTCGCTGCAGCCCAACGCCGGCAGCCAGGGCGAGTACGCGGGCCTGCTGGTCATCCGCGCGTACCACCAGGGCCGGGGCCAGGGGCACCGCGACGTGTGCCTCATCCCGTCCTCCGCGCACGGCACCAACCCGGCCTCCGCCGTCATGGCCGGCTACAAGGTCGTCGTCACGAAGTGCGATGAGAACGGCAACATCGACGTGGCGGACCTGCGCGCCCGCGCCGAGGAGCACAAGGACAAGCTGGCGGCGCTGATGGTGACGTACCCGTCCACGCACGGCGTGTTCGAGGAGGAGATCAAGGAGATCTGCTCCATCATCCACGAGCGCGGCGGCCAGGTTTACATGGACGGCGCCAACCTCAACGCGCAGGTGGGGCTCACCGCGCCGGGCCTCGTGGGCGCGGACGTCTGCCACATCAACCTGCACAAGACGTTCTGCATCCCGCACGGCGGCGGCGGCCCGGGCATGGGGCCCATCTGCGTGGCCAGCCACCTGGTGAAGCACCTGCCGGGGCACCCGGTCATCCAGACGGGCGGCTCGGACGGCATCGGCGCCATCTCCGCGGCCCCGTGGGGCAGCGCGAGCATCCTGCTCATCTCCTGGGTGTACATCTCGATGATGGGCGGCGAGGGCCTCACGCGCGCCACGAAGCTGGCCATCCTCAACGCCAACTACATCGCCGAGCGGCTCCAGCCGCACTTCCCGGTGCTGTACCGCGGCAAGCGGGGCAGGGTGGCGCACGAGTGCATCGTCGACCTGCGTCCGCTGAAGAAGACCTCCGGTGTGGAGGTGGAGGACGTGGCCAAGCGGTTGATGGACTACGGCTTCCACGCGCCGACGGTGTCCTTCCCCGTGGCGGGCACGCTGATGATCGAACCGACGGAGAGCGAGTCCCGCGCGGAGCTGGACCGCTTCTGCGACGCGATGATCGCCATCCGTCAGGAGATTCGCGACGTGGAGGAGGGGCGCATGCCCAAGGACAACAACGTCCTGAAGAACGCGCCCCACACCGCTCGCGTCATCACCGGTCCGGAGTGGAACCGTCCGTACTCTCGCGAGCTCGCCGTGTTCCCGGCGGCGTGGGTGCGCGAGAACAAGTTCTGGCCGTCCGTGGGCCGCCTCAACAACGTGCTCGGTGACCGCAAGCTCGTGTGCTCGTGCCCTCCCATCGAGGACTACATGACGCCCGAGCCCAAGCCCGCCGTCGCCTGACGCGGGCCCTCGAGGCTCGAGCGACACCGAAGGGCCGTCTCCCTCAGCGGGAGGCGGCCCTTGTCGCTGGCGTCGTCTTCAGTGGGACTCGGTGGCCTCGGCCCGCGCGTGCGCCATCGCGCCGTGCTCGGGCTCCACGTGCACCACCACGTCCACCACCTGGGGATACGCGGTGTGGAGCGTGCGCTCCACCAGGTCCGCCACCTCGTGGGCCTGGGCGGTGGTGAGGTTCGGGTCCACCTCGATTTTGAGGTCCACGTAGACGCTCTCCTCCATGCCCCGGCTGCGCACGTCGCGGCAGCTGCGCACGCCCGCAACGCCCATGGTGTGCTGCGCCACCTGCGCGGGGTCCAACCGCGCCGTGTCGGAGAGAATCCCCACCGCCTGCCGGACGATGCCGTAGGCCACCCACGCGACGAAGACCATGACGCCCAGCGCGATGACGCCATCCGCCTTCGGGAAGCCCAGCGCCACCAGTCCCAGCGACGCGAGCACCGCGAGCGAGACCCAGACGTCGGACATCGTGTGGCTCGCGTCCGCCATCAGCAGGCTGCTCTGGTACTTGCGCCCGTAGTGGCTCTCCACGCGCGTCACCGTGATGTTGACCACGAGCGTGAGCCCCATCACCACGGCCATCGCGGGCGTCACCTGCGCGTGCACGTCATGCAGGAGCGAGTCGAGCGCCATGCGCCCCAGCTCCAACATGCCGATGCCAATCATCGCGCCAATGCCCAGCGACGCGAGCGCCTCGAACTTGCCGTGCCCGTAGGGGTGGTCCGCGTCCGCGGGCCGCGAGGCCACGCCCATGGCGACCAGCCCCAGCACGTTGGAGCCCCCGTCGATGAAGGAGTGCAGCCCATCCGCCGTCACCGCGGCGGACTGGCTCAGGAGCCCGAAGACGAGCTTCGCGCCCGCCACCACCCAGTTGGCCACGAGGATGGCGAGCAGCACCGCGCGGATGCGTTGGCTGCGATGCTGGAGCGCGGCGCTGCGGTCGGCGTGTGTCGAGTCCACGGCGCGGCACCGTAGTGGGAACCGCGCGCGGGCGCGAGGACCTGCGGCGGTGTGCCGGGCGTCTTCAGTTGGGTTGACGGAACAGCCGCATGCGCGGGCCGCCACCCATCTCCAGGAAGAAGCCGAACTCGAAGCGCACCCGGGAGTCGTCGCCCAACAGCCCGGGCGGCGGGTTGGGGAAGGGCTGCGCGCGCTGGAACGAGGACACCGCCTCCATGTCCAGGAAGTCCAGGCCGCTGCTCTTCTGCACCTGGATGTCGGTGATGCGGCCCTTCTCGTCGAGCGTGATTTCCAGCAGCGTGTGCCGGTCTCGACCGGAGTACGTGCGGCCCGTCGGGTCCCGACGCATCAGCGACTCATTCGGCTTCCAGTGCATGCCCACGCTCTGCTTCACGCGGTTGAAGAAGCTGGCGTACTTCCACTCGCGCGAGTTGAGCAGGGTGCCATCTCCCTCCTCCACGTCCCTCAAGTGGTCATTGGGCGCGGCGCCCAGCACCTTGTCCATGGCCGCGCGCGACGGCATCAGCGCGGAGATGCCCGGCGAGCCCACGCGCCCCGCGGAGCCTTCTTCCTCTCCGCCCGTGCCGGGCTGGATGCGCAGCCGCTTCGAGTTGCCCGTCAGCTCGTCGCTCTCGTTCTGGTTGTTCACCGCGACTCCACCCGGCGTGGTGGGGTCCGACTTCACCTTCACCTCGTTCTTCTTGTGGATGTCGGGGAGCTCGAACGCGAACTTCTGTCCGCCCTCGGCCAGGGGACGGTCGTCGTTGCCCATGCCGTTGTTGCCGGCGATGCGCGGCGCCGTGGGCTCCGCGTCCGCGCCGTCCTGCTTCTGGGGCGCGGTGCGCTGGGGCATGGCGTTGCGATAGAAGGGCGTCTGCTCGCGGGCCCGCGTCTCCTTGTCGACGCGGTTGTTGTGCTCGGCCAGGTACTTGGCGTCCGGGGCCTCCTGCTCGTTGCCCGGCGCCAGGTCCACCACCTGTCCCTGCGGGCGCGTCTCCGGCTTCTTCTCCTCCGGCTTCTTCTCCTCGACGCGCGGACGGCTGGACAGGTTGGGCTGCGTCTTGGTGTTCGCCGGGCCCCGGTTCTTCGCCCACTGGGATTCCGTCATCGGCCGGACGGCCACGGAGGTGGGGGGGCGGGTGACGGCCTTGCGCTCACGGGGCGTCACCGGGAGTGTCCCGGTGAACAGGACGACGGCCAGGTAGCCGCCGTGCACCAGCAACGCGAGCGCCACCGCGGCGACCAGGCGCCACGGAGAGGCTCGCCGCCGCTTGCGGCGCCAGTCTGTCGGAGAAGAACCCGTGCTCACGGCGCGATGATAAACCTCCGGGCCCGCTGCCTAGTCCCGTCCCGTTCGCGGCAGAACAGGTGGACGAGGAGGGACATTCGCGAAACGTGCACGGTTCCCCGGGCGCGCCCCTTTTTCGAGCTCAGTAGATAGGGGCGACTTCAGCACCATTGAAGTAGTGGCGGAGGATGTCCTGGTAGCGATGTCCGGCCTCGGCACGGCCGATGGCGCCAGTCTGACACATCCCTACTCCGTGGCCCCAGCCGCCGCCACGGAAAAGCCAGTGGGTGGGCCGGCCCTCGGCGTCCCGCTCGGCGTCCACCAGGGCCATGCTGCTGTTGAGCATCCCGAAGAGGCGCCGGATGTTCAGCTCTCCACGCACCTGCGTGGCCCCCTTGTCACCGGACAGTGTCAGCACGCGTGCCCGGCCGGACACGCCCCGCTCGGTCAGCTCCATCGCCTGCACGCGGCCCACGCCCAGCCGGGCCACCAGCGCGTCCACCTGGGCCGCCGTGAAGCGCTTCTCCCAGCGGAACTTGCTCGGCTGCGCGAAGCTGGACACCCGGCAGGCGGCCCGGACGTCGGACGTGGCCAGCCACGCGGACAGCCGGGACGGGGAGGGGCCCGAGGCCGTGGGCTCGAGGATGTCCGGACGTCCCCGGAGGCTCGGGTCCGGCGGGCCGCCCCAGACGATGTCGTTGTCCTCCGTGTGGCCGCCGCACACCGCGCTGTAGACGGAGTCCACCAGCCGGCCATCCGCGCTGAAGAGCGCCTCGCCCCGGGTGGCCTCCACCGCGGCGGTGGTGCTGACCGCCTCGCCCGTGCGTCCCCGGTACACCGCGCAGTGCTGCTCCGAGCAGAGCAGGTACGGGTCCGCCAGGTGCTTGATGCCCACCTTCGCGAGCACCTCGCCGCGCGCGGTGACGGCCTGGGCCTTGAGCGCCTCGGAGTGGGCGCGCGCGAAGATCTCCGCGGGCACCAGGCCCTTGAGCAGGTCCTCCAGGGGCACCACGTTGACCACCGCGAGCAGGCCCGCGCGGTCCACGGCGAACTGGAGCGAGCCCCGGAACGTGCGGTCCTCGAAGCCGTGGAAGTCGTAGCCCACGCCGAACTCCACCTGGCGCACGTCGAAGCCCGCGCCGTCCGGCGTCTCCGTGTCCAGCCGGTCCTGCGCCAGCCCCACCACCGCGCCGGACTCGTCGCGCACCTCGAGGATGCCGCGCCCCGGCGTCCTCGCTTCCTCGAACAGCGTCGTGCGCACGCCGAACGTGCGCAGCAGCTCCGCCTGTCGCGCCGCCGCCTCCTCGGGCGTGAGCGTCTCGTCGACGAGCAGCAGCGTGCGCCGGTTGTCGATGACCTTGCCCGCGATGCCGTACACCGCGCCCAGCACGTGCGTGCGCACCGCGAGGCCCCGCGCCTTCCACTCCTCCTGCGCCGCCGCCAGGCCCTCCTTGTCCGCGAAGCGATGCTCGCTCAGCTGCACCCGCGCGGACAGCACCGCGGGCTCCGCCTGCGTCACGCGCACCGTCCACCGCGTGCCCGCCGCGGCGTCCAGCACCTTGTCCTCCGGTCCACCGAAGCGCATCCGCATCCGCCCGCGAGGGGAGAACGTCGCCTCGCGCCGGCCCTCCATGAGGCGGATGGGCAGCCGGGGCTCGCCGCCTCGGAAGTCCAGGCGCTTGAGCTCGCCGGGGCCGGGCAGTCCCTGTGACAGCGCATCGGTGAGCGAAGGGGAAGGGGGGGACTCCACGCCCGCGTCCGCGGCCCCCGCGTCCACGGACGGCTCCGTGCCCGCGTCGACGGGCACCTCCTGGCGCTCGTCCGCTCGCCCCTCCACCGGGGTGGTGGGCCGGGTCGGCGGCTTGGGGCTCGCGCAGGTGGCGAGCAGCAGGGCGGAGAGCAGGAGCGGGACGGCGGTGCGCACGGGGGGCGTCACCGTACCCGTCAGTCCGGGGCGTGTCACGGACCGGACGCCCGTGAGCCCGTCCGGGTCCACTTGTCCGGTGGCGAATAGACCGCGGCGCTTCTCGCGTTGGTCCTGCTCATGCGAATTTTCAAAGGCAACTTCCTGAAGCTGAAGACTCCCGTGGCCGCCGTGGCCACCAGCCTGCTCATGCTCGGTACGACCGCTCACGCAGCGGGTCTGGATGCCTTCATCCCCACGCCGAACATCCCCGGCGCCCCTTCGACTCGCGCGCCCGCGGCGCAGACCTCGACGGGCAGCCTGCCTGCCATCGGTGTGCAGTCCGTGGCCGGGACGCCCGTGGAGGCGTTGCCGGACCATCCGGACCACGCCGTCATCGCCACGCCCTCGCCGCAGCCGGGCATCCAGGCGAACGCGCTCGCGCCCGCCTCCGCGCAGTCCTTCACCCGCGAGTGGGTGGTGAGCCCCACGGGCGACGACAACGGCGACGGCAGCGCCGCGCAGCCGCTGAAGACCATCACCAAGGCGGTGAGCCTCGCGGGCCCTGGTGAGCTCGTCCGCGTCCAGGCCGGCACCTACGCCGAGCGCATCATCATCGGCGCCAACGCGAAGGCGGGCACCGAGGGCGCCAAGATCACGCTCCAGGGCGAGGGCAGCCCGCGCATCACCCCCGGCCCCGGCGCCGGCGGCATGGTGCAGGTGCGTCAGCCGCACTGGGTCATCGACGGGTTCGATCTGGACTTGCAGCGCCAGCCCATCTTCGGCGTCACCTTCGAGGGCAACGTCACCGGCTCCATGCTGGTGAACTCCCACCTGCACGACGGTGGTGGCGGCGCGGCCGTGACGACCTTCAACAAGGCCACCGGCGCCACCATCGAGAACAACCTCATCCACGACTTCGTGAAGACGACGGGCAACAAGGACTCGCACGGCGTCGTCGTGCAGCCCACGTCCAAGGACATCACCGTCCGCAACAACGACATCCACTCGAACTCGGGGGACTCCGTGCAGTGCCTGGGGCCCGAGGGCTTCAGCTCGCTGCCGCCCGCGGACGGCCTGGTGGTGGAGAACAACCACTTCTACGCCAACCGTGAGAACGCGGTGGACATCAAGACCTGCTACGGCGTGGTCATCCGCAACAACCGCATGCACCAGTTCCGCCCCACGAGCACCGCGAAGGGCGACGTCGTCGTCATCCACTACTCCGCGAGCAACGTGCTGGTGGAGGACAACGAAATCTACGACGGCGCCAAGGGCATCTCCGTGGGCGGCAACCACGAGGGCCCCGTGCCCAGCGGCATCGTCGTGCGCCGCAATCGCGTGCACGGCATCTCCAACGCCAACGGCGGTGAGGGCACCGGCATCCGCCTGGAGAACTCCAAGGGCACCGTGGTGGTGAACAACACCGTCACCGGCACGGCGACGGGCCTCATCATCGGCCACGGCACCGGCGGCGCCACCGAGTCCGCGGTGGTGCAGAACAACATCCTGGACGGCTCCGTCGCGGTGGACCTGGGCGGCCAGGCGCCGGGCCTGAAGCTGGGCAACAACCTCTTCGCGGCCAGCGGTCAGTTCAAGAGCCAGGGCGCCATGGTGGGCACCGAGCAGTTCCTCGCCACCACCGGGGACGCGTCGTCCTCCAGCGGCTCCGCGGACCTGGGCGAGGCCTTCGGGCCCGGTCCCCAGGCCGTGGACAAGGGCGTCGACGTGGGCCTGCCGTTCTGCGGCGGCGCGCCCGACATCGGCGCCGTCGAGATGGGCTGCTGACCCGTCCGCCAGCCTCCCAGGCAGGGGAGGGCGCGCCCGGCGCCCGGAAATGAAAAGGCCCGATGCGGAGCGACTCTCCGCATCGGGCCTTTCCTATGAGGCGCCACCCGGATTCGAACCGGGGAATGAAGGTTTTGCAGACCTTTGCCTTACCACTTGGCTATGGCGCCAACGGCTTGGGGCCGGGTTTATACGCAGCCAGCCACCACCCGGTCAAGGAATCAACGGAACCGGCCCCTGGGTCCTGACGTGACGGTACGATTCGCGCGGAAACGGTGATGTCCACCTCGGGTGGACGTCGCGTGCTCGAGCCGACCGAGGAGTCGCGAGATGTTGCATGGGCATGGGGTGTACCAGGAGGAGCACGAGGCCTTTCGCCGCACGGTGAGGTCGGTGGTGGAGAAGGAGATCCTCCCCCACGTGGGTCGCTGGGAGGAGGCGGAGGAGTTCCCCCGGGAGCTCTTCGCGCGCTTCGGCGAGCTGGGCTTCCTGGGCCTGAAGTACCCCGAGGCGTACGGCGGCACGGACGCCGGCGTGCTCTACGAGGCGGTGCTGCTGGAGGAACTGGGCCGCTGTGGTTCGGGGGGCGTGTCCGCGGGCCTGGGCGCGCAGTTCACCATCGCCACTGGGCCGCTGCACCTGTTCGGCACGGATGAGCAGAAGCGCCGGTGGCTCGCCCCCGCGATTCGCGGCGAGAAGATTGGCGCGCTCGGAATCACGGAGCCGGACGCCGGCTCGGACGTGGCGGGGCTGCGCACCACCGCGCGCCGTGACGGGGCGCACTACGTCGTCAACGGCTCCAAGACGTACATCACCAACGGCGTGCGCGCGGACTTCATCGTCCTGGCGGTGAAGACGGACCCGTCCAGGGGCCACAAGGGCCTGTCCATGCTGGTGGTGGAGAAGGACACGCCGGGCTTCACGGTGAGCCGCAAGCTCAAGAAGCTGGGCTGGCGCGCCTCGGACACCGCCGAGCTGTTCTTCGAGGACTGCCGCATCCCCGAGGAGAACCTGCTGGGGGTGGAGGACCAGGGCTTCTCGCAGATCATGGGCAACTTCCAGTGGGAGCGCCTGTCGCTCGCGCTGGGCGCGGTGGGCGCCATGGAGGACATGCTGGAGCGCGTCGTCGAGCACGTGAAGTCGCGCCGCGCCTTCGGCCAGTCGCTCAGCCAGATGCAGGTGGTGCGGCACAAGCTGGCGGACCTGTTCACCGCCCGCGAGTGCGCGCGCCAGCTCACCTACCACGCGCTCCGGCTGCACGCGGCGGGGGAGTGGGCCGTGGCCCAGACGTCCATGGCCAAGAAGGTGGCCACCGAGACGGCCTGCCGCGTCGCGGACGAGTGCCTCCAGCTCCACGGCGGCGCCGGCTACATGATGGAGTACGACATCCAGCGTCACTGGCGCGACGCCCGCCTGGGGCCCATCGGCGGTGGGGCCAGTGAGGTGATGAACGAAATCATCGCCAAGCAGCTCGGCCTGTAGGGCTTCGGGCCGCGGGGAGGGGCAGGCGACCAGGCGGGACGGAAGAGGCCCCGGGGGCCCCGGGTTGAGACCGGAGAGCCCCCGCGGAGGTGTTGGTGGAGCCCACCATCCTGTGTACCGAGCTGTACCTGCGCCTGGGCGATGACGAGCTGCTCGTCATCGACTGCCGGGCGCCCTTCGACTGGGAGCACCACGACCTGCACATCCCCGGTGCCCTGAGGATGTTGCCCACGGAAGTCGCCCGCGACCACCGCATGCTGCCCGACGACGAGCTCATCGTCCTCTGCGGCGGCCTGCCGGACGGCTCGGACGTCCGCCGCGTCTGTCGCCTGCTGCGCATGCACGGACGGGAGGCCGTCTGCCTCGATGGAGGCCTCCCCGCCTGGATTCGCGGGGGCTATCCCACCGAGCGCCATGTCCGTGCCCAGGTGGCGGGCCTGCACCGTTAGGTTTCTCGTGGATGCGGTGCGTCGTCAAAGGGTGTATGGAGCGGCGGACTTCCTCCCTCTGGAGAACCGTTCCCATGGCCAAGCTTCGTGCCGCCCTCATCGGCGCCACCGGACTCGCGGGGCAGCAGTTCATCGCCGCCCTCAGGAACCACCCGTTCATCGAGCTGACCGGCCTGGCCGCGTCGCCTCGCTCGGCGGGCAAATCCTACGGGGACGCCCTGCGCACGGCCAACGGCATGACGGCGTGGTTCGTCTCCGAGCCGCTCGCCCCCGAAGTCGCTCGCATGCAGGTGATCAGCGGCGACGCGCTCCAGTCGAAGGACTACGACCTGGTCTTCTCCGCCGTGGAATCGGACGTCGCGAAGGAGCTCGAGCCCCGGCTGGCCCGGGACATCCCCGTCTTCTCGGCTGCGAGTGCCTTCCGCTACGAGGACGACGTCCCGCTGCTCATCCCTCCCGTCAACGCCTCGCACGCGCCGCTCGTGCGCGAGCAGCAGCGCCGCCGAGGCTGGAAGGGCTTCATCGTCCCCAGCCCCAACTGCACGACGACGGGCCTGGCCGTGACGCTCGCGCCGCTGGTCGAGCGCTTCGGCGTGAAGGCCGTGCTGATGACCAGCCTGCAGGCCATGTCCGGCGCCGGCCGCTCGCCGGGCGTCATCGGCATGGACATCCTCGACAACGTCATCCCCTACATCCCCAAGGAGGAGCACAAGGTCGAGGTGGAGACGAAGAAGATCCTCGGTGCGTTGGGCGCGGACGGCTCCGCCCTCACGCCCCACGACATCCGGGTCTCCTGCACCTGCACCCGCGTGGCCGTGATGGAGGGCCACACCGAGTCCGTCTTCGTGTCGCTGGGCACCAAGGCCACCGTGGCGGAAGTCACCCAGGCGATGCGCGAGTGGCGCGGCGCCGAGGTGGCCCGGGACCTGCCGTCCTCGCCCGTCCGGTGGATCGAGGTGCTGGACGACCCGTTCCGTCCTCAGCCCCGGTTGGACCGGGAGACCCACGGAGGCATGGCCACCACGGTCGGCCGCGTGCGCGAGGATGGTGTCCTGGAGAACGGCTTCAAGTACGTGCTCGTCTCCCACAATACGAAGATGGGAGCGGCGCGCGGGTCCATCCTGGTCGCCGAGCAGCTGCGGGCCCAGGGGTTGCTCGGCTGACACCGACGCGCGTCGGACAGGTGGCACAAATTCAGGGTGCCATCCCTGTAACGAACCATTACTCTGCGCGCCCACGGACGCGCTGAAGATTTCTAGAGGAGAGCTTTCATGGCCTACGTCGTCGCGGACCCTTGCATCAAGTGCAAGTACACTGACTGTGTCGAGGTCTGCCCGGTCAACTGTTTCTACGAGGGTGCGAACTTCCTGGTCATCCACCCGGACGAGTGCATCGACTGTGGCGCGTGCGAGCCCGTGTGCCCCACCAAGGCCATCTTCCCGGAGACCGAGCTCCCCGCGAAGTGGAAGGACTACAAGGCGCTGAACGCGGACTTCTCGTCCAAGTGGCCCAACATCGCGGAGAAGAAGGCGTCCCTCCCCGAGGCCGAGGAGTACAAGGACAAGGAGGACAAGCGCTCCCTCCTGAACGACGCGCCCGGCAAGTAGTCCGCTGGCGCCTGTCGCGCCCGTGAGTCTCGAGAAGGCCCTCCCGCCTGTTTCCGGCGCGAGGGCCTTCGTCGTTGCGGGGCGCCGCATTCAGCCCGCGCTCAGCGAGCGCAGCCGGAGCCCGCGCGCCTCCAGGGCATCGCGCAGTCGGGTGAGCTCCGTGTCGGGGACCGGACCCTGGTGGCCCTGGATGCGCAGCGCGACTTCGCGAGGCCCCGTCCGCTCCACCTCCACCGTGGCGTGCAGGCTTCCGCGGACGCTGAGACTCAACGCGGGGCGCTGAGACTTCACCAGGACCTCGATGCGCTCGATGACCTCCAGGGTTGACTCGACGCGGCTCGGTGGCTCGGGTGGGCTTGCTCCCGTGGACGCCGAGGCCGACGGCCGGACCTCCGGGAGCGCAACCTCCTGCGTGGGGGCCGCGCGTGCACCGTCCCCGAGGACGGGCTCGGCCCTGGGACTCGGCTCGCGCATCGAGGGGAGCTGGGCTGCCTGACGGGAGACCTCCCGGACCACGAGCTCCGTGAGGCGCTGCTCGGTGCGCTCCTGGTTCACGACCTGCGCTTCGCTTCGCACCGTGCCGAGTCGGTGGGACTCGACGTGCATCGCCTGACGGGCCATGCCCAGCCGCTCGGGACTGGCCAGCACCCCGCGGGAGGTCGCGAGCACGGTGGTGGTGGTCCGGACGGTGGAGAGGCTCCGGGCGCCGGGCAGGAGGCCCAGCGGCCGCGCCTTCACCTCGGGAGATGCCTTGGGCTCGCCGGGCGCGGGTCGGGGTGGGGGGGCCGGGGGACGCCGGGGGGCGGATTCCTGGAGCGCTCGTTGGAAGCGCTCGCCGTCGGCGGACCGTCGGGTGGAGGTACCGCTGTCGGTGGAGGCGTCGGTGTCGACCTTCATGTCATCCCTCGCTGGAGTGCGGGGGCGACACGAAGCAGCGGTCATGCCAGGGGGGCTCCCCGCGGGACGGTGGCCTCACCGTCCCAGCCCATGGAGGTCCAGGCTCTTGCGTGGGATGTGGGCTTCAGCGCGGCTTCGTGCCGAACGCACCGGGTTGTACCGGCGCGATGCCCGTCAGGTCATTGACGGCCAGCGGGCAGGAGGCCAACGCCATGGGCTCCACGAGCCCGCCGACGCGCGCCCAGTCCCGCTCCTGGAAGAGGAGCGCGTCACGCAGCTCGATGGACGACAGGCCCTTCTTGTACTCCCAGAAGCGGCCGCGCACGAGGACGGTGTTGCCCTTGAGCAGCTTGTTGAGGTCGACGTACTGCTTGTCCTGGAGGATGGCGACGACCTCCACGCGCTCGCGCTTGCGCGGCTTGCCGAACTGGAACTCGTAGGTCGCGGTCGGCGCGGGCTCGGGCTCCGTCCAGATGAGGCGGGCCACCATGCGCTCCGGCTCGGGCTCCTCGCCCTTCTTGAGCTTCTTCTTCTTGGGCTTCTCCAGCTTCACGTCCACCAGCTCCAGGCCGCTGAAGGCCAGCTCGTGGTCCAGGTAGTTGTCGCGGAACAGGGCCTCGGCGGTGGAGACGGCCACCGAGTTCACGCGCTGGACCTCTTCCTTGTACCGCTCACGCAGCACCGGCAGCGTCAGCAGGAAGCTGTCCACCGGCTTGGTGCCGTCGGCGAGGAAGCGCAGCCGCGCCATGTCGATGGCCGGGTAGAAGGGGACGAGCGACTCGGCCGTCTTCAACCAGTCGGGGCGCAGCTGCTTGTCGATGAGCACCCGCCGCACCATGGTGACGAAGTAGCTGTTGCCCGGGAAGCGCTCCGTCACGAGCTGGGTGTTCAGCGCCTGCACGAGCGCGGGGTCCAGCATGAAGTTCTCGTCGCGCTTGTGGAACTGTGTGCCCACCTCGCCGAGCAGCGTCAGGTACGCGCCCACCACCTGTGCGCAGTTGGCGTCCGCGGTGCCCTGGTCCAGGGCCTGGAACAGGCGCGTGCGCAGGAAGCGTTTGTCGATGGCCTCCTCGCGGAAGACGGGAGCCTCTCCGGTGCCGAAGAAGAACTCGGGCTGGGCGAGAGCGGGGCTGGCCAGGAGCCCCAGGGCGAGGATGAGCAGTCGGGTGGTACGCATCACCCGGGAGCCTATCACCCCGGGCTGCTGGTGGAGAGTGGGACGGGCACGGCGGAGGCCCGCAGGACCAGGCCCGCGGCGACCAGCTCCACCACGCACGCCACCGCGAAGAGCCGATGGCCGCCGAGCCAGTCGTAGCCGACCCCCGACGACAGGTAGCCCACCAGCCCGCCCAGTCCGAAGGTGAACGCCGCGAACAGCGCCTGGCCGGACGCGCGCAGCTCCGGGGGCACGCGCCGCGACAGGAAGGCCACGCTGGCCACGTAGAACGCGCCGAAGGTCATCCCGTGCAGGGGGGCGATCAGCACCATGCCCTCGGCGGACGACACCAGGGCCATGCCGCCCCAGCGCACCGCGCTCGCCACGAAGGCCATGGCCAGCACGATGCGCGGCGCGGTGTCTCCAGCCACGCGCGAGTAGAACGCCATCACCGCCACCTCCGCGATGACGCCGATGCCCGCCACCGTGCCGACCACTGCGGGCGACAGGCCCAGCGACATGACGTGGATGGAGAAGGTGCCGTGGAAGGGCGCGCACGCCATCCAGTGCAGGCTGGTGGCGGCGAGCAGCCAGCGCAGGTCCGGGTGCCGCAGGAGCGCCAGGCCCGCGAGCGGGCTCAGTCCCCGGCTCGGCGCGACGGTGTCCCGCAGGGTGAAGCTCCACGGCACGAGCGCGGAGAGCAGCGCGAGCGGGACGAGCACGACCCAATCGTCCACGCCCGCGACGAGCCAGCCGAAGAGCACGGTGGAGGTGATGAAGCCCACGGAGCCGAAGAGCCGCACGTGCGCGAAGCTGTCACCGGTGCGCGCGACATGGTGCAGGGTGAGGCCGTCCATGAGGGGCGTGAAGGCGCAGACGAAGAACGCGTACAGGGCCATGGCCGGCACGAGCGTGTCGAACGTCCGCGCGCGGCCCACGAGCGCGAAGGCGAGCGCCGCGCCGAGCGCCAGGACGGTCAGGACGCGGGACGCACGGCCAGTGCGGTCCGCGAGGTGTCCCCACATCGGCGGAACGAGCAGGGAGGCGAGGGGGCTGAGGCACAGGAGCAGCCCTACCTGCGTCGCGGACAGCGACAGCGACTTGAACCAGGCGGGCAGGAACGGGAGGACGATGCCCACCGCGGCGAAGTAGAGGAAGTAGAAGCCCGCCAGCGGCAGGCGGCTGGCGACGGGGCGGGGGCTCATGGACGGTTGGGACCTTGACATGTCCGGGTGCTTTTCCGCCTGTTGACCTCGCTTCCTTTTGTGTACCTTGGTTTCGACATGGCCAGTTCCACGGACATTTCCGCGCCCGTCACCGTCACCCAGATCCGGGACGAGGCGGAGCTCATGCAGGCGCTCGCCATCCGCGAGGTGGTGTTCATCGAGGAGCAGCACGTCCCCGAGGGCATCGAGCGTGACGCCGAGGACGCGAACGCGTACCACGTCATCGCGCACCAGGGCGGTCACGCCATCGGCACGGGGCGGCTGGTGATGCTGCCCCAACCGCCCGAAGGTGAGCAGGGCCCGTGGGGACAGGTGGGGCGCATGGCGGTGCTGCAGGCGCATCGCAAGGCCCGCGTGGGCTCGGTGCTGCTGACGACCCTGGAGGCGGAGGCGGTGCGCCGTGGGGTCAAGGGCATCATGCTGCACGCGCAGCTCTACGCGCTCGAGTTCTACAAGAAGCACGGCTACACCGAGATTGGCACCGTGTTCCTCGAGGGCGGCATCGACCACCTGGAGATGCGCAAGCGCTTCTAGGTGGTCCTGATGTCAGCGGCGCGGAGGACGGGGCGCGGGTGGCTGTGCGTGCCTGGGGTCCTCCGGCCACGAGTGACGTGGGTACTTGCGCCCCAGCTCCTTGCGCAGCGCCGGGTAGTGTCGCTCCCAGAAACCCGCCAGGTCGGTCGTTACCTGCACGGCGCGCATGTTGGGCGCGAGCAGGTGGAGCACCAACGGCACGCGGCCCGCGCACACGCTGGGCCCCTGCGCCAACCCGAAGAAATCCTGAAGCCGTGACTCCACCCAGGGCGGCTTGCCCGGCTCGTAGTTCACCTTGACGCCCCGGCCGCCCGGAAGGGTGACGCGCTCGGGAGCGTGTGTGGCGAGCAGGCGCTGTTGTTCCGAGGTGAGGCGCGCGTAGAGCGCGTCGAGCAGGGACACGCCCTCCAGGTCCTTGAAGCTGCGCGCGTCCGAGCACAGGGACGCGAGCGCATCGCGCAGGAAGGTGTCGTCGACGGTGGGGAACTTCGCCTCGGGGAAGGCCTGGGCGAGCAGGGCCACGCGGGTGCGCCATTGCTCCAGGGCCTCGGGCTCCGCGAAGCGGCCGGGGCCAGCGGCGAGCGCGGCTTCGACGAGGACGCGCGCGGTGGCCTCGGAGGCGGGCGCGGGCGTGCGGGTCTCCTCGAGGACGAGGTTGCCATAGGACAGGCGGGTGAGGCGCTCCACGCGGCGCGCCTCGGCGTTCCACTGGAGGGTGTCCACCTCCTCGAGCGTCTCGGGGTAGAGGTCCAGCAGCCACTCGGGTTCGACGGCGCTGGCCAGTCGCACCACGGCGCCGCGGCCTGGGCGCTCCTCCGCGTCCGCGGCGACCATCAGGTCCGCGTCCTGGACGACGCTCAGCTCGGAGAGGGACGCGGTGCCGCCGCCGAAGAGCAACAGCTCGGGCGCGCGGGGACGGCGACGTCGCGCGACGCGGTCCGGGTAGCCCGCGAGGACGCTGAGCATGAGGGCTTGTTCGACATCCTCGGGGCGATGAGGACGCTCCCCCTGGCTTCGCACGGCGCGGCGGAGCTGCTTCTGTACGCGGTCGACGGACTGCACCGCGCCCTGTTCCAGCGAGAGGGAGTGGAGGCGTCCGGAGGAGAAGTTGGAGCGCTCGGCTTCGCGGAAGCGCTCGAGGAGCTCGAGCAGGTCCGAGGGACCGCTGACGACGGCCGCGGCGCGCTGGCCACCCCCGAGGTTGGCGCGGGCTTCGCGGCGGATGTCGCGCTCACCCATGAGGGCCGCGAGCGTGGCCGCGTCCGCGCCGACACCTCGTCGTTCACCTTCGACGATGATGCGAGCCTGGCGCGGATGGACGGGGAAGCGCAGGAGCCGCTGGCCCACGTCGGTGACGACACCCTTGGAGTCCACCGCGCCGAGGCGACGCAGCAGCGTCTCCGCCGCATCGAGCGAGGCGGCTGGGGGCGGTTCGAAGAAGGGGAAGGCGTTCAGGTCCGTCACGCCGGAGGCGCGGAGGGACAGGATGGTCTCCGCCAGGTCCATGCGGCGGATTTCGGGCGCGTCCTGTTCCGGGCGTCCGTCGAAGTCGTGTTGGGTGTAGAGGCGCAGGCAATGTCCGGCGCGGGTACGGCCGGCGCGGCCCGCGCGCTGCACGGCGGAGGCGCGGCTGACCTTGGACAGCTTGAGTGTGGGGAGGCCGGACCAGGGCGAGTGGCTGGCCACGCGCGCCAGGCCCGTGTCGATGACGACGGCGACACCGTCGATGGTGACGGACGTCTCGGCCACGTTGGTGGAGAGGATGATCTTCCGGCGCGAACTCCGGCGCACGGCGCGGTCCTGCTCCGCGGGGGACAGGTCTCCGTGGAGGGGGAGGACGTCGGTGTCGTGACGCTCGGCGAACTCGGCGCAGGCGTCGCGGGTGCGGCGGATTTCTCCGGCGCCGGGGAGGAAGACGAGGACATCGCCGTCGACGCCCTGGGTGAACAGGCGCTTGATGCCGGAGAGGACCTGCTGGTCCAGGTGCCGGTCATCGGGAGTGGGGAGGTACTCGACGCTCACGTCGAAGCGACGCCCCTGGGAGCGAAGCGAGGGACAACCTCCGAGGTACGCCCGAACGGGTTCGGCCTCCAGGGTCGCGGACATGACGACGAGCTTGAGGTCCGGGCGACGGGTCTCCTGGAGTCGACGGAGCATCGCGAGGGAGATGTCGGCGGACAGGTGGCGCTCGTGGAACTCGTCGAGCACGACGATGCCGACGTCCCGGAGGGTGGGGTCGGAGAGGAGGCGTCGGCCGAGCACGCCCTCGGTGACGAAGGACATGCGCGTCTTCGCGCTGCGGACATCCTCGAAGCGGACCTGGTAGCCGACAGTCTCACCCACGCGCTCGCCGATCTCCTCGGAGACCCGCTGGGCGGCGAGCCGGGTGGGCAGTCGACGTGGCTGCAGGACGACGATCTCCTTGCCCGCGCCGAGACCCGCTTCGAGCAGGGCGCGGGGGACTCGGGTCGTCTTGCCCGCACCGGGAGGTGCTTCGAGCACGAGTGAGCGAGCACCGCGCAGCGTGGAGACGATCTCCGGCAGGAGCGGGTCGATGGGAAGCGTGGCATCCGCCATGGCGGGTGTCCTCTCAGAGGGCGAGTGGGGACTCGCTCACGGGGCGTCGCACGATGGAGCGTGCGGGACGCGATAGGGAAGGGCGGCATCCATCGCGGCCGGGAGGAGCGCGTCGAATGGACGGTTGGCATCCGACATGACAGGTCTCCACTCGACGCGCGCGCGGAGGCTCGCTCACGGTGTCTCGCTGCCCGCCCCGCCGGGAGGCGACGTCGCGTTTCGCTTCTTCCGCACGGACGGCGCCTGCGCGCGAGCCCCCTCGGCATCTCGGGAGCCGCGAGTGCGGTGCTCCTGAGGGGCACCAGTGTCGTCGCTCGTCTCACGCTTCCGGCCACGTGGCGCGCCACTCGTCTCCTCGCCGGAGCCGGATGTGCCGCCAGGGGATGCACCAGCACCTCGCCGACCGCGTGGAGTCGAGGTGCCTGTGTCTTCCGAACCCGCGCCGTCATTCGCCGCCAGGTTCGCCCCGCCCTCACGCTTTCGTCCACGTCCCGTCGAGCCGCGAGGCCCTTCGGCGGAGGCTGCTCCATCGTTCGTGATGGAGGAGGCTTCCGCGGAACCCATCGAAGCAGAGGCCGCGTCCTCATCGGCCCCCGAGGTGGTGGACGCGCCCCTTCGAGTTTCCTGCGCTGAATCCACAGGAGGCGCGTCTGCCGCCGCGTCGGTCGGACCACGACGGACACCGGGAGTCGAAGCAGCCCGCGCCGCGTCCGCGCTGGCTTCGGTAGCACCTGAAGTACGTCGGGGGCCTCGACCCGCCTTCACGCGGGGCTCCTCCGTCGTTGCACGCGGACCTGTCGTTGCAGGAGTCGCCTCGGCGCCAGACGAGTCTCTCCCGTTCACGTGTTCCGCGGAGCCCGTCTTGTCTTCGACATACCCGGTTGCATTCGTTACACCATCATCAACGGCGATATGCTCCTCATCCGGGAGTGCGAGGTCCGCCGAGTCCTCGGTGGTCGCGTCGAGCTCCGAGCCTGCGGCCTCACGCGTTTCGAGTGGAGCGGAGGTGCCGGGGTCCTCCTCCTCGGTCGAAGAATCCAGCGCGGCGACCTCGGCGAGCTCCGCCTCGGTGGGCTCCATGGAATCGGAGGGCTCGAGGTCGAGCGCGCCGAGTCCGTCATCGGACGGAGCGAGACCGCGACCCGCGCGGCGCTTGGGCTTGAGTCCGAGCGCCGCGGCTTCGTGGACGCTGGGCACGGGAACGAGCGCTGCCTCGGAGAGAAGCCGCGCCTGTCGCAGCGCCACTTCCATCTTGCGGCCCAGGTTCACCAACTCCTCGCGCAGCACCGCCTCTTGTTCTGGAGACAGCGGCGCGGGCTCATGGCTCGAGCGCCACGCGGCGTGCGCGGTGGCCACCTGCTCCATCACGGGGCGGACGAGCGCGAAGTCCTCGCGAGCGAAGATGCGCGTGACGTACGCGCTGCGGGTGCGACGGTCGTAGGAGGTCGCGTACTCGAAGATGGTGTCGCGAGGCGCGCGGCGGAGCTGGGCGAACTTGAGGTGGGGGAAGAGCGCCTCGATGACGGGGGCGCGGCTGCTCGCGGTGAAGGTGATGCCCGCGTGCAGCTTCTCCAGCGCATCCACCCACAAGCCCTGTTGGTGGAAGGCGAACTCCTCGCGAGCCTCGTCCAGCTCGGGCAGGTCCTTCACCCGGTCGACGACCCCGGCGGCGGGGGCGCGGGTGGTGCGCACCAGCTCTAGAGCGGTGGCCAGCCAGCTCTTCTCGGCGTCGAGGCCAGGGCGACCGGCGAGCATCTCTCCCGCGGTGGCGATCCGTGCCTCGAAGGCCTCGGCGAAGCGGATGAGCTCATAGGACTCGAGCGTGGATGACATGCGACGGGCTCCTCGGAAGGGCGGCGGGGATACCACAGCCCGGGCTCGGCTCCGAGCCCGGGCGGGGGCCTCAGCTTCGGCCGAGCAAGGTCGGAAGGGCGTCGTGGTGCGAGAAGTCGGCGAAGGCCGCGTGGGCGCCCGCCTTCAACAGGGCCTCGGCGGTGAAGGTACCGGTCCCCACTCCGATGCACTCGGCGCCGATGCCCAGGGCCGCGTCGACGTCCTTGGGCGTGTCGCCGATGATGACCACCCGGCACTCCCCGCGAGGCACCCCGAGCAGGGCCGCGCCCGCCTCGGCTCCCCGACGAATGAGCTCCACGCGGTCCTCGTGGTCGCAGCCGAAGCCACCGAACGCGAACTGGTCATGGATGCCGACGCGCTCCAGCTTCACGCGAGCACCTTCGCGCACGTTGCCGGTCCCCAGACCCACGGCGAAGCCCTCGAGGCCGCGCGCGGCCTGCACGGCCTCTCTCATGCCGGGGAAGACGAGATAGCGCTGCGCCTCGACCTTCTGGACCTCGTCCGCCAGGTGCGCGAGGTAGGAGGCGATGCCCGCGTCGATGGCCGCCTCGGTGTCCTCGACGCCGATGACACGCAGGGCCTTCCGGACGATGCCTCGGTCCGTCATGCCCGACATGTGGAACGAATCGCACGCATCGCGGCGGCCATGGAGCTGCTCGAAGGCGCGGTCCATGGCGCGGCGGCCCGCTCCACCAGTGGTGATGAGGGTGCCGTCGATATCGAACAGGAGGACCGTGGGACGCATGGCCCCCATCTAACGGAACGCCCGGGCCGAGGCGAGTGCCGAGTCGCCGTTCACGGCTCCGCGAGGCTGAGGCCGCGCTGGAGCGCCTCGCGTACGAGGGGACGCTCTTCGAGGGGGAGGCGCTCCTCGAGTGCCTGTCGGACCTGCTGCCCGCCGAGCCGTCCGAGCGCCAGGGCCACGGCCTCCCGCACGGGATCCTCCTGGTCCGTGAGGCGCGCGGACAGCGAAGGGATGGCGTCGATTCCCAGGCAGCGCGCCAGGGCTCCCGCGGCGCTGGCCCGGACGTCCGCGGGGGCACGGGCATCCTCCAGGACCTCCTGGATGGAGTGCGCGCTCTGGGTCGGATCCACCAGTGCGAGCGAGGCCACGGCCCGGGCCCGGCGCGTCGAGGGCGCGGAGCCATCCATCACCAACGAGCTCAGGACCGGCACGGCCTGCGGCCCCAGTCGTCGGAGCTGCTCGTCGCCCTGGGAGGCATCGAGCAGCGACTCCACCTGTGCGCGGAGGTCGCGAGGCGGCGTCGCCGAGGGGGACGGCTCGCCAGCGCCCCGGGAGTAGGCCAGCGCGGAGCCCGCGGAGGTGGCCAGCAGCCCGGCGCCGAGCACGAGGGCGCGCCATCGACGTCCCCGCGAGGAGCGGGAGGTGTGGGCGGAAGGGGGCGGCGAGGTCGGGGTCGACATGGGGCGCCTCGGCAGGGGAGGGGACGTCCGGGGTTATACGCCTTTTGCCCGCCAGGACTCGAACCCCGGTATGGTGCTTCGTCGATGGCTGGACGGGTCTTCTTCTTTCTTCAGCACGCCACGTATGAGCCGGCGTTCCAGGCCACCTCCATGGGCATCACCGCGGTGGCCATGGGGGACGAGGTCTACTTCGTCCTCGCGTTCGATGCCCTCCGCGCCTGGGTGGACGGAACCTTCGGTCACCCCGACGGCGAGCGTGAGCGGGAGGAGCACGCGCGAGGCGAGACGCTGGGCGTGCTGGCCCCCATGAAGATGCTGGAGGAGGCGCGGGGACTGGGCGCGAAGTTGATCGCCTGCGACACCACGGTGCGCCTGTGTGGCTACCCGCCGGAGGCGCTGAGCGGCGCCCTGGACGAGGTGATGGGGCTCGCCTCTCTTTGGCGCCTCACGCAGGGCGCCCGCACGCTGTCGCTCTAGCCACTCCACCCCGAGGAGCGCCAGGCAGGCGACAATGTCGTCTGCTCCGCTCCGGGTGTGCGCTCGACGACGAGGCGCTTCGGCTCCTGCTGTAACCTCGCAGTCTCATCCGAACCCCGAGAGGCCTCCTCTTGAGGCTGTAGCCTCCGGGGGGAGTCACGCGTTACTCTTGCGCCCAAGCCGTCCCCCTGAAGAGCCCGGCCGCGCGGAGCTCCGCGTCCCCCCATAGAAGCAGAAGGAATTCATCACCTATGCGCGCCAAGTTGAACCTCCTGAGCCTGAGCGCCCTTGCTCTGGGCGCCCTCGCAGGCGTCGTCACGGGCTGTCAGTCCTACGACTTCGAGCCGGTGGAGCCGCTCGCCATCGCGCAGACGACGGTCGAGGAGACCATCACGGCCCTGTCGAGCAAGCCCAACATCATGCTGTTGGTGGACATCTCGGGCTCCATGACGCTGCCGGTGAATCCGAACGAGCCGACGTGCATGGTGCGCAACAACCAGGGCAACATGCAGTTGTGTGGCCAGTCCTTGGCGTGCCCCACGGCCACCTGCCCGACGCGCTGGTCCGAACTGCAGGCCGCCGTGCCGGACTTCCTCTCGTCCAGCGGTCCCTTCGTGCGCTTCGGCCTGACGACCTATCCTGAGTCCAGCGAGACCGATGCGTGCGCCAAGTCGACGGCGACCGCTGTGCGCAAGGACCTGCCGGCGATCGAGGACGACGGCTCGCTGCTCGAGCACGCCAACTCCATCAACGCGCTCATCCAGGGCATCCCCAACTTCGGAACGGGACAGCCCAGCGGCGGTACGCCCACGAGCGGCAGCCTCCGCTTCATCGGCAGCATGCCGGCGTTGAAGGACCCCGACCGCAAGAACTTCGTCATCCTGCTGACGGACGGCCTGCCCAACTGCAATGAGGCGAACGAGTACTCAGGGGCGGAGAACCCGGCCCAGTGCAAGTGCACCATCGCGGGTGCGACCACCTGTTCGACGCCGGGCGCGACCTACGAGCGTCGTGGCTGCCTGGACACCAATGCGTCCGTGGCGGCGGTGCAGGAGCTGAAGGACGCGGGCGTGACGACGATCGTCATCGGTTTCGGCGCGGAGACCGCGACGGGGGATGGTCCCGCGGTGCTCCAGGGCATGGCGGCGGCGGGTGGCTTCGCCCGTTCCTGTGCGGATGACCCGACGGCTTGCGGTTCCAATGACACCTGCATCGCGGCGACAGGCCTGTGCGGCCGGACCTTCTACCAGGCGGGCAACCAGGAGGAACTCTCCGCCGCGCTCGAGCGCATCAGCAAGGAGGTCATCAATCCCGAGCCGTGCCTGATTCCCCTGAAGGGTCCGCAGCTGCCGTCCAACCCCAAGCTCATCGTCGTCTACGTCGAGGAAGAGCGGCTCCAGCCGGGTGATGGGACCTGGAGTCTCACGGACGAGGGTGTGCTCTTCAACGGGGCCACGTGCGACCGCATCAAGAACTCGCGCCCGGAAGATCCCATCAAGATCGAGATTCGCGCCATCCGTCAGCGCTGAGCAGGCGGCCGGGGGCGGCTTTACCCCGGGGGTGGTGGGGATTATAGGTCCCGTCCGCCTCCGGCCCGGTTGCCGCCCCTGCCCATGAAAGTCACTCTTCTCTCGCGCTCCGCTTCCATTCCGTCCACCCGACGTCTTGTCGAGGCGGGGCGCGCGAGGGGGCATCAGCTCCGCGTTCTCAACCCTCTCAGGGTGCAGATGCATCTGGATGGAGGGGGAAGCGCCACCCTCTATTACGACCGCAAGAAGCTGGCGCCCACGGACGTGGTGCTGCCGCGCATCGCCCAGTCCATCAATACCTATGGCCTGGCGGTGGTGAACCAGTTCGCGCTGCACGGCGTGCCCCTGGTGAACCACGCCCAGGCCATCGCCCAATCGCGCAGCAAGATGCGCTCGCTGCAGCTGTTGTCCGCGCACGGCATCGACATCCCGGCCACGGTGATGGCGCGGGACGCCGCCCAGCTCAAGGAGATGGTGGGCTTGGTGGGCGGGGTCCCTGTCCTCGTGAAGCTGCTGCAGGGGCAGGAGAAGCACGGGGTGATGGTGTGCGAGAGCCTCCAGTCCCTGGAGGCGGCGCTCGAGGCGGTGCTGGGGCTGGGGCACAACCTGGTGATGCAGGAGTACGTGAAGAGCACCAGCCAGGACGTGCGTGTGTTGGTGGTGGGCGGCAAGGCGATTGCGGCCGTCCGCAGGCGTCCTCGTCCGGGCCGGCTCGCGCACACGCTCATCAAGGGCGCGCGTCTGGAGGAGATGGAGCTGTCTCCGGGGCAGCGGGCCACGGCGGAGAAGGCCACTCGGCTGGTGGGCCTGGAGGTCGCGGCGGTGGACCTCCTGGATGTGCAGGGGAAGTCCAAGGTCTTCGAGGTGAACAGCTCTCCCGCGCTGCCGGAGATGGAGGCGGTGACGGGCATGGACCTGGCCACGCCCATCATCATCCGGGCCGAGGAACTGGTCGCGGGCGCGGAGCCTGTGTCGATGCCGGACCTGCTCCCACCGATTCCGCTCGCGAGTGCCGTCGTCCCGGCGCCGCGCAAGAAGCGCGCGAGCCGGACGCCCCGGAGCGGCTCGGAGGGCGCGTGAAGAGAATCCCGGCACCCCACGTCGAGGCGTGATACGCAACCCCCGCATCCAGGAGAGTCAGCCATGTCGCACATCCGAAGCGTCACCTCCGTCGCCGCCCTGCTGGTGGCCTGCGTCTGGGCGGCCCCGGCGTCCGCGGACGAAGTGGACCCCGCCAGCCTCTATGACGTGTCCACCGAGGGCTCCTCCTCCCAGGTGAAGGCGGGGGAGAAGGGCGTGTTCGTGGTCTCGGTGAAGACGAAGTCCGGCGCGCACGTCTCCGAGGAGGCTCCGCTCAAGCTGGATGTGAAGGGCACCCAGCTCACCGTGACCAAGGAGAAGCTGGGCCGCGAGGACTCGGTCTCCAAGAAGGCCGCGGGCCAGGAGTTCGCCGACCCCCGCTTCGAGGTCCCCTTCACCGCGGCCGCCGCGGGCAAGGGCTCGGTGGATGCCAAGCTCGTCTTCTTCATCTGCACGGAGAAGATCTGCGCCCGTCAGCAGAAGACCCTCTCCGTCCCCGTCGAGGTCCTCTAGTTCTCATGCGTGAGCGTTCCTCCCGAGGTGGTCGAGGCGAGCGCGAGGGGGGAGATTCCTCCGCGCGCCACGTCTATGGGGTGAATCCGGTCCTCGAGGCCCTGCGGGCCCGGCCGGATGAGGTCGAGCGGTTGTTCATCGTGGAGGGGCAGCTCGCGGCCAAGGCCGCGGGAGAGCTGCTCAGCCGCGCTCGGGACGCGGGCGTCCGTGTCGAGAAGGTGACGCGTGAGCGGCTGGCGGTGATGGCTGACGGCGGCGTGCACCAGGGCGTGGTGCTGGAGCTCCGGGGCTTCCGGTACGCGGAGCTCGAGGACCTGCTCGAGGCGGCTCAAGCCAGCAAGCGGCCCGCGCTCGTGGTGGTGCTCGACGGCATCCAGGACCCGCACAACCTGGGAGCCATCATCCGCTCGGCCCATGCGCTCGGGGCACACGGGGTGGTCATCGCCAAGGACCGGGCCGTCCAGGTGACGGGGACGGTGGCCAAGGCTTCCGCGGGGGCGGTGGAGCACTGCCTCATCGCCCGGGTGGTGAACATCTCGCGTGCCCTGGAGGAGCTGAAGGAAGCGGGACTCTGGGTGGCCGCGGCCGACGTGGACGCGACCGAGCCCATGTGGAGCGCCCGACTGGACGGCCCCTTGGCCCTCGTCGTGGGCGCCGAGGGGGGAGGAGTGAGGGAGGGTGTGCTCAAGCACTGCGACCACCGCCTGCGGATTCCCATGGCGGGTCAGGTCGGTTCACTCAATGCGTCCGTTTCGGCCGGCATTCTGCTATACGAGGTCGCCCGCCAACGGGGGAGCAGCTCCTCCCGTTAGTCGGTCTGAACCCGGGATCAATCTCCTTGACTTGGGTGAAGGGGACTTTTAAAAGGGCGCGCCTCGCACATCGGAGTCGGGTGGTTGACGGCTTCGGTGCAGGTAGGGTAGGGCAGGAGCCGATGAGTGCCGGTGTAGCTCAGTCGGTAGAGCAACTGATTTGTAATCAGTAGGTCGCGGGTTCAAGTCCCGCCGCCGGCCAAGCAGGACGGGGCCGCGGATGAGGGCCCGAGACGAGCAGTGCGGGGAGTAGTCGCGGTTCGTGGTGCAAAATTCTGGAGGGATACCCAAGCGGCCAAAGGGAGCAGACTGTAAATCTGCCGGCTCTACGCCTTCGATGGTTCGAATCCATCTCCCTCCACTCGGCATTGCGGGAATAGCTCAGTTGGTAGAGCGTCAGCCTTCCAAGCTGAATGTCGTGGGTTCGAATCCCATTTCCCGCTCCAAACGTTGTAGTTCATAGCATCGCCAAGCCCTGATAGCTCAGTTGGCAGAGCGCATCCTTGGTAAGGATGAGGTCACCAGTTCAATCCTGGTTCAGGGCTCCATTTTTTAGAGGAGTGTCATGGCCAAGGAGAAGTTCGAGCGTAACAAGCCCCACGTGAACATCGGCACGATCGGACACGTGGACCACGGCAAGACGTCGCTGACGGCGGCCATCACGAAGGTGCTGGCGAAGACGGGCGGCGCCACGTTCCTGGCGTACGACCAGATCGACAAGGCGCCGGAAGAGCGCGAGCGCGGCATCACGATCTCGACGGCGCACGTCGAGTATCAGACGAAGAACCGTCACTACGCGCACGTCGACTGTCCGGGCCACGCCGACTACGTGAAGAACATGATCACGGGCGCGGCGCAGATGGACGGCGCGATCCTGGTGGTGTCGGCGGCGGACGGCCCGATGCCCCAGACGCGTGAGCACATCCTGCTGGCGCGTCAGGTCGGTGTTCCGTACATCGTGGTCTTCCTGAACAAGGTCGACCTGCTGGACGACCCGGAGCTGCGCGAGCTGGTGGAGATGGAGGTCCGGGACCTCCTGAAGAAGTACGAGTTCCCCGGCGACAGCATCCCCATCATCCCGGGCTCCGCGGTGAAGGCGCTCGAGGGTGACGCGAGCGACATCGGCGAGCCGGCCATCCTGAAGCTGATGGAGGCGGTGGACAGCTACATCCCGACGCCGCAGCGCGCGACGGACAAGCCCTTCCTGATGCCGGTGGAGGACGTGTTCTCCATCGCCGGCCGTGGAACGGTGGCGACGGGCCGCGTGGAGCGCGGTCGGGTCAAGGTCGGCGAGGAGGTCGAGGTCGTCGGTCTGCGCCCGACGCAGAAGACGGTTGTGACGGGCGTCGAGATGTTCCGCAAGCTGCTGGACGAGGGCATGGCGGGCGACAACATCGGCGCGCTGGTCCGTGGCCTGAAGCGTGAGGACATGGAGCGTGGGCAGGTGATTGCCAAGCCTGGCAGCATCACGCCGCACACCAAGTTCAAGGCGCAGATCTACGTGCTGTCGAAGGAAGAGGGTGGTCGTCACACCCCGTTCTTCAAGGGCTACCGTCCCCAGTTCTACTTCCGCACCACGGACGTGACGGGAACGGTGAAGCTGCCGGAGAACGTGGAGATGGTGATGCCGGGCGACAACATCGCGATCGAGGTGGAGCTCATCACCCCTGTCGCGATGGAGAAGGAGCTGCGCTTCGCTGTTCGCGAGGGTGGCCGCACGGTGGGCGCCGGCGTCGTCGCGGAAGTCATCGAGTAACGCGCCCGGGGGGCTTTCGAGCCCCCTGGCCCCAAACACCGGATTCCGAGGGGAAGGTGCCTGATGGTAACCTTCCCCTCTCGTGTCTGATGAGGTAGGCCATGCCGAAGGGCAATCGTTCCATCATTTCGCTCGAGTGCACGGTGTGCAAAGAGCGGAACTATACGACCACGAAGAACAAGCGGAAGAGCCAGGACAAGCTCGAGTTGAGCAAGTTCTGCTCGAAGTGCCGCAAGCACACGGACCACAAGGAAGGTAAGGTCTAGGTCGGTAGTTCCTGAGAGTTTCTAGGCCAGTAGCTCCAACGGTAGAGCAGCGGTCTCCAAATCCGCGTGTTGGGGGTTCGAATCCCTCCTGGCCTGCCAAGTCTCAGTGGGAGCGGGGCCCCCGGTACCTGGAGGTACCGGGGGTTCCTGTGTTTCCGCAGTTCGTGAAATTTCGCTTTCGCAGTACCTCGTGAGGCACCATGGCGACGGCATCAGAGGCCAGCCAGCAGGCTAACCGCTCGGCGATGGATCCGAAGCGGCTCGTGGTCATCTTCTACCTCCTCGCCGGCATCATCCTGGCGCTGTTCCTGGAGCGTCTCTTCGGAGCGCTGTGGGCCAGCTTCGGATGGCCCGACTCGGTGCTCATCGAGGGTCTGGACTGGAAGGTGTCCACGCTCGTGGGCTACCTGTCGGCCGTGGGCCTCGCGGTGGCCGGCTACTTCCACCCCAAGACGCACACCCTCTCCATGGAGGTCGCGTCCGAGCTGATGAAGGTGTCCTGGCCCACCTGGCCGGAGACCCGGACGTCGACCGTGGCCGTGGTCGTCGCCTCGCTCGTGGCCGCGGTGCTGCTCTTCTGCATCGACACCGTCGCGTACAACTTGATGGTGGAGTGGCTGCCGGCCTTGTGGGGGAAGCTGTAATGGCGATGAAATGGTTCGTGGTCCACACCTACTCGAACTTCGAGAACCAGGCGAAGAAGAGCCTGGAGGAGAAGATCCGCCTCGAGGGGCTCCAGGACCAGTTCGGTGAGATCCTCATCCCCATGGAGCAGGTCGTGGAGATGGTGAAGGGCGAGAAGAAGACGTCTCGCCGCAAGTTCTTCCCCGGCTACATCTTCGTGCAGATGGAGCTGAACGACCGGACGCTCCACCTGGTGAAGAACACGCCGAAGATCACCGGCTTCCCGGGGACGGGCCAGAACGAGCAACCGCGACCCATCTCGGAGAAGGAGGTCGCGAACCTCACGTCGCAGATCTCCGAGGGCACGCTCAAGCCCAAGCCCAAGGTGCAGTTCGACGACGGCGACACGGTGCGTGTGGTGGACGGCCCGTTCGCCAACTTCAACGGCACGGTGGAAGAGGTCAACGCGGAGAAGGGTCGCGTGAAGGTGCTCGTGAGCATCTTCGGTCGCGCCACCCCCGTGGAGCTGGACTTCATGCAGGTGGAGAAGACCACCGGCTAGTTTTTCGCGGGCGACTCGGATAGAGCGCGCCCTGCTGTAGTTCCGCGTCCGCCTGGACGCGGTCCCATGGGTGGGAGAGCCTCCCCGTCTGGAGGCCCGTCTGGACCACCCCCTCGAAAGGCAGTTGTCAGCCGATGAAGAAGGTCACAGGTCAGGTCAAGCTGCAGATTCCCGCCGGCAAGGCGAACCCCGCTCCGCCGATCGGCCCCGCACTCGGTCAGCAGGGCGTGAACATCATGGAGTTCTGCAAGCAGTTCAACGCGAAGACGCAGGCGGAGGCCAAGGAGGGTCTGATCATCCCGGTGATCATCACCGTCTATCAGGACCGCTCCTTCACGTTCATCCTCAAGACGCCTCCGGCGGCCGTCCTCATCAAGAAGGCGGCGGGCCTGCACACCGACAAGAAGAAGGGTTCGGGCGCGAAGAAGCCTGGCAAGGAGAAGGTGGGGCAGATCACCCGCGCGCAGCTCGAGGAGATCGCCAAGAAGAAGATTCAGGACACCACCGCCGCTTCGCTCGAGGCCTGCATGAACACCATTGCTGGCACCGCGCGCTCCATGGGCATCGACGTCGTCGGCTAGGCCGCCGCCCCACTCACGGACGAGGATTTCTGTCATGGCTAATGGGAAGAAGTTCCGGGCGGCCGCCGCGCTGGTGGACCGCGAGAAGCGTTACTCGGTGGCCGAGGGTTTCGCGCTGCTGAAGAAGACGGTGGACGCGCGCGCGTCGAAGTACGACCAGACGGTCGACGTGGCCATCAACCTGGGTGTGGACCCGAAGCACGCGGACCAGATGGTCCGCGGCGCCGTGGTCCTCCCGAACGGTACGGGCGCCACCGTGCGCGTGGCCGTGTTCGCCAAGGGCGAGCGCGCCACCGAGGCTGGCAACGCGGGCGCGGACATCGTGGGCGCGGAGGACCTCCAGAAGCGCATCGAGGAGGGCTTCCTCGACTTCGACACCGTCATCGCCACCCCGGACATGATGGGTATCGTGGGTCGCCTCGGTAAGGTGCTCGGTCCCCGTGGCCTCATGCCGAACCCGAAGGTCGGCACGGTGACCATGGACGTGGCCAAGGCCATCCGCGACGCCAAGGGCGGTAAGGTCGACTTCCGCGCGGAGAAGGCCGGTATCGTCCACGCGAAGATGGGCAAGTCCTCCTTCTCGGTGGACAAGCTCGAGGGCAACTTCAACGCGCTGGTGGACCTGGTGATGAAGCTCAAGCCGGCCACCGCCAAGGGCGTGTACCTGAAGGGCATCGCCATCTCCACGACGATGGGCCCGGGCATCAAGATCGATACCCAGGAGATTCTGGCCCGCCACCGCTAGGCGGCCAGCAGGCGGGCGGTGCTCGCTTCCCCACAGTGGGGGAGTCAGAGGTGCCGCCTGCCTGACGTCTCAGGTTCGAAAGTTCTGGATCTTTGCCGAAGCCGGGGGTATAGGCCCCCGGCTTTTGCAATTGGAGCGCCACGTCATGAGGCGTGCGCTTCGACCTGGTTCATGACAGCAGGGACCCGGTCAGAGGAGAAGTGCCCCGTTGGGAACCGGACAACCGGTCGGGGTGTGGCTTCCTCTGTCGGGTTCAAACGGCCGCAAGGTCAGCCCTGCCGAGACTGGAGGTGCGGTGTGGTGTCTCTCGGAGACTCCTCTCTCGCTCTGCCACTTTGGCCCAGGCATCACGCCCGTCGGAAGACGGGCCAAGAAGGAGGTGAGTCAAAGTGCTGAAGAGCGAGAAGGAGGAGATGATCAAGGAACTCCACGAGAAGTTCTCGCGGACCAAGTCAGCCATCGTCGCGGAGTTCTCCAAGGTGGATGTGGAGACGGTGACGAAGCTGCGCAAGAAGTTCCGTGAGGGCGGCGTCGAGTACAAGGTCATCAAGAACACGCTGGCGCGCCGTGCGGCGCAGGGCACGGACCTGGCTGTCATCGCTGATGACTTCACGGGACCGGTGGCTCTGTGCCTGAGCTACGGCGACGTGGTGGCCCCGGCGAAGATCCTGACCGAGTTCACGAAGGACCTCGAGGACAAGATCAAGATCCGCACCGCCGTGGTCGACGGCCGCAAGGTCGACGTCAACGGCGTCAAGCAGCTGGCGAAGCTGCCGGGTCTCAACGAGCTCCGGGCGCAGCTGCTCGGCATGCTCAACCAGCCGGCTGGCAAGCTGGTTCGGACCATTGCCGCCCCGGGTTCCCAGCTCGCGCGGGTCGTCCAGGCCCACGCGGACAAGGCGCAGGGTTAGTTTTCCTGATTCATCCGAGAAGTTTTTCTACACCAATCTTGACGGCCCCGACTCCCATAGGGATGCAGGCCGTTAGTCAAACCCAGAAGGACGAATTCAATGGCTGACCTGAATGCAATCGTTGAGCAGCTCTCCGGCCTGACCATCATCGAGGCCGCCAACCTGGTGAAGGCCCTCGAGGAGAAGTGGGGCGTCTCCGCCGCCGCCGTCGCCGTTTCCGCCGGCCCCGCCGCCGTCGCCGCGGCCCCGGTCGAGGAGAAGACGGAGTTCACGGTGGTGCTGTCGAACGCCGGCGCCAACAAGATCAACGTCATCAAGGAGATCCGCGCCATCACCGGCCTGGGCCTGAAGGAGGCCAAGGACCTGGTCGAGGGCGCGCCCAAGACGGTCAAGGAGGGCGTCAACAAGGACGACGCCAAGAAGATCAAGGACCAGCTCGTTGCCGCTGGCGCCACCGTCGACATCAAGTAAGTCGCACAGGGGTTGCTTGGTTTCCGGGAATTTCCAAGCAGCCTCCTGACCGGATGAGCAGGCCGGCGCTCCCAGTAGGGGGGCTGCCGGCTTTGCCCATTTGACCGTTGCAAATTTCCCGGCGCCGCCGCGCGTTATTGAAGTTTGCCCCGCCCGAGCAGCAGTCCCCGGAGCCAGAATGCCGACGCAGATCCAGAACAATTTCCGCGTGCGGAAGACCTTCGCGAAGATCGCGAAGATCATCGACATTCCCAATCTTATCAACATCCAGAAGCAGTCCTACGAGAAGTTCCTCCAGGCCGATATCGCCCCGGAGAAGCGTGAGGACCTCGGACTTCAGGGTGTCTTCAACTCGGTTTTCCCGATTCGGGATTTCAACGAGACGTCGTCGCTGGAGTTCGTCAGCTACCACCTGGAGAAGCCGAAGTACGACGTCGATGAGTGCCACCAGCGTGGCATGACCTACTCCGCCCCCATCAAGGTCGTCGTTCGCCTGGTGGTGTGGGACAAGGACGAGGAGACCGGCGCGCAGTCCATCCGTGACGTGAAGGAGCAGGAGGTCTACTTCGGGGAAATCCCGCTGATGACCCAGAACGGCACCTTCATCATCAACGGCACGGAGCGCGTGGTCGTCAGCCAGCTGCATCGCAGCCCGGGCGCGTTCTTCGACCACGACAAGGGCAAGAGCCACTCGTCGGGCAAGCTGCTGTACAACGCCCGCATCATCCCCTACCGCGGTTCGTGGATCGACTTCGAGTTCGACCACAAGGACCTGCTGTACGTGCGCATCGACCGGCGTCGCAAGCTGCCCGCCACGGTGCTCATCCGCGCCCTGGGCGCCGTCAGCGACACCGCGAAGAAGAACCCGCTGGAGTTCAAGGGCTCCACCGAGGAGATCCTCAACTACTACTACGCCACGGAGACCATCTACCTCCAGACGGCGGCGGACTTCGAGAAGAGCGTCGAGCTGGAGCTGCTCCCGGGCCAGCGCGCCACCCGTGACATCAAGACGAAGACGGGTGAGCTGATCGTCAAGAAGAACCGCAAGTTCACCCGCGTCGCCATCAAGAAGCTCGAAGCGGCGAAGATGAAGACGCTCCCCATCGACGCGGACGAGCTCTTCACGAAGGTGTCCGCGTACGACGTGGTGGACGAGAACACCGGTGAGGTCATCCTCGAGTGCAACGAGGAAGTCTCGCAGGAGAAGGTGGACGAGCTCCTCAAGCGCAACATCAAGGAGTTCAAGGTCCTCTTCATCGACAACCTCAACGTGGGTCCCTACCTGCGTGAGACGCTCATGCTGGACAAGCTCGAGACGCCCGAGCAGTCCATCATGGAGATCTACCGTCGTCTGCGTCCTGGCGATCCGCCGACGCCCGAGACGGCCATCAACCTGTTCACGAACCTGTTCTTCAACCCCGAGCGCTACGACCTGTCCAAGGTCGGTCGCCTCAAGTTGAACTTCAAGTTCGGGCTCGAGGAGCCGCTCGACGGGCAGATCCTCACCAAGCGGGACATCCTCGAGGTGATCCGCTACCTGATCGATCTGAAGAACGGCAAGGGCACCATCGACGACATCGACCACCTCGGCAACCGGCGCGTGCGCGCGGTGGGCGAGCTGCTCGAGAACCAGTACCGCATCGGTCTGGTGCGCATGGAGCGGGCGATCAAGGAGCGCATGAGCCTCCAGGAGATCGAGACGCTCATGCCGCACGATCTCATCAACGCCAAGCCCGTCACGGCGGTCATCAAGGAGTTCTTCGGGTCCAGCCAGCTGTCGCAGTTCATGGACCAGACGAACCCCCTGTCCGAGGTGACGCACAAGCGTCGTCTGTCCGCGCTCGGGCCCGGTGGTCTGACGCGTGAGCGCGCGGGCTTCGAGGTCCGCGACGTTCACCCGACGCACTACGGCCGCATCTGCCCCATCGAGACGCCGGAAGGTCCGAACATCGGCCTCATCGCGTCGCTGTCCACCTACGCGCGGGTCAACGAGTTCGGCTTCGTGGAGACGCCGTACCGCAAGGTCGACGCGGGCGTGGTGACCACGGACGTGGCCTTCTACTCGGCGCTCGAGGAGGAGAAGCACACCATCGCGCAGGCGAACGCGGAGACGGACAAGAAGGGCAAGTTCGTCAACGCGCTCGTGTCCAGCCGCCGCGGCGGTGAGTTCGTCCAGGCGCGCGCCGAGGACGTGGACCTGATGGACGTGTCGCCGAACCAGCTGGTGTCGGTGGCCGCGTCGCTCATCCCGTTCCTGGAGAACGACGACGCCAACCGCGCCCTCATGGGCTCGAACATGCAGCGCCAGGCGGTTCCGCTGCTGCGCACCAGTGCTCCGCTGGTGGGCACGGGCATCGAGGCCATCGTCGCGCGCGACTCCGGCGTGACGTGTGTCGCGCGCCGTGACGGCACGGTGGAGAGCGTGGACGCCGGCCGCATCGTGGTGAAGGCGGACGTGCCGGCCTCGCTGAGCGACGTGTCGAGCGAAGTCGACATCTACAACCTGCTCAAGTACCAGCGCTCCAACCAGAACACGTGTCTCAACCAGAAGCCCATCATCAGCAAGGGCGACAAGGTCCGGAAGGGTGACGTCATCGCCGACGGCCCGGCCACCGAGACGGGTGAGCTGGCGCTGGGCCAGAACGTGGTCGTCGCGTTCATGCCGTGGCAGGGCTACAACTTCGAGGACTCCATCCTCATCAGCGAGCGCATCCTCAAGGACGACGTCTTCACGTCGATCCACATCGAGGAGTTCGAGTGCATCGCGCGCGACACCAAGCTGGGCAAGGAGGAGATCACCCGCGACATCCCGAACGTGGGTGAGGAGGCCCTCAAGGACCTGGACGAGAGCGGCATCATCCGCATCGGCGCCGAGGTGAAGCCCGGCGACGTGCTGGTGGGCAAGATCACCCCGAAGGGCGAGACGCAGCTGTCTCCCGAAGAGAAGCTCCTGCGAGCCATCTTCGGCGAGAAGGCCGGCGACGTGCGCGACAGCTCCCTGCGCGTGCCCCCGGGCGTGGTGGGCACCGTCATCAACGCCAAGGTGTTCAGCCGCAAGGGCGTGGAGAAGGACGAGCGCGCCAAGCAGATCGAGTCCATGGAGGAGGCGAAGCTCCTCAAGGACCAGAACGACGAGATCAAGGTCCTCCAGGACAGCGCCATCGGCCGCATCCGCGTGCTGGTCCGTGGCAAGGAGGTCCAGGGCAAGCTCGTGGACGACAAGGGGAAGATCCTCCTGAAGAAGGGGGACATCCTCGACGACGCGCTGCTGGCCACGGTGCCCTACAAGTACTGGGGTGAGATCTCCGTCGGCGACCCGCTCGACTCCCGCGTGCGCGACATCCTGCGCAACCTGGAGGAGACGAAGGAGGCCGTGAAGCTGGCCTTCGGCGAGAAGATCGCCCGCATCAAGAAGGGCGACGAGCTGCCTCCGGGCGTCATCAAGATGGTGAAGGTGTACGTCGCCATCAAGCGCAAGCTGGCCGTGGGCGACAAGATGGCCGGCCGCCACGGAAACAAGGGCGTCGTGTCCCGCATCCTCCCCGAGGAGGACATGCCGTACCTGGAGGACGGCCGTCCGGTGGACATCGTCCTCAACCCGCTCGGCGTTCCCAGCCGCATGAACATCGGGCAGATCCTCGAGACGCACCTGGGCTGGGCCGCCAAGGGCACCGGCGAGGCGCTGCAGCGCTACGTGGAGGACAACTGGGGCGCGGAGGCCATCAAGGAGCGCCTCAAGGTCATCTACGGCGCGGAGACCCCGTTCGCGGCGTTCCTCGACAAGCTGGACGAGGAGGAGATCCGCCAGCTGTGCCGTCGCTCCAAGCGCGGCATCCACGTGGCGACGCCGGTGTTCGACGGCGCCCAGGAGCTGGAGATCCACCAGCTGCTCGACGAGGGCAAGCTGCCCCGCACGGGCCAGATGGTGCTCTTCGACGGCCGCACGGGTGAGCCGTTCGACCAGAACGTCACCGTGGGCGTGATGTACATGCTCAAGCTGCACCACCTGGTGGACGAGAAGATCCACGCCCGCTCCATCGGGCCCTACTCGCTCGTCACGCAGCAGCCGCTGGGCGGCAAGGCGCAGTTCGGCGGTCAGCGTCTGGGCGAGATGGAAGTCTGGGCGATGGAGGCCTACGGCGCGGCGTACACGCTGCAGGAGTTCCTCACCGTCAAGTCGGACGACGTGGTGGGCCGCACGCGCATGTACGAGGCCATCGTCAAGGGCGACAACGTCCTGGAGAGCGGCCTGCCCGAGTCGTTCAACGTGCTCCTCAAGGAGCTCCAGTCGCTCGCGCTGGACGTCGAGCTGCTCGAGAGCGCCCCCCCGGAGCGGCAGCGCAGCTTCGGCGGCGACTTCCTCGGCGGTGGTGACGGCGAGGAGCGCAAGACCGGGACCGAGGCCTGAGTTAGAGCCGGCGCGCCCGCCTGACCGGCCGCCCGCCACCCCGTGAGGGGGTGGGCGCGGCCGGGTCCGGGGCGGGGGCCCGAATCAGCTGGCGTTCCCCACGGGGGACGCCTCACGAGATTTCGGAGGCAACGTGAAGGACATTTTCAACTTCTTCGAGAAGCCGAAGGACCCGTTGTCGTTCAACGCCATTCGCATCGCGCTGGCGTCGCCCGACAAGATCCGCCAGTGGTCGCACGGTGAGGTGAAGAAGCCCGAGACCATCAACTACCGTACGTTCAAGCCGGAGCGTGACGGCCTGTTCTGCGCCCGCATCTTCGGGCCGGTGAAGGACTACGAGTGCAACTGCGGCAAGTACAAGCGCATGAAGCACCGTGGCGTGGTGTGTGAGAAGTGTGGCGTGGAGGTCATCCAGTCGAAGGTCCGCCGCGAGCGCCTGGGTCACATCACCCTGGCCACGCCGGTCGCCCACATCTGGTTCCTCAAGTCGCTGCCCAGCCGCATCGGCAACCTGCTGGACATCACGCTCAAGGAGCTGGAGAAGGTCCTCTACTGCGAGAGCTACATCGTCCTCGACCCCAAGTCGACGCCGCTGCAGGCCGGTGAGCTCATCAGCGAGGAGAAGATGCACCGGCTCTACCAGGAGCACGGTGAGGACTCCTTCACCACGGGCATGGGCGGCGAGGCCGTCCGTGAGATGCTCAAGGGCCTGGACGTGGAGAAGCTGTCCGAGGCGCTGCGCAAGGACATGCGCGAGACCACCAGCGAGGCGAAGCGGAAGAAGTACGCCAAGCGCCTGAAGGTGGCCGAGGCGTTCCGCGTCTCCGGCAACAAGCCCGAGTGGATGATGCTGGACGTGATTCCGGTGATTCCGCCGGACCTGCGCCCGCTCGTTCCCCTCGACGGTGGCCGCTTCGCGACCTCCGACCTGAACGACCTGTACCGCCGCGTCATCAACCGCAACAACCGTCTCAAGCGCCTGCAGGAGCTCAACGCTCCGGACATCATCATCCGCAACGAGAAGCGGATGCTGCAGGAGGCCGTCGACGCGCTGTTCGACAACGGCCGCCGCGGCAAGACCATCACGGGCCCCAACAAGCGCCCGCTCAAGTCGCTGTCCGACATGCTCAAGGGCAAGCAGGGCCGGTTCCGTCAGAACCTGCTCGGCAAGCGCGTGGACTACTCGGGCCGCTCCGTCATCGTCGTCGGTCCCGAGCTGCGCCTGCACCAGTGCGGCCTGCCGAAGATCATGGCGCTCGAGCTGTTCAAGCCGTTCATCTACAACAAGCTCGAAGAGAAGGGCTACGTCACCACCATCAAGTCGGCGAAGAAGATGGTGGAGAAGGAGCGTCCCGAGGTCTGGGACATCCTCGAGGACGTCATCCGCGAGCACCCGGTGCTCCTCAACCGCGCGCCCACGCTGCACCGCCTGGGCATGCAGGCCTTCGAGCCCGTGCTCATCGAGGGCAAGGCCATCCAGCTGCACCCGCTCGTCTGCGCGGCGTTCAACGCCGACTTCGACGGTGACCAGATGGCCGTGCACGTGCCGCTCTCTATCGAAGCCCAGATGGAGGCCCGCGTGCTGATGATGTCGACGAACAACATCCTCAGCCCCGCGAACGGCAAGCCCATCATCGTCCCGACGCAGGACATGGTGCTCGGCATCTACTACATGACCCGCGCCCGCGAGTTCGCCAACGGCGAGGGCCGCGTGTTCAGCTCGCCCGACGAGGTCCGCGCCGCGCACGACCACGGCGAGGTGCACCTGCAGGCGAAGGTGGTCTGCCGCATCGACGGCAAGCGCAAGGAGACCACCGTCGGCCGCGTCCTGCTGTGGGAGGTGGTTCCCCGCCGCGTGGGCTTCGACGCCATCAACAAGGTGCTCGACAAGAAGTCGCTCGGCGGCCTCATCGACCTCTGCTACCGCCTCACCGGCGAGAAGGAGACGGTGCTGCTCGCGGACCGCATCCGCAGCCTCGGCTACTACAACGCCACGCGCGCCGGCATCTCCATCGCCCTCAAGGACATGATCATCCCTGCGAAGAAGCAGGAGTTCCTGGACTACGCGGGCAAGGAAGTGGCGGAGATCGAGAACCAGTACCTCGAGGGCCTCATCACCGACGGTGAGCGCTACAACAAGGTCATCGATATCTGGGCCGAGGTGACGGAGAAGGTCGCCCAGGAGATGATGCAGCAGATCTCCCAGGAGGAGGCCTCCGGGGACAAGGACGGCAAGCGCGAGTCGCGCAAGCAGCCGTCGTTCAACCCCATCTACATCATGGCCGACTCGGGCGCGCGTGGTAGCGCCCAGCAGATCCGTCAGCTCGCCGGTATGCGCGGACTGATGGCGAAGCCCTCCGGCGAAATCATCGAGACGCCCATCACCGCGAACTTCCGCGAGGGTCTCTCGGTTCTGCAGTACTTCATCTCCACGCACGGCGCCCGCAAGGGTCTGGCGGACACGGCGCTCAAGACGGCCAACTCCGGTTACCTCACCCGCCGTCTCGTCGACGTGGCGCAGGACGCCATCATCAACGAGTACGACTGCGGCACCATGGACGGTCTGTTCATCGGCGCCCTGGTCGAGGGTGGTGAGATCATCGAGCCGCTCGGCGAGCGCATCCTGGGCCGCGTGGCCCTGGACGACATCCTCGACCCCGTCACGGGCGAGGTGCTGGTGCGCGCCAACGAGGAGATCGACGAGGACCGCGTCCGCCGCATCGAGAACAGCGGCCTGGACAAGGTGAAGATCCGCTCGGTGCTCACGTGCCAGGCCAAGCGCGGCATCTGCGTGGAGTGCTACGGCCGTGACCTGGCGCGTGGCCGCAAGGTGGCCGTGGGCGAGGCCGTGGGCGTCATCGCGGCGCAGTCCATCGGCGAGCCGGGTACGCAGCTGACGATGCGCACGTTCCACATCGGTGGCGCGGCGACGCGGCGCGCGGAGCAGTCCAGCCTGGAGAACCGGTACGCGGGCAGCGTGAAGTTCGCGGGCCTCACCACGGTGCAGAAGACGGACGGCACGCTCGTGGCGATGAACCGCAACGGCGAGCTGGTCGTCGTCGACGACTCCGGCCGCGAGCGCGAGCGCTACCAGGTCATCTACGGCGCCCGCATCCTGGTGAAGCAGGGCCAGCGCATCGAGGCGGGCACGCTGCTGGCGGAGTGGGATCCGTTCGCGATTCCGCTGCTCACCGAGGTGGGCGGCACCGTGCGCTACGAGGACATCATCGAAGGCGTGACGATGTCCGAGACCCTGGACGAGGTGACGGGTCTGTCGCGCAAGACCATCATCGAGTCGAAGGACCCGGAGGCGCGCCCGCGCGTCTCCATCCGCGACGCCCAGGGCAACACGAAGGACCTGCCCTCGTCCCGCAACCCGGCGAGCTACTTCCTGCCGCAGGGCTCCATCATCACCGTCAACGACGGCGATGAGATCCACCCGGGCGAAGTCATCGCCAAGGTGCCCCGCGAGACGACCAAGACGAAGGACATCACGGGCGGTCTGCCCCGCGTGGCCGAGCTGTTCGAGGCGCGCAAGCCGAAGGATGCCGCGGCCATCGCGGAGATCGACGGCGTGGTGTCGTTCGGCAAGGACACCAAGGGCAAGCGCAAGCTCATCATCACCCCCGAGGTGAACGGCGAGCAGCGCACGGACCTGGCCAAGGAGTATTTGATCTCCAAGGGCAAGAACATCAGTGTCCACTCCGGCGACCGCGTGAAGGCCGGCGAGGCGATGATGGACGGCGCGGCCAACCCGCACGACATCCTCAAGGTGCTGGGCGAGAAGGAGCTCGCGCGCTACCTGGTGGACGAAGTGCAGGAGGTCTACCGCCTCCAGGGCGTGAAGATTAACGACAAGCACATCGAGACCATCGTCCGGCAGATGCTGCGCCGGGTGCGCGTCACGGATGTGGGCGACACCAACTTCCTGGTCGACGAGCAGGTCGAGAAGTGGGTGTTCGAGGAGGAGAACGAGAAGATCATGGCCGAGGGCAAGCGCCCGGCCGTGGGTGAGCCGCTGCTGCTCGGCATCACCAAGGCCTCGCTCTCCACCGAGTCGTTCATCTCGGCGTCCTCCTTCCAGGAGACCACCAAGGTGCTCACCGAGGCCGCCATCAACGGCAAGGTGGACTACCTGCGCGGCCTCAAGGAGAACGTCATCATGGGCCGGCTCATCCCCGCCGGCACGGGCCTGCCGAACTACAAGCACCTCGACATCGAGGTGGAGAGCCCGACCGACGAGGTCAACGAGATGGAGGCCGCGCTGGCCGGTGCCCACGGCGACGGCGGGCCCCTGTCCGCTCCGGCGTCCCGTCCGGAAGGCACCCAGACGACGGGCGCCGCCTAGCGCTCGCCGGGTCGCCCCTCGGGCGAACCTGGGTGCAGTCCTCCCGCCGCTCCGGTCTTCGTGCCGGGGCGGCGGTTTCATTTTCGGACCCAGTTAGTCGGGCTTTCCTGGACGTCTGTCTTGACGGCCATGGCGCGCTGCGTTAAGTTTCGCGCGGAGAGTTTGACTCATTGGGTTACTGCCCGGTGGTGCCGGGTGAAAAGGGGAGGACGACACATGGCCACGACGAAGCAGGTGGACACGACGAAGCAGGCGGAGACGAAGCACGAGGAGACGACCCCCGAGGTGGACGCGAGCGCCGAGGCGGCGAAGGGCGGTTTCTCCAACGTGGAGGTCTTCCTGAAGGCGCAGCTCGCCCAGGCGCAGAAGCGCATCGAGGAGCTGGAGGGTGAGGCCGGCAAGGTGGTGAAGGCGCTGGACGCCCGCCGTCAGGAGGCCACGAAGGAGGCCCAGGCCCTGTGGACCCGGTTCCAGGCCGGAGAGCTGCTCGCGGACCCGCGCGTGAAGGAGCTGGGCAAGAAGGTGGACGCGGCCGGCGCCGAGCTGAAGAAGCGCCTGGACGGGCTGCAGACCAAGGTGGTGGGCGCGGTGGGCGTGGCCAGCCAGTCCCAGCTGCAGGAGCTCAACAAGGAGCTGTCCAAGCTGTCGCGCAAGGTGGACTCGCTCTTGAAGCCCATCCGACGCTCGGGTGCCTCGAAGGGCACCGACTCCGCGCCCCGCGCCTGAACAGCGACGCGTGGTTGACGCATGGTGCCCCCTTCCCACTCCACGAGTGGACATGAGGGAGGGGAGGGGGCTCGTTCTCGTTTCCTTCACCCCGGGGGTGTGATTACGTGGCAGGTCCGTTCGACTGTTCCAGGCCCACGGGTCTGGTACACCCCCTCCCGGAGAGACCCATTGGACAACAAGCCCGAGGCCCCCCGAGAGAAGAACCCTGTCGCGGAAACTTTTGAGCGCATCTGGAGTCAGGCGCTCCTCGCGGTGAACACCGCGGAAGAGGAGGCCTCCCGCGCGGTGCAGAAGGTGGCGTCCGTGGCCGGCTGGAGCCAGGACGAGGTGAAGCGCCAGGCCCAGGCCTTCTCGGACCGGCTGGCGGGTCACCGGAAGGACTTGGAGCACAACGTGGAGGACCGGGTTCGCACGGCCCTCACGCGGATGAAGCTCCCCCGTCGCGAGGAGCTCCAGGCGTTCGGCTCCCGGTTGGAGCGCCTGGCCGAGCGCATCCAGGCCCTGGAGCAACGCAAGTGACTTCTCCCGCCCCCACGGGCGGGAGGTCGTTCGCGACGCGTTTCTTCGAATCTCTCCACGCTCTGAGCTCAGGCTGTTCCCGACTCCCCCTGCTGGCGGGGGTGGCGCTCGTCATGTCCGCGCGGCTGGTGCCGCTGCTGGAGGAGCGCTCGGTCCAGCCTGTCCTTCCCGAGCGCGTGGTCGCCGAGAGCCCCTCTCCGGAGGCGTCCCTCATCGACCTCGTGCTCGCCAGGCGGGCTCCGGGCCTGGGCCTCACGCTGCGCCGGCAGCTGGGGAACGCCATCGCCGAGGAGGCCCGGACGGCGGGGTATGATCCGCTCCTGGTGCTGGCGCTCATCGACGTGGAGTCGGACTTCGCCGAGGAGGCCGTGTCCGACAAGGGCGCGCGGGGGCTGATGCAGATCAAGCCCAGCACGCTCCACTTCCTGGCGGAGAAGGAGGGCCTTCGCCTCTCCCGGGAAGAGGTGACGGCCGACACGGCGCTGTGCGTGCGGCTGGGCATCCGTTACCTGCGCTCGCTGCAGGACCGCTTCGGCGGCGACCTGGAGATGGCGCTGATGGCCTACAACGCCGGCCCCACCCGCATCCGCAACGCCATCAAGCAGGGTGAGCTGGACCGCTTCCGGCGCTACCCCCGAGCCGTCCGCCGCGACTTCCGCCGCTTCCGCGAGGGCCATGGCCTGGGCGGTGATTGGGCGCTCGCCCAGCGCGAGGCGGACCCGGTCCCCACGCCCTGATACACCCCAGGTGAATCTCGCCGCGCCATGGCCGCTCCAAGCGGAGGCATGTGCGCCTTGTCCCGGTCCCCAGGGTGCGCTAAGCGTTGCAAGTGCCCGGGACTGTTGGAGATTCCAAGGAGTGAACCCATGAATCGGCCCTTTTCGCGCGCGGCGCTCGTCGCCACCCTGGTGACGCTCGCCCCGCTGAGCAGCCTCGCGGGCTCCGTCTATCTCAACGGCGTGTTGATCGACGGCGTCACCAACCAGAAGTTCGAGAAGGCCTCCGTCCGCATCGACGAGGCTGGCAACGTCCACATCGAGGCGGCGGGGTACCGCGTCTCGACGGTGACGACGCCCACCCCGGCGGCGCCCACGCCGAGCGCGGCGCAGGCGGTGGTGCCCGCGGGCGGCGCCGCCACGGCGGCTCCGGCGGCCCAGGCGGTGCCCACGGCGGGGACGGCTTCGGCGCAGCCGGCGGTGGCCACGGCCACGCAGCAGCCGACGCGCATCACCCAGCGCTACTGGCTGGTGACGGAGCAGACCGTGCCCGGGATGACGGAGTACGACATCGAGGTGTACGTGAACTCCCGGTGGCTGCGGAAGCTGCGTGGCAACGAGGACCAGGTGGTCGCGGACATCACCCAGCACCTCAAGCCCGGGGCGAACCAGGTGATGTTGATGGCCCGGAAGATTTCCACCGGCTCCAAGCGCAGCGATTCGCCCAAGCACCTGTTCCGGGTCATCATTGGCGAGGGTAACGAGGGCGGTGGCAACGTGATGATCGACAACCCGCTCATCCGCTTCCAGACGTCGGCGGCGGAGTCGAAGGACATCACGCAGGAGTTCACCCTCACCACGCGCTGAGGGGCGAGACTCTCGGAGACACGACGTGTTCAACCTGGACGAGCGCTACCGCGGCCTTCCCGCGACGCGCGAGCAGATCCTCGCGCTGCACACCTCGCTCAACACGCCGCACGTGGCCATCCCCGGCAAGCAGGCCGGGCCGGCCCAGGCGTTCGTGGTGGGGCTGCGCGGAGGGCAGGGCGCCGCCGTCTTCGTGTACCTGTACCTGGCCGAGGCCGAGGACTGCGCGGTGTACCTGTCCGGGCGCCGCAACACGACGGCGGACGAGTACCGCGAGGACGAGTCGGACGCGCTCGCGTTCGTCGAGTCGCTCGGCTTCATGATGGATGACGCCAACTGGCGCGGTCAGCCCCCGGAGCAGCAGGACGAGTGGCTCAAGACGCTGCCGGTCTTCTTCAAGGACCCCACGCTGGTGCCCGCGGTGAAGGCTCGCGCCGAAGAGAAGAAGAACGTCACCACCACCCTGGGCCGCTTCCTCGCGGCCTTCTGAGTCTTGCTCACCCCCGTCGTCGAGAACCGTCCCATGCTCCGCTTCGCCTCCGCGCTCCTCGCGCTCGTGCTCGCCGGCTGTGCCCATGTCCCCTCGGAGAAGGAGCGCCGCAAGGCGGAGATCCACTACGACCTGGCGCTCCAGGCCCAGCAGCAGGGCCACGTCCAGGACGCGCTGCGCGAGCTGCAGGTGTCGCTGGAGAACGACCCGGACTATCCGGAGGCGAACAACGCCATCGGCATCCTGCTGCACCTGGTCTTCGCGCGGCCGGGGGAGGCCATGGGGCACTATGAGCGCGCCTTGAAGGTGCGCCCCACCTTCTCCGAGGCCCGCACCAATCTGGCCAACGTGCACCTGGACCAGGGTCGCTACGACGAGGCCATCAAGCTGTACGAGCAGGTCCTCAACGACATGCTCTACGTGACGCCCTACATCGCGCAGGGCAACATGGGCTGGGCGCTGTACAAGAAGGGTGAGACGCAGCGGGCGGTGGGCAGCCTCAAGGCGGCGGTGACGACCAACCCCGGCTTCTGCATGGGCTACCGCAACCTGGGCATCATCTTCGACGAGACGGGCAAGCTGGACGATTCGTGCCGCAATTTCTCCCGCTACCGTGAGAACTGCCCGGAAGCAGCCGATGCCCACATGCGCGAGGGCGTGTGCCTGGCGAAGCTGGGACAGGCCGAAGGGGCCCGGCAGGCCTTCTCCACCTGTGAGGCCAAGGCGAAGGCGGGCGAACAGGAGCTGAGGGACGACTGCCGAAGGCTGCTCGAAAAGCTCTAGTCTTCTGCTATCTGGGCGCACCGTGGACCACGTCGACTTCGGCAAGTACCTCAGCCAGCAGCGGGAGCTTCGAGGGATGTCTCGCGAGGATGTCGCGCGAGAGACCAAGATTCCCCCGACGCTCATCTCCGCGCTCGAAGCAGGGCAGGTGGAGCGGCTGCCCTCGCGCATCTTCGTGGTGAACTACATCAAGGCGTACGCCCAGGTGATTGGCCTGTCGCCCGAGGAGGCCATCCTCCGGTACGAGGAGGTGGACCGCTCGGTGCCGGCGCCGTCGCCCGCGCAGCTGGAGCAGGAGCGCCGCAAGCGGGCCTACGTGGGGCTGTCCGTCCTCCTGGTGGCCCTGGCGCTGGGCCTCTACGTGTTCCTCGTGCTGAGCGGGAAGCTTCCTTCTCCGCTCGCGCGTTGAATGACGCCATGGAGCGCTACGACGACGATGCGCTCGTGCTGTCCACCGTGGACTACGGCGAGTCGGACCGGCTCGTCACGCTGCTGACGCGCGAGCATGGGAAGCTGACGGCCTTCGCCGCGGGGGCACGCAAGAGCAAGCGGCGCTTCGCGGGCGCGCTGGAGCCGTTCATGCGGCTGCGCGTGCACATCGTCGAGACGCGCGGCTCCACGGTGCGGCTGGACTCCACCGACATCGTCGCCGGGTACTACGCCGCGCGCGAGGACCTGTCGCTCATCGCCCGGGCCCTGTACTCGGTGGAGCTGTGCCGCGAGCTGACGCGAGACCATGAGCCGCACCCGGAGCTCTTCGTCCTGCTCGAGGGCTACCTGGGCCGCCTGGACGCGAAGGAGGCGGGGCCCACGTCGCTGCTGGCCTTCGAGCTGTCGGCGCTCGCCCACGCGGGCCTGATGCCGCGCTTCGATGCGTGCTCGCTGTGTGGCGGCGCGCCCGGTGAGCACCCGCGCTTCGACCAGGCGCACGGCGGCGCGGTATGCGAGGCGTGCAGCGTCCGGGCCCGGGAGGCGGTGCTCGTCCCCTCCGCGCTGCTGTCCGGCCTGCGGGCGCTCCAGGAAGGGGCCCGCACGCCTCTGCCCCCGGACCTGCGTGCCCGCGCCCGGAGCCTGCTCAACGTGTTCATCGCCCACCACCTGGGACGACGCCTCAAGAGCGTGGACTTCATGGCCCAGGTGGGACTGGACTGACGCGGTTTCCGACGTCGCGACGCCGTCACACGAGAGAGGTCACATGAGCGAGGGGCAGGAGTCGCCGCTGGACGTGGTGTGCTTCGGTGAGACGCTGGTGGACTTCCTCCCCTCCGAGCAGGGCAAGCGCGTGCGTGACGTGCCCGCGTGGCACCCGTGTCCCGGTGGCTCTCCGGCCAACGTCTCCGTGGGACTGGCGAGGCTGGGGTTGAAGCCCGCGATGCTCGGCGTGGTGGGCTCGGATGAGTTCGGCCACTTCCTCAAAGACAGTCTGTCGCGCGAGGGCGTGGACGTCAGCCACCTGCGACAGACGACGGAGGCTCGCACCGGGCTGGTGTTCATCTCCCTGGATGCGAAAGGTGAGCGCAGCTTCACCTTCTTCCGCACCCGCTCCGCGGAGTTCCTGCTGGGACAGGCCGACGTGGACGCGGACTTCCTGCTTGGAGCCCGCGCGGTGCACTGTGGCTCCAACTCCCTGCAGCGAGAGGACGCCCAGCTCGCGACGCTGCGGATGCTCGGTCTGGCGCGTGAGGCGGACCGCATCGTCAGCTGTGATCCGAACCTGCGACTGCATGCGTGGGAAGATCCGACGCAGCTCCAGACGCTGCTCGCGCGGATGCTGCCGTTGTGCACCGTGGTGAAGCTGTCCGAGGAGGAGATCGGCTTCGTCACCGGCACCGAGTCTCCCGAGGAGGCGCTCACGCGACTGTCCGCCATGGGCGTGAAGCTGCCGGTGGTGACGCTCGGCGAGCGGGGCGCGCTGTTCCGCTGGAAGGGGGAGGACGTCCATGTGCCAGCGCCGCGCACGCGGGTGGTGGACACCACGGGCGCGGGGGATGGCTTCGTCGCGGGGCTCCTCCACGGGCTGGTGCGTTGGTACGGCGGAACCCGTGCGCTGGAGTCCGCCACGCGCGAGGAGCTGGTGGTGCTGGCGACGTTCGCGTGCGCCGTGGGCTCGAGGGTCGTCGAGAGGCCCGGCGCGGTGGAGGGCCTGCCACACGCGGAGGAGCTCTCCTCGGTGTGGCCCTCCCGACCAGGCGCTCGCTGAGCGGTTCGCGTCTACTCCGGCGAGACGCGTGTCAGGAACGAGTCCGTCGACGACCTCCCCGTCACCGGGCCCGCGCCGAAGTCCAACGTCCCGAGCAGGCGTCCCCACAGGACGACATCCCGTCGACCCGCTGTGACGACACGCTGCGCGGACTGGTTGCCCAGGTCGCCGAAGCCTCGGCTCCACCACGTCTCGCCGTCGCGACCGAGCTTCACCACGTAGACATCATCGCCCCCCGCGCTCGTCAGCGGTCCGTCACCGAAGTCGATGCGACTGCTGAACGTGCCCGTCACCACGGGGCTGCCCAAGGGGTCGACGTCCACGTCGTAGGCCCAGTCGAAGCCGGGGCCGCCGAAGCTCCGGCTCCAGCGGTTGTTGCCATCACTGTCGAACGCGGAGACGAACACGTCACCGTCCGCGCTGAAGAGCGGCCCTCCGCCGTGGTCCACCGTGCCGATGAAGGCGCCTGTCGCGACGACCTGGCCCTGGTGGTCCGCGGCCAGTCGCCAGTGCGTTTGTGTCCTCAGCGCGCCATGGCCCTTCGCCCAGAGGGGAAGGCCGTGGGCGTCCAGCTTCATCAGGTAGACATTGAAGCCCGGCGCGGTGAGCCAGGGCACTCCGTCGACCGACAGCACGTCCATGTAGCCGCTGCTGAGGTAGAGGTTCTCCTGGTCGTCCAACGCCAGCGACGTGAGCGCGGTGGCCGTGCCCGCGTCGTATTGGCGGTGCCAGACGAGGGCCCCCGTGCTTCCGGCGAGCCTCGCGACGAATTGATTCAACGGCCCCGTCGCGGGAATCGGCCCGGTGTCGTAGTCGATGAAGTGCTCGAAGTACCCGCTCACCAACACATCGCCGTTGCTCGCCGCGACGAGCACGCCGGTCTGCTGCTGGCCCGCGTCCCCGAAGCAGCGGCTCCAGACGTGCGCGCCCTGCGCGTCGAGCTTCGCCAGGAACGCGCGCGGGTCGCCCGGCTCGCCACGGCAGGGTAGGGGACCGCCACCGAAGTCGAGCGAGCCCCAGTAGTCCCCCGTGACGAAGATGTTGCCCGCGCCGTCCACCGCGAGGCCCGTGGCCTGCTGGTAGTTCTCGTCGCCGAAGCGCCGCGTCCAGAGGGGCCGCCCGCTCGGGTCGAACCGCGCGACAAGGATGTCCCAGGACGACGTGGCCACGAACGCCACATGTCCGCTCGACTGCACCGCCACATCTCCGAAGCCCTCGATTCCTCCGTACGTGGAGGTCCATGGACCCGGTATGAGTTCGCTCGCCCCGAGCGGCTCCCGCTGTTCATGGGACGAGCGCTCCGCCACCTCCGACTCGCTCGGTGCGCCGCAGGCCACCACCACGCTCAACAGCAACAGGGAGGACGAAGGTCTGAATATCGAGCTCATGTGGACAGGCTAGGAAAGCGTTTCCACACGAGGCAAGCCAGCGGGTCCGTGCTCGAAACTCACCCGTTCCGAGGCGTCTTGCTGGCCAGCAGTGGCCTCAGGATGTCGTAGTCGAAGCGCTCGTAGGGGGGCAGCACCCACTGTCGGCGGCGTTCGTAGCGCTCGATGCACTCTGCCCCCACATCCGTCTTCCGCTCCTGCTCCTCCTCCCACTTCGCGAGTCCCATGTACGCCGCGCCGATGGCGGATGCATCGCCGAGCGCCGTCGCCATGGCGTACTCGCGCGGAGGAAGCTCCCGAGCGCTCATCCCCTCGGGAACCGGGCCGAGGTGGCTGACCTGGACGCAGACGCTGTATGTGTAGACACCGTCGACGCTCTCCTTCAGGTGGTCACTCTCCGGGAACACGCCGTACAGCACGTCCGGATTCACGGCGTTCGGAACGGAGTCCAGACGCGCGACGAGCTCGGTCCACGCCAGGGGGACGCGGTGGCTCAGCTCGCTGCGGCGGCCCACGACCTTGAGGCCGACCAGTTGCAGGCCGTCCAGGGACACGATGGAGATGTTCATGCGGTCATACCCTGCACCTTGAACCAGGTTGAAGCTCCAGGAGAATGTCGTCGCATGCTGTCGATTTCCCAGTTCTCCGAACGCTGTGGCATCTCCGCGAGCGCCCTGCGCTTCTACGAGCGCAAGGGCCTGCTCGTCCCCGCCGAGCGGCAGGACAACGGCTATCGCGCGTATTCGCCGAAGCAGGTCGCGGAGGCCCGCTTCCTCGGAAGCCTTCGCGCCGCGGGCATCTCCCTCCGCGCCATCCGTGACTTCCTCCGCAAGGACGTCCGCTCGAGGGAGGCGATGCTGTCCTCGTGGCGGCAGGAGATGGCCGCGAGGCTGCTCTCGCTCCAGGTCGCGAACCAGTACCTGCGCGGACTGACACCCGAGCGTCCTCCGCTGCATCTGGAGCATTGGAGCGAGCCCTCCGTCCTCGTCTGGTTCCCCGCGAGCGCGGTTGAAGCGCCGCTCCCGTTCCGCGCGGATGTCGCCTCCAGGAAGCGGGCCTTGCAGCAACGAGGTGTGCCGGTGCTCACCAGCGGCTATGTGCGGACGCTCGACTCGCAGGATGGACGGCTGTCGGGGGAGGTCGGGTTCCGCATCAAGGCGAGCAGGCGGACTCCCGCGGGCGCGCGGCGCCAGGAGGTCCCGCCCACGCTCTTCGCCACCCTGGAGTGCGGCCTGCGTGACGACGTGGCCGCGCATCGCGTGTTCCGCTTCCTCGATGAGATGGGCTTCCGTCCCGGCTCGCTCCACCTGGAGCGTTACCTTCCCGGGACGTCGGACCGCTACCTGCTCATGTTGGCCGTGCAGCGTCGCTGAGTCCTCCCGGCCACCGCGTGTTCACCCGGAAGCGACGAGAGGGGCTCGTGCGGAAGGGGGGCGGGATGGAAAGATGGGGCGGCCCATGGCTTTGTCCCCCCCTCAAGCATCGCCCGAGGCAACGGCGTCTTCGCTCGCGCCGTCTGCCGCGTCACTGACCCTGCTGAGCATCCCGGGGGACTCGCCCGAGGCCACGGACACGTATTGGCTGGAGCACGTGTACCAGGGAGACCGGCTGCCGCAGTTCACGTTGCGCTCGGTCCTGTTGGGCGCGGCCATCGGTCTGGTGACCTGCGCCACCAACCTCTACGTCGGGCTCAAGACGGGCATCGTCTTCGGTGTCGCCATCACCGCCGTGCTGCTCGCGCAGGGCGCCCATGGCTTGTTCCGGCGCCTGGTCCCCGGCGTCGCGGGCGCGCCGTTGTCTCCGCTGGAGACGTGCAACGCGCAGACCGTGGCGTCGGCCGCGGGCTATGCCACCGGTGGCGCGCTCGTGTCCGTGCAGGGCGCGTGGCTCGTCGTCACCGGCCACCATCCCTCGGGTCCGGTGCTGCTCGCGTGGACCTTCTTCCTGTCCGCGCTCGGGGTCCTCTTCGCCGTGCCCTTCAAGCGGCGGCTCGTGGACCATGAGCAGCTGCCCTTCGCGTCCGGCACCGTCGCGGCCACCACCATCCGCGCCATTCACGCGACGGATTCGGAGGCGTCGCTCCGGTTGCGGCTGCTCGGAGGTGGCGGTCTCTTCTCGGGCCTCGTCACGCTGACGCGGGATGCGTGGGGGAAGCTGCCCGTCTCGCTCCCGTTCCCGGGGACCTGGCGTGGACTCACCTTGGAGCGCTTGGGGTTCGGATTCGATCTGAGCCTGCTGCCAATCGGCGCGGGCGTGCTGTTGGGGCCGCGCATCACGACGTCGATGTTGCTGGGCGCGGTGCTCATCCACGGTGTCGTCGCGCCCCACGTGTTCTCCGCGGGCGTCGTCGACGTGAAGGAGGGGAACCACCTCGAATGGACTTTGTGGCCCGGCACCGCCGCGCTCGTCGTCGGCTCGTTGCTCCACTTCCTGCTCCAGGGCCGTGTCGTCGGTCGTGCGCTCCGCGGAGTCTTCTCAAGAGAGCCTCGAAGGCCGCATCCGGTGGACGCGCTGCAGGTCCCACGGCGTTGGTTGCTCACGGGAATCGCCGTGCTGACGCCCGCGTCCGTCGCCGTGGCCTACGTCGGGTTCGGTGTCCCCGTGGCGCACGGAGCGCTCGCCGTGGCGATGTCCTTCGTACTGTGCCTCATCTCCTGTCGTGTCACGGGTGAGACCGACTCGACGCCTGTCGGAGCCCTGGGGCAGGTGACGCAGGTGACCTACGGCGTGCTGTTGCCGAACCAGGTGCAGGCCAACCTCGCCACCGCGGGCATCACCGTGAACACGGCGTCCTCGTCCGCGGACCTGCTCACCGACTTGAAGACGGGACACCTGCTGGGGGCCAATCCCCGTCGCCTGTTCCTCGCGCAGTTGATCGGCTCGGGCATCGGCGCGCTCGCGGTGGTACCGCTGTTCTTCCTGCTCGTGCCGAACCCGGAGGCGCTGGGCGGTGAGCGCTTCCCCGCACCCGGCGTCTTCACCACCGCGGGCGTCGCGCGGATACTCGCTTCCGGACTCGACAGCCTGGCGCCGATGACTCGCGCGGCGGTGAGGTGGGCCGCGCTCGTGGCGGCGGTCCTCGTGCTCGCCGAGCGCCTGCTCCCTCCACGGTGGAGTCGATGGATGCCCTCACCCGTCGGCATGGGGTTGGCCTGCCTGATGCCCGCATCGTACGCGCTCGGTTTCTTCCTCGGGGGCGTCATCTCCGGAGTCGTGAGCTACGTGAAATCCACGACAGCCGAAGGGCGAGTGGTGACGCTCGCGGCGGGCTGCATCGCGGGCGAGGGGCTGGTGGGCGTTGCCATCGTCCTGTCGCAGTCGCTCTGGTAGCGTCTCCACACCGATGCGCTGCCTGAACTGCCACCGCCGCCTTGCTCCGGGCGCGGCTTGTCCCGTGCACGGCGCGAGTGTTCCAGGCGGCTCGCTCGCCGGGACACTGACGCTCACGGACGTGCCGGGCGTGCGCGGCGCCGCGCCGTTGGGCCGTGGTGGCTTCTCCCAGGTGTTCACCGCGTATCGCGACTCGGACGGTCGCGAGGTGGCGCTCAAGGTCGGTCATGGTCCGCATCACGAGCGCTTCGCGCGCGAGGCCGCGGCGCTGCGGCGCGTGGGGGCTCCCATCGTCCCGGAGCTCCTCGAGCACGGCGTCGCGCGCGGTCGGCCCTTCCTGGTGATGGAGCACCTGCACGGGCAGACGCTCGCGGCGTGGATGGCGGCGCTGCCGGGCTCAGGCGCCGCGTCACTGCCTCGCGTGCGTGAGCTGCTCCGCGGACTGTGCTCGGCGCTGGAGCACACGCACGCGGCGGGCGTGGCGCATCGCGACCTCAAGCCGGAGAACATCTTCCTGCGCGAGGGCGGCGCGCTGAGCCTCCTCGACCTGGGGCTCGCACGCTTCCATGACCTCGAGGACTTGGACGAGTCGGACGCGCTCCCGCCCGGCGTGACGCCCGCGGGGCAGCGGCTGGGCACGCCGCTGTACATGGCTCCGGAGCAGTGTCTCGACGCGCGGCTGGCCAGCACTCCCGCCGATATCTACTCGCTGGGCATCGTCCTCTTCGAGCTGCTCACGGGCGCGCCGCCCTTCGTCGGCAGCCCGGAGCAGATCCGCCACGGCCACGTCAGTCTGCGGCCGCCGAAGGTCTCCGAGCGCGCGGAGGTCCCCGCCGCGCTCGATGATGTCCTCCGCTCCTGTCTGGCCAAGTCTCCGATGGAGCGCTTCGCCAGGGCGCCCGACGTGCTCGCGGCCTTCGATGCCGCGTGCCGCGCCACCAGCGCCCTGGGCACCGTCGCGTCGGGCGAGGCCGTGTCGCCGCAGCAGCCGCTCGTGTCGGGCGCGGGGCCTCGGCAGGTGGCGCTGCTCGGGCTCCACACGCCGCTGTCGTTGGACGCGGTGAAGGCCGCCATCGAGCCGCGCGGAGGGCTCATCGCGCGGGTGAGGCCCGGTGGCTATGTCATCGCCTTCGCGGAGTCGCTCACCGCCGAGGCGAACGTGCGCGCGGGCGCGCTCGCGGCGAGGAAGCTGCTCGAGGAGTCGGAGGCCTCCGCCGTGCTCCATCTGGCGGAGCTGCACGTGCGCGTCGGTGCGTCCACGTTGCGGTTGGCGGGGCCCGCGCTGGACTCGCCGGCGGACTGGTGGCCGCAGGCGTGGGTGCCCGGTGAGACACGCGTCACGGAGGCCGCCGCCGCGCGCCTGGACCCCAGCGCCACCGAGGCCGTGGGGCGCGACACCGCGAGCCTTCTGGAGTCCACCTCGGACTCGGGGCGACTGCGGCTCCTCGACAGCGCGGCGTCCAGTGCCTCGTCCGAACCGCCGCCACTCTTCGGCCGCGAGGACCTGCTGGAGTCGTTGACGAACGAGGCGTTCCGCAGCCTCTCGGAGAAGGTCCCCGGCTTCTCGGTCGTCACAGCGGACGTGGGGCTCGGCAAGTCGCGAGTCATCGACGCGCTCGCCGCGCGGTTGGAGTCGAGCGGTCAGGCCCAGGTCATCCGCTTGCGCGCCACGGCTCCGGATGTCCGCTCGCCGGAGGCGTTGCTCGAGAGCCTGCGCGCCTCGCTCGTCGAGGGGGCGTCACCCCTGCCCGAATCTCCTCGGACCAGCGGCGTCCCCCTCGCGGATGCACGTCACGCGGCGGCGCGCTGGCTCGCCGAGGCGCTTCGTCATCGCGCTCGTGAGCTGCCCCGGGTGCTGTTGCTCGATGATGCGCACCTGGCGGACCCGACGACGCTCGACGCGCTGGAGGTCGCCACGCTCACGGGCGCGTCCGCTCCGCTCTGGGTCTGCGTCGTCGCTCGACCGGCGCTGCTCGGCCTGCGTCCCCACCTGGGCGAGCGCAGCGCGAGCGCCGTCCGACATGTCCTGCCGCCGCTGCCTCCAGAGGCCAGTCGCGCGCTGTTGCTGCACCTGCTGCGCCCCGCGGAGCACATCCCCGAGCCGGTGCTCGTGCGATTGGAGCAGCTGGCCCAGGGCGTGCCGCTGTCGCTCGTCGAGCTGGCCGTGGCGCTGCGGACCGCGGGCGCGTTGAGGGCCTCGCCCGGGGGAGGTTGGTACATCGCACCGGACGCGCTGCTCGATGTGTCCGTGACGCCGCTCTTCCAGCGGCTCGCCAGTCGCGCGTTGGATGGACTTCCGGATGCGTACGGCGGGCTCGCGCGACTGTGCGCGGTGCTCGGAACGGAGCTGGAGGTCGAGCACGTGGACGCGGCCCTTCGACACCTCGGTCCCTCCGAGGAGGGCGTGGGCATGGCCACCTCGCTGGATGCGGGCGCGGGCTTGCAGCGTCTGGCGCGCGCGGGGCTCCTGAGGCCCGTGGGTCTGGGCCGCTTCGCGTTCCGTCACCCCTTGCTGCGCGAGTCCATCGAAGCGCTCCTGCCGCCGGTGACACGCCGCGCGCTGCATGCCGCCGCGCGACTGGCGACCTCCGGCGATTCACCTTCCGAGCGTCATCGTCGCGCCCTCCACGCCGCGGCCTGTGGCGCGCATGACGAGGCCGCCACCGCCTTCCTCGCCCTCGCCGAGGAGTCACGTCGCGCGCATCGCTCCGTGGAGGCCGAGCAGCTCTACACCCGTGCGCTCGCGCTGCTGCCGGACCGCGACTCGGAGCAACGGGCGCGCGCCCTCGCGGGTCGAGGACGCGTGCGCCATCGCCTCCAGCGCTTCCACGAAGGGCTCGGAGACCTGGCCTCCGCGCGCACGCTGGCGGAGGTCCGCGGGGACAAGGCCCTGTGCGTGGACCTGCTCCTGGAGGAGGCCACCGCGCGCGACTGGATGGAGGACGTGGAGGGCTCGACGCTCTGTGCCCGCGAGGCCTTGGAGCGAATCGAACAGCTCGATGACCCACGCCTGTCCCTGCGCTGCACACTGGCTCGCGGTCGGCTGCACGTGCGTCAGGGCGAGTGGGGACCGGCGGCCCGCATCCTCGACTCCGTCATCGAGGGCGCCGAGCGCGCGCGGGAGCATGAGACGCTGGTGGTGGCCCTCACCATGCTGGGCTCGTCGCTGACGTTCCTCGAGCGCACGGACGAGGCTTCGTCCCGCTTCGAGGAGGCCCTGGCCCGCTGCGAGGCCGCGGGCGACGCGCTGCACCTGGCCGCCACGCTCATCAACCGCGTGCTCCTGTGGTTGGGGCAGGGCGATGTGGCGCGGATGGAGGAGGACCTGCGGCGCGCCATGGGGCTGGGGCGCGAGCTGGGACACGCTCAGGTGGAGCGCTGGTCCACCTTCAACCTCGCCGAGGTGCTCTACATGCAGGGGCGCTTGCAGGAGGCGCTCCCGTTGGCGCGCCGTGCCCATGAGCTCGGCGTGCGCTTCTTCCTGGAGCACCCGGTGCCCGTGGACGCGCTGCTGCTCGCGCGCATCGGCGTGGCGCTCGGTGATTGGGAGGAGGCGTCCCGGCAGCTGCGCTGGATCGAGTTCCATTGTCCGCCCGCCTCGCTGCCGCCCACCGCCGTCATGCGCAAGCTGGTGGAGCTCCAGGTGCGCGAGGCCGAGCGCGGAGGCGGGGTGCACGAGTCCCCCGCCTGGACGGCGCTGGAGGACGAGGCCCGCGAGCTGGCCTCTCCCGATGAGAAGGCGGAGCTGCTGCTCCAGGCCGCCCACTCGGCCTTCCGCTCCCGCCTCCCGGACGAGGCCCGCACCTGGCTGACCCGCGCCGAGAGCGCCGTCGCCTCCGCGCCCCTCTGGCGGACTCGATGGGAGGCCCTGCGCGACACGGTGGGGCGGGTGTAGCGCGGGACGTCACAAACCCGCCGGGGAGTGACTCCCCACGCTACAAAGGAGGACCTCCCAGGGAGGGTCCCAGAGGGGAGGGTGACTGGCGACACGGCTGGCCTGGAGCGTGCTTCAGTGGGGGGGTATTTCTCCAATTTCATGTTTTTCACTGGAGGAGCGTCCATGGGTGTCACTGTCCGTCGCGCCCCGTTGGGTTTTGTGTCCTTGCTGTTGTGGGCCCTGGCCGGCTGTGGAGGAGGGAGTGTGCCCGTCGCGGACGCCCCCACGTCCGACGTCGCAGAGAGCCGGGCGGAGATTCGCATCGCGAACTCGCTGTCCACGGATGCGCTCGTCCTCAACGCCCTCTCCACCAACGCGCTGGCCAACCGGATGTTGGCGACGCAGAAGCTGCAGGACCTGTTCAGCGCGTCGGGCGGGGACCCGTACATCCGCAAGCAGATGCATGATCCCGATGCCCAGACGTTCATGAGCTACCTGGTGAGCTGCGCGCTGGGGCCCACCCAGGTGCTCTGGTACTACAACCCGCGCGGGCCGACGCCGGGCCCCGGGGTGTGGCAGGGCAAGGCGGGCTTGTGTACGCAGTGGCTGACGTCGGCGCCGACGCCCGAGTGTCTCAACCGCGTCTCCGCGTGCCTCCTGGCCCGCAACAACGCGTTCGGCCGGCGCGTGGAGCTGTCCATCCGCGGCGAGGTCACCAACAACCCGAGCATCTTCTACCTGGAGCCGGTGTCGAAGCCGGCGGAGTACGATCCGACGACGGCGACGAAGCTGCCGAGCTTCGAGGGCTGCCAGGAGGGCGAGACGGGCGCGCAGCGTGACTGCGGGTGGACGCCGGACGGTATCGGCTCCTGTCTGCCGGGCTCGCAGGTCTGGGTCGGGGCGGGCGGCGCCGTCTCCTGCCCGGGGCCGGCGTTGGGGGCCTCGTCCGGCGGGCGCATGGCGCTGCGGGTCTGCTCGGGCGTGGTGGGCTGCGATACCGGCCGCGACACGGTGCTCGGCGAGTCGGAGTCGAGCTGCTCTGGCACGGGGCCGGTGCTCGGCTTCACCTGCCCGGCGGAGGGGTACTTCAGCGTGATGTCCGCGCCGTACGACAGCAGTGACAGCGGTTCGGTGAGCGTGGCCGCGGACCCCGCCGAAGTGTCGGCCTATCCGCTGGCGGAGGCGGAGGTCTTCGGCGTCCGCGAGGGCGCCTTCTACGGCAACATCTTCGACTCGAAGGCGCTGGCCACGCAGGTGTACGTGGAGGAGATCCGCCAGGGCGACATCACGCGCTACCGCGTGGTGGGAGATGATGCGGTGGTGGATGGTGCCATCTACATGCGGATGTACTCCTGTTACGACCCGCAGTGGAGCAACGGCGCGGCGTACTCCTCGTACCGCGTCTGCGCGCTGCCCGGCTCTGGCGCCAACTGCGCGTCCACGGTGGCGGGCCCCTGCTGGGGGAGCGGCGCGAAGGGGGAGGGCCGGTGTGCGATCGACGATGGCCCGGAGGTGCCGGGGGATGGCGACTACGAGCGCTGCAAGGACCCGTACGGCGGCCTCTGGAAGGAGCCGGTGACAACCTTCCTGCATGACGCCTGCGGCCCGGTGAAGGACGCGCGCCTGCGCAAGCTGTGCTCGCGGACGGTTCGCCCGGGCAAGGAGCGCTAGTCGATGACGAGCGGAGGCGTGGAGGCCCTCTACGGTGAGGAGCTGCGGCCCGGCGCGCTGGTGGGGCGCTGGGTCGTGGAGCGTGTCCATTACCGGGGGCCGGTCTCCACCCTCTATCGCGCTCGGGATGCGAGCAGCGGTTCGCTCGCCGCGCTCAAGGTCCTGCAGTCGTCGGCCTTGTCCACGGACACCGCGCTGCGCCGCTTCCGCCGGGAGGCGGCGACGCTGCAGCGGTTGAGTCATCCGCACATCGTCCAGGTGCTCGACTACGGCGAGCTCCCGGAAGGCCGGCCCTTCATCGCCATGGAGTGGCTGGAGGGCAGGGACCTGGCCGCGGAGCTGTCCGCGCGAGGGCCCCTGTCCTCACGCGAGGCGCTGGAGGTGCTGGAGCAGGTGGGCGCCGCGCTGGGCGTCGCGCACGCCGCGGGCGTGGTGCACCGTGACCTCAAGGCGCAGAACGTGATGCGCCTGTCTGGCGGCGGCGAGGCCCTGTGGGTGAAGCTGGTGGACTTCGGCGTGGCGAAGGCGCTGACACCGGGCGTTCCCGGAGCCTCCTCGCTCACGCACACGGGCGTCGCCCTGGGCACGCCCCTGTCCATGGCGCCCGAGCAGATTCGCGGTGAGGTGCCGGACACGCGCACGGACCTGTATGCGCTGGGCGTGCTCCTGTTCCAGCTCGTCACCGGGCAACCTCCGTTCCAGGGAGCCACGCGGCACGAGGTGGAGGAGCAGCACCTGCACGCGCCGCCCCCCAGGCCCACCGAGCGCGCGCCCGTGCCCTCGGGCCTGGATGACGTGGTGCTGCGCTGTCTGGGCAAGACTCGCGAGGAGCGCTACCCGGACGTGGCCCTGTTCCTGGAGGAGCTGCGTCGCGCGGTGGGCGGCGTGGGGCCTCTCGCGAACCCGGGCCACGCGGTGGCGCTCTACGCGGAGGCCCGCATGTCCCACGCGCCCGACTCGACGAGCCTGGAGCGCATGGACTCCCTGCTCGAGCGCACGGGGCTCATCGCTCGCGAGGTGGGGTTGGAGGTGCGACTGGAGGGGAGCGGCTGTCTGATGGCGCTGGCGCCGCTGCCGGACGACGCGGCCTCCGAGCGCGCCGTGCGAGAGCGCGTGTTGGCGGCGGCGCTGTCCCTCCTGGAGCAGGAAGGGGCGCGAGACGAGGACCCGCGCGAGTCCGCCTCCCCGGTGCACCTGGCCATCACCGTCCACGTGGACCAGCTGCCGGGCGCGGAGGGCCGCGCGGGTGGGAGCCTGCTGCATCTGCCGGGGTGGGTGGCGGACGCGAAGGACGGGGGGCTGGTGGCCACCGAGTCGGCACTGCGAGGGCTGGAGTCCGGCTTCCTCGCGGCGCCGCTGCCCGGTGGCGGGGCCATCTGGTCCCGCGTCACCGGACGGCGGTGAGGCTCACGGCTTGATGCCGTGCCGACGCAGCAGCCGGTAGAGGTGCACCCGGTCCATGCCCGCGGTGACGGCGGCCTGGGCCACCTTGCCCTGGTGCTTCTCCAGGAGCGCGCGCAGGTAGCGACGCTCGAAGTCGTCGACGGCGCGGCGGCGCTGGTCCGCGTAGGGCAGGGTGGGGTCCACCTCCATGGGGTTGCCCGAGCGCGACTCGTCCTCGGTCAGCTCCACCGCCTCCTCGAAGACGAGGCAGCGCTCCAGGTAGTTGCGCAGCTCGCGCACGTTGCCGGGCCACGCCGCGTAGCGCAGCCGGGCCAGGAAGTCCGGCGTGCGCAGGGACGCGGTGCGCTCCTTGTCCGCGCCCAGCGTGCCCAGGATTCCCTCCACCAGCAGCGGCAAATCCTCGGGCCGCTGACGCAAGGGCGGCAGGGCGATTCTCAGCACCGCGAGGCGGAAGAAGAGGTCGGAGCGGAAGCGCCCCGCGTTCACCTCCGCGCGCAAGTCGCGGTGCGTGGCCGCCATCAGTCGCACGTCCACCGGCTGGTACGTGTTGCTGCCGACGCGGCGGATCTCCCGGTTCTCCAGGACGCGCAGCAGCTTGGGCTGCAGCTCCGCGGGCAGCTCGCCAATCTCGTCGAGGAAGACGGTGCCGCCGATGGCCTCCTCGAACACGCCCGCGCGGCGCTGGAGCGCGCCGGTGAAGGCGCCCTTCTCGTGGCCGAACAGCTCGCTCTCCAGCAGGTGCGCGGGGATGGCGCCGCAGTCCACCACCAGGAAGGGGCCGTCCTTGCGCCGGCCCGCCTCGTGGATGGCCTGGGCCGCCTGGCTCTTGCCCGTGCCCGTCTCGCCCTCCAGCAGCACGGTGACGTCGCGCGACGCGGCGCGCTCCATCATCGCGAAGCACACGCGCATGGCCACCGACGCGCCCACCAGCGTCCCGAAGCGCGTGCTCTCCGACACCGGCAGCCGGTTGTTCTCCGCGCTGAAGTCGAAGCGCAGCACCACCCGGCCCAGTCGCAGCAGCGAGCCGCTGCGCAGCACGCCCTCCATCACCAGGACGCCATCCAGGATGACGCCGTTGAGGCTGTCCAGGTCGCGCACCTGCGGGCCCTTGGGGCCGATGCGAATCTCGCAGTGGAAGCGCGACACGGTGGAGTCATCCACCGCGAAGTCGTTGAGCGGATGCGAGCCCACCGAGCACGTGTCCGCCGTGGACTCCCACGTGCTGCCCGACTGGGGGCCCTCCACCACCGTCAGCCGGAAGCGGCGCACGGTGGAGGCGTCGTACGCGCGGCGGCCCTGCTCGTAGGGGAGCGTGACGTGGAGCGCCTCGTCGCCGGACTCCCTTGCCTCGACCTTCCAGACCGCATCGTTCTTCACGTCGGGAGTCGGAGGTGCTGTGCGGGCCCGGTCGGAAGCAGACATGAGCTTCAAGATACCATGGCCACGTGACGCGAAGTTCCGGTCGTCCATCCCTGTCCAATCGTCAGGTTGCCCCGTGAAATGCCCCCGCGGAGGCCCGGCTCGGTCGATACCGGCCGGGCCCCGCGTCCCCCCTCTCCGCCCCCCGGCCCCCCTTGCTGCACGGAGCGCACGGTCGTGGTGGGTTGCGCCCGACCGTGTGGCGCTCGCTGGCAATGCAGCGGGTGTGCCGTTCCACCCTCACCCTGGGGTCACTCCCGCCCTCGAAGCCAGGGCGTAGCCTTGGAGGTTACAAATCCGGCCCGTCTGTGGCGTGGGGGGTCACAGGTGGAGGGCTTCGCCATCGATGACCGTCATCGACGGACTCGATTGGGCGCCCCGGGGCCACGTCGCTAGGTAGGGCGTGTCCGTCTCTCCATTCCTGGGGAGGTGAGAAGCCACGGAGTGCACATGTTCAAGCGCGTCATCCAGGGCCTGGTCATCGCGAGCGTGGGGTGGGGGGCGCTCAGCGCGCTGGCGGCCGAGCCTCCGTCCGGAGCGAAGGGGCTGTCGAGCCCCGAGGCCATCCAGGCCTGGAAGAAGGAGCACCGCAACTGGGGGCGGTGGGGAGACAAGGACCAGCTGGGCACGGCGAACCTCATCACGCCCGCGAAGCGCCGCGAGGCCGCGAAGCTCGTGCGAGAGGGCGTGTCCGTGTCGCTGGCTCACACGCTGGAGACGCGCGAGGCCGCCGATGTCCCGTCGCCGCTGGAGCACCAGATGCTGTTCCACGGCGGGGCGCCCGACGCCACGTACAGCGCGGACCGGCTGGGCCTGGGCTTCCACGGGTGGTCCCACACGCACCTGGACGCGCTCTGCCACATGTTCGACGAGGGCCGCACGTACAACGGCCATCCGCAGTCGCGAGTGGATGCGCGCGGGTGCTCGGTGCTGTCGGTGAACGCGGTGCGGGACGGTCTGCTGACGCGCGGGGTGCTCATCGACATGGCCGCGTTCAAGGGCGTGCCGTACCTGGAGCCGGGGACGCCCATCCATGCCTCGGACCTGGAGGCGTGGGAGCGCAAGACGAAGGTGAAGGTGACGAGCGGGGACGCGGTCATCGTGCGCACGGGGCGGTGGGCGCGGCGCGCGGCGGTGGGGGCGTGGGACGTGTCGTCGAGCTCACCAGGGTTGCATGCGTCGAGCGTGGAGTGGCTCGCGGCGCGCGGAGTGGCCGTCGTGGCGACGGACGTGGGCCTGGACGTCATCCCCTCGGGCGTGGAGGGGATGCTGGTGCCGGTGCACGTGCTGCTTATCAACACACTGGGCGTCCACGTCATCGACAACGCGGACCCGGAGGCGCTCGCGAAGGCGGCCGCGTCGCGAGGGCGCTACGACTTCCTCTTGAGCGTGGCGCCCCTGGCGGTGGAGGGCGGCACGGGCTCTCCCGTCAACCCCATCGCGACCTTCTGACGGGAGCGACGACGGCGCGGCGGCGTCCTGGCCGTGACGTGCGGGGCGGAGTTCTCCTCACCGCTCTGCGTGGCGGCGCGGAACATCGTCTCGCGCAGCCAGCGGTGTCCGGGGTCCGCGTCGCGCGACGCGTGCCAGCGCATCACGATGGCGTCCGCGGTGAGGGGCAGGGGTGGCTCGCTGATGCTCAGGCCGAAGGCCTGGGCGCTGGCCAGGGCCGCGCGGCGCGGGAGCACGGCGAGCAGTCGTGAACCACGCAGCAGGTGCGGCACGCTGAGCGAGTGCGCCGTCTGCACGGCGACGCGGCGCTTCAAGCGGAGCCGGGCCAGCGCATCGTCCACGACGTCGCTCGAGTCCGCCCGCCGCGACACCCGCACGTGCGGAATGGACAGGAAGTCCTCCAGGGACAGCGGCAGGTCCACGTCCACGACGTCGGGGTCGAACACCACGCGGTAGCCGCCCGCGCAGAACTGGCGCAGCTTGTGGTGCGGGGCCTGCTCCAGCGGCGGGCCCACGAGCAGGTCCAGCGCGCCATCATCCAGCAGCGACAGGCCCAGGGACTCCTGGAGGGGCGACAGCGAGAGCGTGACGCCGGGCGCCTCGCTCGCGGCGAGCGAGAGGAAGGCGGGCACCAGCGAGGACTCCAGGCCGTCCGACAGGCTCACCTTGAAGTGGCGCTCCTGGGTGGCGGGGTCGAAGGGGCGCTGGGTGAGGACGCCCTGCAGACACGCGAGCGCGGTGCGCACGGGCTCGGCGAGCATCAGGGCGTGGGGCGTGGGCACGACGCCAGTGGGCGCGCGGGTGAAGAGCTCGTCGCCGAGCAGCTCGCGCAGCCTCGCCAGGTGGTGACTCATCGCCGGCTGTCCCAGGCCGATGCGGTGGGCGGCGCGGGTGACGTGGCGCTCGCGCATCAGCGCGTCGAAGGCCACGAGCAGGTTGAGGTCCAGGCGCGAGAGCTGGGCGTGGTCGATGGGGAGCATGGCGGCGGCGTCTCCTTGCCGTCGGCAGGCATAACGCAAGCGCCGCCAGGATGCCCGCCAGACGGTGGCGCTAGAACGCCAGGTTGAGCTGCAAGGTGATGAGCTGCGAGGTGCCCGGGTCCTTGGGAATCACGACGCCAGCGTCCTCGGCGCCGTTGGCGGCTTCCTGGTGGGCAATCTGGTAGCGCAGCTTGAACGCCAGGTGAGGCGCGTTGACGAACCAGGCGAGCTGGGCCTCGCCGATGTAGAGCAGGTCGTCGTCCAGGTCGAAGCTCGGGTTGAGGTAGCTCAGGCGCACGCCCACATCCACGGTCTTCTTGTAGATGACGTAGTCGGCCTGCACCCACGCGCCGAAGCTCGAGTAGTTGCGCGCGCTGTTCATCGGGTCGACGCGACTGATGTACGCCTCGCCGAAGAAGCTGAACCGCCGCGCCTGGACGAACAGGTCCACGCCGCCGGTCACGAAGCGGCGCTCGCCCTCGCGCAGGATTTCGAAGACGCCGGACTCCGGGTTGAAGTTCTCCTTCACCTGGGAGACATCGCCGCCGGCGCCTTGCAGGGTGAAGGACACGTTGAGCGGAGGCGGCTCCTTGTCGCCGGACATGATGTACGGCAGCTCGCCGTAGCCGGGCTTGCCCATGGGGGAGAACGTGGCGCGCGCGTTGAGCTGATACTTATCGGACTCGGAGCGGACGCTGCGCAGCGGCGAGCCACCGTAGATGCCGACGTAGTACTCCAGCCGGTCCATGGTCCCGAAGAGCGTCACGCCCTTGTCGCGACCCGTCCAGTAGTAGTTGGCGATGGTGGAGAACTCGGGGAAGAGGATCTGCTGCGGCCCCCAGGACTCGTGACGGCTCAGCGGGGTGTACTGCTGGCCCGCGCGCACGCCCAGCGCGTCCCAGGGTTGAATCTCCACCAGCGAGTCGAGCAGGTACAGCGGCGGGTCCGCCAGCTCCAGCGACGTCCAGAAGCGGATCCAGGGACGGAAGATGTTGCCGCGCATGATGGGGCGCAGGAACGAGAAGGCCGTGCGGGACTCGGCCTTGCCATCCAGATAGACGGGCTCGAGCTTGTAGCCGGCCTGCAGCCCGATGCCGAGCAGGTAGTTCCCATCCTCGGACTGGATGTGGAAGCCGTTCTTCTCGTCGTAGCCGCCGGTGATGGTGGGCTTGTCGTCGTCCTTCTTCTCGTCCTGCGCGTGGCTCTGCGTCGGCGCGAGCAGCCCGCTGCCCACGCCCGCCACCACCGCCGCCACTCGTATCCAGCGCATGCCCTGTTCCCTCGAATGAGCGCGGCCCCGGGCGAGACGACTCGCGAGGGGCCGAGCGGCACGGTGGGCATGCGTGTGGAGCGCGCCAGTCGGGAGCGACGCGCGCTATCCGCGAGCCGACGGCGGGCGAGGGGCGGCGATGGCTGACGGACAGCGGCCTCGTCCTCGTGGGAGGGGATGCTCGAGAGCGACACGCGAGAAGGCGCCCCTCCCACGCGATGGGAAGAGGCGCCCTCGAATCGCGGCTACGGCCATCTACGGTGAGGGAGGCGTCTTCTTCTGCTCCGCGCCATCGTGGCCCGAGCCACCGATGCCCTGCTTGCCCTCGCCGCCCGGCGTGGCGGCATACAGGTTGTCACCCAGTGAGTTCACCACCTGGGTGATGGCGCGCTGGGCGCGCACGCTGTTGCCCGCCTTGTCGAGCGGGGGTGAGAAGGCCGCGATGGCATAGCGGCCCGGCACCACCGCGACGATGCCACCGCCCACGCCGCTCTTGGCGGGGACGCCCGCCTGATAGAGCCACTCGCCGGTGTTCTCATACAGACCATTGGTGGCCATCAGCGCCAGGGTGCGCCGCGCGGTGTCCGGGCTGATGACCCGCTCGCCCGTGACGGGGTTGATGCCGCCATTGGCGAGCGTGGCCCCCATGGTGGCGAGCTGCCGGGCCGTGACGTTGACCGAGCACTGCCGCGTGTAGATGTCGAGCGCCTGCTCGCGCGGAGAGCCGAGGACGTCATAGGACTCCAGCAGCGCGGAGATGGACTGGTTGCGGGTGTTGGTGTCCGTCTCCGACTTGTAGACTTCTTCATTCACCGAGAGCGGCTCGCCCGCGAAGGAGTTGAAGTTGTCGTTGATCTTCTTCCAGCGCTCGTCGGGCGTCTTCGCGGGAATCATGCTCACCGAGGTGATGGCGCCCGCGTTGACCAGCGGATTGCCGGCGCGGTGGTCCTCGTTCATCTCGATGGCGACGATGGAGTTGAAAGGCTGCCCGGTGGCGTCCACGCCAATCTTGTCCTCGACCTTCTTCGCGCCCACCTCCTCCATCAGTCGCGCCAGCGTGAAGGGCTTGGAGAGCGACTCGATGGGGAAGGGCGAGGCGGCGTCGCCGGCGGTGTAGATCTTCCCGTCGACGGTGACGAGCGCGAGGCCGAAGAGGTTGGAGTCCACCTTGGCCAGGTACGGGATGTAGTCCGCGTTCTTTCCCTCCTTCGTCCCGCGGAACTGCTTGTGGGCCTTCTGGAGGGCCTGCTGGATGTCCGTCTCGGACGGCATCGCCTCGTCTCCCGGGGAGGGGCGAGCGGTCGTCGGAGACGCGGCCGGCCTGGACTTGGGCGCGGCGCCCAGCGCGACACCGGGGCCCGCGAGGGCCAGCAGGCATGTGGAGAGCAACCAGCTTCTGCGACCGCGGCTTGCGAGCTTCATGTCATCTCCTCCCAGCGACGAGAGCACCCGCGAGCGCAACAGCAGGCGCGTCGGCTTCGGTGGTTGAGGAGTGGGGGCCACCCGGCCGCGCGGCAACGCCGGGAGCGCACGAGCGAAGAGGCCCTCGCGTCCACGCGTGCGTGGAGGAGCCCTCCCCGCCGTCCGGGCTTCGCGTCGATGACGTGGCCCCTACCTTGTCCGACGTCGTGTCGCACGGCGCTCCGCCGGTGCCCGCTGACGAAAGGAGGAGGTACCGCCATGGCGGAGCCCCTGACCTCGCTGGAGTCCGGTGTCCAGGCACACCTGTTGTCCGCGGTCTTCAATCCCGAGCAGGTCCGACTTGACGTGTGGAACCGGCTGCGCGAGGAGGTGACGCGGCTGGAGGCGCGGCACGCCGAGGGGCACGGGGCCTCCGAGCACATGGAGCAGGTGCTCTCGCTCTTCGCGGAGGTGCACCCCATCGAGCGGCTCTTCGTGTTCCCGGGCGAGGCCCGGCTGCTGAAGCTGGCGGAGATGGCGCGTCGACACGACGTGGAGGAGCTGGCCGAGGAGGTGCGTCGGCTGGTGGGGCTGTTGAGCCTGCATCGCGACCGCGCCTGCCTGCTCACGCGGACGGAGGGCCTGCGCGCGTCGGTGCCGGAGGACTCGCACTACTTCACCACGCTGGTGGTGGACGACATGGCGGCGGAGGACTTCGACCGCGTCCACCGCGGGATGCTCGAGGCGCAGCGCGGAGAGCATCAGTTCCTCTACGAGCTGCTCCAGGTCCGCTCGGTGGAGGACGCGCTGGTGGCGGTGCTCGTCAACGACGACGTGCAGGCGTGTGTCGTGCGGCAGGACCTGCCGCTGCGCTCGCGCTCACCGGTGAAGCAGCTGCGCTCCATGCTGGAGCCCATGCTGGCGGAGGCGGAGCGCAACGGTGACGAGGCGGCCCTCGTGGTGGCGCGTTGGGTGCGCCGCCTGCGTCCGCACCTCAACGTCTACCTCGTCACCGACGAGTCGCTGGTGGGGCGGGAGATGCACACCGAGCGCCTGTTCGACCGCGTCTTCTACCGGTACGAGTCCGCGCACGAGCTGAACGTCACCGTGGTGGACGGGGTCCGCGAGCGCTACCGGACGCCGTTCTTCGACGCGCTCAAGCACTACGCCTCGCGGCCCATCGGCAACTTCCACGCGCTGCCGATTGCCCGGGGGCACTCGGTGTTCAACTCGCGCTGGCTGCGGGACATGGGGGAGTTCTACGGGCCCAACCTGTTCATGGCGGAGTCGTCCTCCACCGCGGGGGGGCTGGACTCCCTGCTGGAGCCGACGGGGTCCATCAAGCAGGCCCAGGAGATGGCGGCGAAGACGTTCGGCGCGAAGCAGACGTTCTTCGTCACCAACGGCACGTCGACGGCGAACAAGATCGTCCACCAGACGCTGCTCCAGCCCGGTGACGTGGTGCTCATCGACCGCAACTGCCACAAGTCGCACCACTACGGGCTGGTGCTGGCGGGCGCGCACACGGTGTACCTGGATGCGTATCCGGTGCGGGAGTTCGCGATGTACGGCGGCGTGGCGCTGAGCACGCTGAAGGCGAAGCTCCTGGAGCTGAAGTCCGCGGGGCGGTTGGACCGGGTGAAGCTGGTGGTGCTGACCAACTGCACCTTCGACGGGCTCGTCTACCACCCGGAGCGGGTGATGGAGGAGCTGCTGGCCATCAAGCCGGACCTGGCGTTCCTCTGGGACGAGGCGTGGTTCGCCTACGCCACGTTCATGCCGCTGGCGCGTCAACGCACGGCGATGCGGGCCGCGCAGAAGCTGGCGGAGCGGCTGCGCAGTCGCGCGTACCGCGAGGAGTATCGCGCGTGGCGTGCCCGACGCGCAGACGGGGACGCGGTGGCGGGAGGCCGGGCGCTGGAGGAGCGGCTGCTGCCGGACCCGGACAAGGTGCGCGTGCGCGTGTACGCGACGCAGTCCACGCACAAGTCGCTGTCGGCGTTCCGTCAGGCCTCGATGCTGCACGTCTGGGACGAGGACTTCGAGCGGCGCGCGGCCGCACCGCTGACGGAGGCGTACTTCACGCACATCACCACGTCGCCCAACCACCAGCTCGTGGCGTCGCTGGACCTGGCGCGCCGGCAGATGGACCTGGAGGGCTTCGCGATGGTGAAGGAGGCCTACCAACTGGCGATGCGCATGCGCGAGCGGCTGCGCGAGGACCCGTTGCTGCATCGGTACCTGCGGCTCTTGGACGCGGACCAGATGGTGCCGGAGGTGTTCAGGAGCTCGGGGTTGAACCGATACGTGGGGCCGGGCTCGGCGGGCGTGGACGAGATGACCCGGGCGTGGGCGCAGGACGAGTTCGTGCTGGACCCGACGCGCCTGACGCTCTTCACCGCGCTCACGGGCCGCAACGGGTTCGAGTTCCGGGGCAAGGTGTTGATGGAGCGGCTGGGCATCCAGGTGAACCACACGTCCATCAACACGGTGTTGATGAACGCGACGATTGGCGTGACGTGGGGCTCGCTGTCGTTCCTCTTGGACGGGCTCCGGCACGAGGCGGAGCGACTGGAGACGATGCTGGCGCAGGCGACGGGCGCGGAGCGCAGGCTGTTCGACGCGAAGGTGCGCGCCATCACCGAGGAGCTGCCGCCGCTGCCGGACTTCAGCGGGTTCCATCCGGCGTTCCAGCCCTCGGGCGGAGTGGGGGAGGGTGATTCGCGCAGCGCCTTCTTCCTGGCGTACCGCGAGGAGAACGCGGAGTTCGTGACGTTGCCGGAGGCCGCGCAGGTGTTGGACTCGGGGCGGCGACTGGTGTCCACGCGCTTCGTGGTGCCGTATCCGCCGGGCTTCCCCATCCTCGTGCCGGGGCAGGAGGTGAGCCCGGGCATCGTGGAGTTCATGCGGAAGCTGGACGTGAAGGAGGTCCACGGCTACCGGCCGGAGCTCGGGTTGAGCGTCTTCACGGAGGACGCGCTGGAGCGCGCCGCGAGCACGCCGGCCCCCGAAATCCCGGGGCCCCGGGAGCGCGGCCCGCGTCACGCTCCGGGCCACGACGGGTCCACGCCCGCGTCGCATTGAGCGCGAGGCCCGCGCGGCCTCAGACGTGCCAGGTGAGGGAGCTGTCCGCCGAGTGCGCGGCGGGCAGCGAGCAGTAGAACGTGGTGCCCAGGCCCGGCTGGCTGTCCACCCAGACCCGGCCGCCATGGGCCTCGGTGATGCCCTTGACGATGGTGAGCCCCAGGCCCGCGCCTTCCTTCGCGCGGCTCCGGGCCTGCCAGAACGGCTCGAACAGGTGGTGCTGGTCCTCGGGGAGGATCCCCGAGCCCGTGTCGCTCACCGAGCACCGCACCATCTCTCCCCAGGGGCTCGCGCGCAGGATGATGCTGCCGCCCATGGGCGTGAACTTGAGCGCGTTGCCAATCAGGTTGGAGAACAGCTGCAGCACCCGGTCCCTGTCCACGAACAGGTCCGGCGTGTCGGGGCTGACGTCCAGCTGGAGCTGGATGGACTGGGCCTCGGCCAGCGCGCGATGCAGCTCCAAGGCCTCCGTGAGCAGCGCCACCGTCGACTCCGGTCGGCGGTCCACGGTGAGGCCACCGCCCTGCATCCGCGCCACGTCCAGCAGGTCCTCGATGAGCGCCGTCGCCCGGGTGACCGCCTTCTGGATGGAGTTCAGGGGACGTGAATCCGCCGCCCGCTCCGACGGCGAGCGCTTCATCATGGTCCCCGCGCTCAGGGAGATGACATTCAGGGGCGCGCGCAGGTCATGGGCCACGATGCGCAGCACCTCGTCGCGGAGGTGCGTGGCCTCTTCCGAGCGCGCGTGCAGGCGCGCGTTGTCCAGGGCCAGCGCCGCGCGCCGCGCCAGTTCCTCGCAGAGCGTCAGGTCCCGAGGCCCATAGCTCCGCCCGGACTCGGAGGTGCCCAGCGCGACGACGCCCACCGTGTGCCCGCGCGCGCTCAAGGGCACCACGATGATGGAGGAGGGCGCGAGCCGTCGCAGCAGGTCCAGGTGCCGGGCATCCTCCGCGGTGCTCTCCAGCAGCGACTCGGGGACGTCCTCCAGCAGCAGCGACTGGCCGCTCATGAAGACCTCCGTCAGCGCATGTCCACGGCGCAGGTGGGCCTGCGGATACGCGCCGAACAGCTCCTCCATCAGTTGCGTCTTCTCCTGCGTGGAGGCGAGGCACTCGCGGTGTTGGACCTTCCCGCGCTCGTCGATCATCGTCACGATGCAGAAGTCCGCCAGCGTGGGGACGAGCAGCCGCGACACCGTGGTGACCGTGGTCCCCAGGTCCAGCGAGCTGGCGAGCCGCGGCCCGGCCTCCGCGAGCAGGTGCTGGTCGCGCTCCTGTCGCTTGCGCTCGGAGATGTCCTGCACCTGGGAGATGAAGTGCAGCGGCTCCCCTCGCGAGTCGCGGACGAGCGACGCCGTGAGCAGGACGAACACCGAGTGGCCCAGCTTGTGGCGGTAGCGCTTCTCGAGTTGATACATCCCTCGCTCACCCTCCAGCAGTCGTCGTACCTGGAACAGGTCCCCCTCCAGGTCCTCCGGGTGCGTGAGGTCCTGGAACGTCACCGCGCACATCTCCTCGCGCGAGTACCCGAGCATCTGCCCCAGCGCCTCGTTCACGTTCAGGAAGTGTCCGTCCAGGCCGACCAGGGACATGCCGATGGGGGCATGGTCGAAGGCGGTGCGGAACAACGCCTCCCGGTTGCGACGGGCCTCCTCGGCTCGAACCCGCGCGCTCATGTCTCGGAGGATGACGGCCCTGAACGCCACGTCGTCCACGCGCACGTCGGCGAGCGTGGCCTCCGCGGGGAACACCTCTCCATTCTTGCGACGGCCGGACAGGCGCCAGCGCTCGTCGTCGGAGCGGACCGTCCCCAGGGCCGCGGGGGACGGGAGTTCGAGCGGCCCGTTCAGCAACAAATCCATCGGCTTGCCCAGGACCTCGCCCGCCGCGTAGCCGAAGATGCGCTCGGCGCCGGTGTTGAACAGGGTGATGTCGCGTTGTTCGTCGATGGCGATGATGGCGTCCGCCGCGTTGTTGACGATGCCGGCGAGGCGCGCCTCGGAGATGCGCAGGGACTGCGCCACCTCGCGCTGACGCGCGTCCAGCCGGGACAGGGCATTCGCGTTGCGAGCCAGCAGGAGCACGAAGGCGAGCACCGTGACGAGCGCGAAGACGGAGTTGCCGAACGGACCGCCGCGATAGCCGAGCTCCTCGATGAGCAGGTGCAGTCCCCACACGAGCAGTGGCAGGACGATGACCGCGGGCAGCAGCCTGCGCGCCATGAGTCCGCCGGCGTCGTTCCGCAGCAACACGCCCATCAGCCCATGCCGGGGATGCACGGAGAGGATTCCCACCGAGAGCAGCAGGAACAGCAGCGCCGAGTGCAGCGCCATGGGCGTGTAGCGCCCGAAGGCCCGGAGCCCGATGAACGCCGTCAGCGGCGCTTCCTCCAGGTACGCGTAGCCGATGAGGGCCTGCGTGGCGATGAGCGCGACGAACAAGGCGAGCGGACGGGCCGGATGCCATCCCGAGCGGGTCCGGACGTGCAGCAGCAGCAGCGCGAACCCGAGCATCATCAAGCTCATCGCCGTCAGCGGAGATGGGCGTCCCGGGAGCCGGGGCGCCAGGCCGTCGACTGTGCTCGCGAAGAGCAGTTGGTCGATGCCGAAGCTTCGCTGCATCCCGTACTCGAGCAGCACCAGCCCGCCCAGCCCCACCACGAGCAGCGCCAGCGCCAGGCCCACGCCTCGCGCCAGGCGCTTACCCGGCTTGCTCCTCAGCAGCCACAGCGCGCAGCCGGTGGTGAGCAGACTCACGGCGGTGATGGGCATCATCACCCCGGCTCCCGGGAGGAAGACCACGCGGGTGAGCCGCTCGCTGGCCATCGCCCAGCCCACCAGCACCGTGGCCGACACCAGGACGGTGAACGTGCACACGAGCGGGACCAGCCAGCCGAGCACCCTTTCCAGAGGGCGCGATGAAACCTCCATCCACGAACCTGGAGTCTCGTCCTGTCGTTGACCAACGCCGCGTCAGCGTCCGCTCCTCCGCCCGCTTCAGTGCTTCTCCCAATGAATCCAGCGCAGGTCCTTCACGAACAGCGTGTAGAGCACGGGGACGAGCAGCAGGGTGAGCACCGTGGCCACGGTGAGGCCGCCTATCTGCGCGTAGCAGAGCGGTTGCCACAGGGGGCCACCGTGCAGCGCCAGGGGGATGAGCCCCAGCACGGTGGCTCCCACCGTCACCAGCACGGGCCGCAGGCGGTGGAGCCCCGCGTCGAGCAGGGATTCGCGCAGGGACTCGCCGCGCTCGTGCGCCTCCTCGATGTAGTCGAAGAGCACGATGATGTGGCTGACGATGACGCCCATCAGGCTGATGATGCCCAGGAAGGCCATGAAGCTGAACGGCGCGCCCATGATGACCAGCGACACCAGTGCCGCCGCCGCGCCGAAGGGGAGGGCCGCGAATACGACCAGCGGCTTGACGGCGTTCTTGAACTGGATGACGAGCGCCACGTAGATGGCGACGATGAGCATGCCGAGCACGACGACCATGCTGGCGAAGCTCTTCTTCTGCTCCTCCGCCTCGCCGCCAATCTCCAGCGTGTAGCCGATGGGCAGGCGCTGCTGGAGCGCGTCGAGCTTCGGTCGGGCCTCCTTCAGCACCTCCGACGGGAGCACGCCCTGCTGCGGGAACGTGGCGATGGTGATGGTGCGGAACTGGTTGCGGCGGCGGATCTTCTCCGTCTGGAGCGAGTAGGCGACGCGGGAGACCTGCCGCAGGGGCACCTTCTGGGGCCCGCTGCGCGAGCTGATGTACAGGTTCTCGATGTCGCCCAGCTGGGCGCGCTCCTCGGCGCGGAGCCGGGCCACGATGTCGATTTGATGGATGCCCTCGCGCAGCTGGCCCACCGTCATGCCGTTCATCGCGGAGGCGGAGGACGTGGCCACGTCCAGGTTGGTGACGCCCGCGAGGTTGGCCCGGTCCGGGTCCACCTCCAGCTTCACGGAGAACGTGTCGCTGCCCCAGTCGTCGCGCGTGCGCGCGGTGCCGGGGACGGAGCGGAAGATGGCCTTGGCCTGCTCCGCGATGTCGCGCAGCACGGAGATGTCCTCGCCCGACACGCGGATGGACACGGGGATGCCCACGGGCTTGCCCGTCTCCAGCTCCCGCACGTCGATGCGCGCCCCGGCGATGCGGCGTGACAGCGCGTCCTGGAACAGGGGCACCAGCAGGCGGGTGTCCTCCTTGTCGCGGACCTGGATGACCAGCTGCGCGTAGTTGAGCTGCTGGAGCTCCGGCGCCACGGAGAACCAGAAGCGGGGACCGCCGCCGCCGATGAACTCCGTCACCGACTCGAGCACCTGGCGCGGCTTGCCGTCGCTCGGGTGGGCCTTGCCGTACTCCTCGGCCACCTCCTGGAGGATGCGGGTGGCGTCCCTGGCGGTGTCTCGCGTCGCGGTGAGGGTGGCGTCCTCGGGCAGCCAGACGTCCACATAGGACAGGTAGGACAGGTCCTTGGGGAAGAACGCGGAGCGGACGCGGGTGCCCACGAGTCCTCCCGCGATGAGCACGAGCAGCGCCACGCCGACCACGAACAGGCGATGGTCGATGGCCCAGCCGACGACCTGTTGGTAGCGCCGCGCGAAGCCGGTGGTCTTCCTCTCCGACGCGGGCACCTCGGACGCGGGGGCGCGGAGGATGGCGGAGCCCAGCAGCGGGATGAACGTCATGGAGACAACGCGCGAGGCGACCAGGGACAGCGTGAGGACGATGGGCAGCGTGCGGATGAACTTGCCCGTGTCTCCCGGCAACGAGAGGAAGGGCAGGTAGGCGGCGATGTTGGTGAGGGTGGCGAAGAGGATGGCGGTGGCCAGCTTCGTGGGCCCGAGCCACGCGGCGATGCGCGGCTTCCATCCCATCGAGAGGGAGCGCTTGATGGCGTCGCTGGCCACGACGGGGTCATCCACCAGCAGGCCCAGCGCGATGATGAGCGACGCGATGGAGATCTGCTGCAGGTCCACGCCGAAGACGTGCATCAGCCCGAAGGTCATCGCCAGGGTGATGGGGATGGACAGGGCCAACAGCAGCGCCGTCCGCCACTCCCAGAAGCCGATGAGCGCGACGAGCACCACCAGGATGATGGCCTCGTAGAGCGAGGACATGAACAGGTCCACGTTCTCCTTCACCTGGAGCGGCTGGTCCGACGTGCGGCGGATGACCAGGTCCTCGGGCAGCAGCCGTTGGACGTGCGCCAGCTCCTCGCTCACGCTGTGCCCGAAGGCGTCGATCTGCTCGCCCGGGCGCATGTTGACGGCGAGGGTGATGGCGCGGTTGCGGACGAACTCGCCCTGGGCGTTGCGCGCGTCCAGGTAGTTCAGGAAGCGCGGCGGGCTCTGGTAGTCGCGGCGCACGTCCACCATGTCGCGCAGGTACACCGGCGTGCCGTTGGTGCTGGTGGTGGCGACGATGTCTCCCAGCTCGCGCTCGCTGGAGAGCTCGCCCGACGGGTCGATGGTGATGCTCTTGCCGCCCATCTCCAGGATGCCGCCGGGCGCGGTGATGTTGCGCGCGGAGATGAGGTTTGCGAGCCCCGACGCCTGGATGCCGTAGGAGGCGAGGCGCTCCTGCGAGTACTCCAGGAAGATCTTCTCGGGCAGCACGCCCGTGCGGGTGACCTTCGAGACGACGGGCAGCCGCTGCAGGTGTCGCTGAATCGTGTCGGTGAAGTCGTCGAGCTGCCGGTGGCTGTAGCGGTCTCCGGCGTTCGCCGTCAGTCGGGCGCGGACGTCCTTCGGGTCGCGGACGATGATGGGGCGCCACACGTCGGGGTGGAGCTCGGACAGGCTCAGGTGGTCCTGGGCGAACGCTCGCAGGTGCTGCAGCAGCGTGGCGTCGTCCAGGGAGGTGGCCATGTCCACGCCGATGAAGCCGGGGCTCTGGATGAAGCGCGCGTCGTCTGTCTCGGGGAGCTCGTCGAAGAAGCGCAGCGCCTGGTCCCCCAGTCGCTGCATGGACGTCGCGTTGATGGAGGGTGGGAAGCTCACCACCACTGTGGCCCGGGGGGCGGAGGAGGACGCGGACTTGCGCACGTCCTCGATGGCTCGGGCGACGGCCCGCGAGCGCAGCTCCAGCTCCACATCGTTCGCCGGGGGGCTGGCCACCGTGAGCATCAGCGTCGCGGTGTCGCCGAAGTCCTTGAGGAACTGCACCGGCCCGGCGCCGCTCGGCAAATCGCGAATCGTGTCGAGCCGTCCCTGGATGTCGTCGAACTCCTTGGCCCGGTCCGCGACGTCTTCCTTCAGGGTGACGTAGACGACGGACAGGCTGGTGCGACTGATGGACTCAATCTTCTCGACGCTGGCGTTCTCGGAGATCTTCTGCTCGATGCGGCGGGTGACCAGCTGTTCAATCTTCTCCGCCTCCGCGCCGGGCCACAGACACGTGGCCACCGCGACGCGCACGGCGATGACCGGGTCCTTCGCCTTGGGCATCTTGAAGTAGCCATAGACGCCCCACACCATCGTGAAGGCCAGGAACACCCAGGCCACCTGACGCTTCTCCGTGAAGTAGCGCGCGGTGTTGTGCTTGTGGCGGACCAGCGCCTCGTCGCGCTCGCGCTCTGCCTGCTCCGCTTGCTCGGGCGTCACGGAATCACCTCCACCGCCTCGCCGTCCGACAGGAGGCTGGCGCCGGTGACGACGATGCGCTCACCGGCCTCCAGCCCCTTGCGCACCGGGATGACGTTGCCCAGGTACTCGCCCAGCTCCACCTCGCGCGCACGCACGAGTGACTTGCCGTCCTGCTGCTGGAACACGAAGACGGCGAACCCGTCCGGCTTGCCGGGCGCGCGGACGATGGAGGCCAGCGGCACGAGCAGCTCCGGCTGGAGTCGGGCGGATCCGCCATCACGCAGCGACAGCGCGGCCACCATGCCCGGCTTGAGCCGCTGGTCCTCGTTGGGGATGGAGACCTCCACCGCGAACACGCGGCTCTTCGGGTCCGCGGAGGGGGCGATGCGGGAGATGCGCCCCTCGAAGCGCTGCCCCGGGAAGGCCTGGGTGATGACGGCCTGGGGCGCGCCGAGGCGGACGCTGGGCAGCAGCGTGTCCGGGACGCCGAACACCACCCGGACGCTGCGCGTCTCCGCCACGGAGAAGGCGATGGTGCCGGGCGCGGCCAGCACGCCCACCTCCACGGCGCGCTTGAGCACCACGCCGGAGAGCGGCGAGCGCAGCTGGGTGTCCTCGAGCGCCGTGCGGGCTTCGTCCACGCGGGCCTGGGCGACGGCCGAGGCGCCGACGGCGCTGTCCTTCTGCGTGCGGGCAGCGTCGAGCTGCGCGGGCGTGGACACCTCCGCGGCGACGAGCTTCGTGGTGCGCTCGAAGTTGATGCGCGCCTGCTCCTCGGCGGCGCGGGCCTGGGAGAGCGCCGCGCGGGCCTCGGTGAGCTTCTGCGAGTAGTCCGTCTTGCGCAGCGCGGCCAGCTCCATGCCCTCGCGCACGGCGTCGCCCTCCTGGATGAGGCGGGGGCGTCCGTCCACGTCCTTCACCTTCGCGATGGACTCCACGTAGCCGCCGACCTTGAAGGCCATGTCCACGCGCGTGGCGGGCTGAATCTCCGCGGAGAAGCGCGCATCAGCCGTCGTCCCGGCGCGGCCCACGGTGGCGATGCGCACCGCGGTGGGAGGCGCGGGAGGAGGAGGGGAGCGCCCGCAGGCGAGCCCGAGCAGGGCCCCCAGAGTGAGGGTGAGGGCCAGGAACGACGTCCTCATGAGAGGGACTCCAGCGACGCGTCGGAAGCGACGATGTGAAGGGCGGCGCCCGGGATGCGGGGCCGTCCGATGGGAAAGCTCACCACGGTGAAGAAGGGACTCAGGGGGTGGGCACGACGGGGTGGGCCTTGCCTGTCACGCGCCCGACACGCTGGGCCGTCGGATGCTCAGAGGACGACGAGCAGGCCGAGTGACGCTGTCGGGTAGACCTGACGCAGCTTCAGCTCCCCATTCGAGATGCGCAGCGTGCGCACGTCCGTGAAGGTGAAGCCCGGGCCTCCGCGCGCCGTCAGGCCCAGCCGCCCCGCGCCCGGCCGCCACATGAGGCCCACCGCGGGCTCCACGAAGGCCGCCGTGCTCGCGCTCTGCGAGGGGCCCTTGCCCGCGCGCGCCACGAACTCCTCGAAGCCCGCCGTCAGCCCGACGAAGGGCCGCAGCGTGCCGTTCGCGAACGTCGTCACCGTGTAGCGCGCGTCCGCGCCCACCGCGTAGTTGAGCTTCACCTCGCCCAGCTCCGCCCCCTCGAAGCGCGTGCGCACGCCCACCGCGTTGCCCCACTGGCCCGCGCGCGTCATCAGGCCGAAGGAGAACCGCCCGTCGAACTTGGGCGAGATGTCCAGCCGCACGCCGTACATGGACGCGTCCAGCGCGGGAGGCTGCAGCTCCAGCAGCACCGAGCCCCGCCGCTCCCGCTCCCGCGACGGAATCAGCTCGCCCGCGTCATCCGCCCACGCCGGCGCTCCCGCCAACACCGCCGCCGCCAACACGCCCGTCAGGACTCCCTGGGTCTGGATCTTCATGTCGTGCTCCCGTGCTCTTAGTCGTTCGACTAATTTAGTTACACGACTAACTAAGGCGGCGCCCGAGCGATGTCAAGGCGACCGGGCGGCCGGCATCGGGGTGCTTGCGGGTAGGTGTGTGGCGTCCTATGGGAGACAGATGGCCCGTCCACGCAGCCCGAAGAAGCCGTCGTCCCCTCAGCCCGAGCCGGCGCTCGCGGGCGAGCCGGATGCCCGGGAGCGGCTCATCGCCGCCAGCTCGCGCGTGTTGGCGGAGCGGGGCTACGACGCGACGACGGTGAAGGAGGTAGCGCGCGTGGCCGGGGTGAACCAGGGCCTGGTGCACTACTACTTCGGCAGCAAGGACGCGTTGCTGCTCGCCGTCACGCGGGCGCACAGCGCGCAGTACGTGGCGGAGCTCAAGAAGCTGCGGGACGAGACGCCGCTGGAGGAGCTGGCGGACACGAGCTTCGCGTGGGGTGAGCGCCACCTGCGCGCGTCACCCGAGCAGTTCCGCCTGCGCTACGAGCTGTTCGCGCTGGGGCTGCGCAACGCGGAGCTCACCTCCGCCGTCGCGGAGCTCCAGGCGGAAGGGGACGTGGAGGTGGCCCGCACGGTGGCGCGGTACCGAGGCGGGGAGGCGTCGCGCCCCGAGCCGCTGGACCACCACTACGCCGTCATCATCAAGTCGTGCTTCGACGGACTGGCGCTGCAGGCGCTGTTGGATCCGAAGTTCGACCCGACGCCGGTGTACGCGCTGCTGAAACACCTGGTGCTGTCGAGTGTCGACGGGCCCGGGGGCGCCAAGCCGCCCGCGCGTCGGGGTCCCCGGAGCCAGGCGCGTCGAGGTGCACCGAAGCCGCGACGTCGCCCGAGCACGCGGCCTCGGCGGTGAGTGTCGTCAGAGGGGGGTCTGCTCGCCGGGCGTGAGGAACCGCACGCGGCGGTCTTCTGGGAACGCGGCGCGGACCTGGGCCTCGGTGGAGAGAGGCTCGAAGGTGCCGTAGTGCATGGGGATGACGAGCGACGGGCGGAAGTATTTGCGCACGGCGAGCGCCGCGGCGTCCGGCCCCATCGCCCATCTGCCACCGCCGGCCGCGAGCAACAGGATGTCCGGATGGAAGAGCTCCTGGATGAGCGACATGTCGCCGAAGAGCCACGTGTCGCCCGTGTGATACAGCGAGCGTCCATCCGCGAAGGTGAGCACGTAGCCCAGCGGCCTGCCTCCGGGCTCCGTCGAGTGCATGGCGGGCACCGCATCCACCTGGATGTCGCCCACCCGGAAGCTTCCCCCCACGTTGACGCTGTGCTGCTGGGGTTCGGGAATCTTCATCGCGCGCAGGTGCTCGCCCGTGGTGACCACGAGCGCGCCCGTCACGCGGGCCAGCTCGGGGACATCACCGGCGTGGTCTGCATGGGCGTGTGTCACCAGGATGGCGGCCGGTTTCTCCTGGGCGAAGCGGGCGAGGTCCTTCCATTGCGTGGGGGTGCTCGGGTTCTCCTTCAGCCACGGGTCGATGAGCAGGCGGGTGCCTCCGGGTGAGCGCACCTCGAACGCGGCGTGGCCGAGCCAGGTGACCTGAATCGGCTGGAGGGTCTTCGTGGCTTGCGCCGTCGACGTGGCCCGTGCGCCGCTCGAGGCGGGAGATCGTTTCGACGCTTCGTTCGTGGAAGAGGCGTGGGTCAGGGGCGCTGTCGCCACGAGCAGCAGGGACGTCAGCAGCGGGGGAGCGAATGCGCGCGAGCGGTGCATCGGTGTTCCTCGGTGGAGCGGCCTCGCGGACGGTCGCGAGCGCCGGCGTGTCGGCGGCACCGAGGAATAGAGGCGAGGGGAGGAGACGTGCTTGGGCGTTATTGACGTCGCATCGCGCGAGCGTACTGCCCGGGTGTCAGTCCGACGATGCGCCCGAAGTGTCGGTTGAGCTGGCTCTGGTCATAGAGGCCCACCTCCACGGCGACGGCGCTCGCGGAGAGCCCCTGGGTGAGCAGCGTCTTCGCGCGGGCCACGCGCAGGTGCGTCACGTACTCATGGGGAGGCAGGCCCAGCTCCGCCCGGAACACACGCAGCAGATGGAACTTGTTGAGCCCCACGCTCGTCGCGAGCGACTCCAGGTCCACGTTCCGCGTGTAGCTCGCATGCAGGACGTCACGCGCGCGCGACACGGCGGGGCGGTGCGTGGCGCGCGAGAGCCTGGGGCGGGCCTCGCCGTACTCGGAGAGCAGCGCCTCGAGTGTCTGGGCGATGAGGCTGTCGCGCTCGAGCGCATCCGGCGTCCTTCGGGCCAGGGCCTCGTGGAGCGCGAGCGCGGTGGACTCCGTGCGCCCATGCCCGTGGCTCACGGCGTGCGTCAGGTGGGGTGCCGCGGTGAGGCCGAGCTGTCGCGCCGCGTCTTCCACGAGCGCGGGGGCGAGGGTGATGGACTGCGCGGTGACGGGGGCGTGGACCCGCTCGTCGCGGTGCACCTCGCCGGGCTCCTTGAGCTTGAGCCGGGGGCCGGGACCGTGGCTCCAGACGCGCTGGCGATACCAGAAGTCGAAGGCGCCCGAGTACGTCACGGTGAGGCCGTAGGCGGTGGCGTGGCCGGTCCACAGCCGGGTGTCATCCTCTACTCGGAGGACCTGGACACCGGGGGCTCCGGCGGGCGTCCAGGTCGAGACGGTGATGGGCCGTGCGCGGGGCATGGGATGAATCCGGCTGGATGCTTTCTATCTCACGTTTAAGGCCTGTACGAGGTATGGGGGCGTCGTGTCATTCGGTGTCGTCGCGATACAAAGCGTCGAACCGGGCCTTTTCTGGCGGCCAACCGGGCCGGAGGATGAGACATGCCAGGAGCCACAGTGGGGCTTCGCGTGGGGGGAGCACGCATGGGGACGGATGCAGAAGGGGCGTTGCGCGCGGTGCGGTCGTTGGTGGAGCTGGAGGACACGGAGCAGGCCGCGCAGCTCTACGAGGAGTTGGGCGCCTCCCAGCGCGAGCGGCTGCGCAAGCAGGCCGCGCAGGGGCCGGTGAAGGAGCGACGCGGGTTGGTGGAGGTGCTGCGTCGCGCCCGGGACTTCCTGGGCGCCGCGCGGTTGATGGACGGCAGCGGCGACGACGCCGCGGCCGCCGACCTCTACGTGCAGAGCGGTCAGTACATGGAGGCGGGGGAGGCGTGGCTGCGCGCGGGTGAGTCCGAGCGCGCCGCGGCGGCCTTCGAGCGCGCGGGGGCGCTGGAGCGCGCGCTGGAGGTGTACCGAGGCCTGGGCGCGCGTGAGTCCATGGCGCAGTGCCTGGTGCGCCTCAAGCGGCCCTTCGACGCGGCGGACCTCTACCGCGAGCTCGGTCAGCCTCACGCGGAGGTGGAGACCCTTGGCGGCGTGACGCCCGAGGACCCGCGCTACATCGAGGCCGTGCTGCGCATGTGCCGGCTGCTGGATGTCGAGGGCTTCACGCACCGCGCGCTCGCGGTGCTGGTGGACGCGTTGACCAGCTCCGACGTGGCGCGGGCCGAACCGGCGATGGTGACCGAGCGCGCGCGCCTCTTGCGTCGCATGGGCATGAACGCGGAGGCGGAGGCGGTGCTCGGCCGTCGCAACGCGCCCGCCACCACGCCCGTGGCCAACGGCTATCGCTTCCTCAAGGCCATCCCCATCTTCAGCGAGCTGTCGCTGGAGGACATGAAGGACCTCTACCGGCAGGCCCGGCAGGTGGTGCTCGCGCAGGACTCGGTGGTGCTGGAGAAGGGAGAGCCCGGCGTGGCGCTGCTCGTCCTGATGGAGGGGACGGTGGACGTCTTCAGCGGCCCGGAGTCGGACGCGCGGCTGCTCAACTCGCTGGGGCCCGGGGAGTATCTCGGGGAGATCTCCCTGGTGCAGGACGCGCCGGTGTCCGCGCACGTGCGGGCCCGCACGGCCGTGCGCGCGCTGCGCATCAGCCGCACGGCGTTCGAGCACTACCTGGACACCCACGAGGCCGCGGCCCTGCGCATCTACCGTCTCTTCACGCAGAACCTCGCGGCCCGGGTGCGCGCCCTCAGCGCCTGACGGGGCGGCTCACTTCCAGTTGCAGCCCTTGATCTTCTTGCAGAAGGCCGCGTTCGTGGCCTTCGTGCAATCCATGGCGAGGCCCATGCACCGCTTGGTGGCGTACGAGTAGGAACAGCCCGGCTGGCTGTTACAGAAGACGCTCGAGTACACGCCACAGAAGGTCGCCTTGCCAGTGCACTGGCCGCCCTCGCCCGGCCCGGTGTCCTCGGGGGCCTGCTTCGTGTCCTCCTTCGCGGGGGTTTCCTGCTTCGCGCCGTCCTTCTTCTGGGAGGACTGGGTATTCGTGTCCTTGGGCGCCACGGCCTGTTCGTCGGCGTGCGCGGGAGCACAGGCGAGCAGCACGAGGGTGGCCAGCATTCCCAGCAGGAGTCGAGGCTGCGCTGCGTCGCGAGACATGGGCGTCCTTTCGGAGAGGGGCTCGGCTTTCGGCCCGCGTGATGTGAACAGCGCACTGTAGAGGACTCCATCCGGGCGTGGGGGAGTGGGCACGGCTGGTGGCTCGGCTCACCCAGGAGGTGGGTCCTTTTCGCGCGACTGTCATCGACGTGGACGCAGCGCACGGGTAACATGCCCCGCTTCATGGCCAGGCAGGATGGCGCCAGCGAAGATCCCGACCGGGGGCGGCGCATTGGAAAATACGAGATCCTCACCCGCCTCTCGATGGGAGGGATGGCGGAGCTGTTCCTCGCCTTCACCTCGGGGCCGGGCGGATTTCGCAAGTTCGTCGCCGTCAAGCAGATCCTCCCGGACATCAAGAAGGACGAGCAATTCGTCCAGATGTTCCTGGATGAGGCGCGAATCACGGCGGCGTTCTCGCACGCGAACATCGGACAGGTCTTCGACCTGGGCGAGGACGGCGGCGAGCTGTTCCTGGCGATGGAGTTCCTGCCCGGGCAGAACCTGGAGCAGGTCATCAAGGCCGCCTCGCGGCGCCAGTACGGGCTGCCGCTGGGCTTCATCGGCCGGGTGATCCGCGACACGTGCCTGGGGCTGCACTACGCCCACCACTTCACGGACCCGTCGGGCCGCTCGGTGGCGGTGGTGCACCGGGACGTGTCCCCGAAGAACGTGATGCTCACCTATGACGGCGTCGTCAAGGTGATCGACTTCGGCATCGCGAAGGCGAGGGGGCGGCTGGGGCGCACGCAGGTGGGCACGGTGAAGGGGACCAGTGGGTACATGTCCCCGGAGCAGGTGCGTGGCCACGCGATGGACGGCCGCAGCGACTTGTTCTCCGTGGGCGTGATGCTCCACGAGATGCTCACCGGCCAGCGGCTGTTCAACGGCCCGCATGAGGCCGCGGTGATGCTGCAGATCGTCGAGGCGAACGTCACGTCGCCCCGCGCCGCCAACCCGGACATCCCGGAGGCGCTGGATGCGGTGGTGATGCGCTCGCTGGCCCGGGACGCGACGCAGCGCTTCACGAGCGGCCGTGAGATGGCGCGGGCCATCGAGGCGGCGCTCGGGCCCGAGCTGTTCGACGAGGACGGCGTCACGGCGGTGATGGGCGAGCTGTTCGAGGAGAAGCGCCAGAAGACGCGCACGCTCCTGGAGCTGGCCAGCCGCGCCGAGGACGCCCGGGTGAGCGAGGCGGCCGACGAGCTGCAGCAGGACGACGTCGGTGAGATGGGCGCCACCGCGCAGCTGCCGACGCCGACGGCGGCCCGCACGGCGCGCACGGATGGGAGCAGCGCGCCCAAGCCGACGCCGCAGCGGCGCACGGATGGGAGCAGCGCGCCCAAGCCGGTTCCCCAGCGGCGTCCGGCCACGCCCACGGACCCGGAGGTCCCCACGCGCGCGGGCAGCGGTCCCAAGCCCATGCCCCAGCGGCGCACCGGTTCCGAGGCCGCCTCGACGACGCCGCGTGCCCCGCGCGCGCTGCTGGAGGCGGGCAGCACGTCCCGCACGCCGCGTCCGCGTCCCGCGGCGCGCGAGGAGCCACAGGAGGACGTGGACTCGCTCGACGAGCCGAGTGACTTGTCGACGCAGCAGTTCCGCACCCGTCCTCCGCGCCCTGGCGCCGGGTCCGCGGGCCGTGGACGGGGCGTGTCGCGCTCGGACACGCCGGTGCACACGCCGGCCGCGAAGCCCAAGTCCCGCTGGATGGGACGGTTGTTCCTGCTCGCGCTGCTGGGCGCCGCGGGCTGGGCGTCGACGCAGCCCATGATCCGCGCCCAGTTCGTTCCCGCGTACGAGTCCGCGAAGGCCTGGGTGAAGGCGGAGCTGGATCCACAGGCCCCTGTCGACCCCACGCTCAACGCGGAGTGGCCGCCCCAGCAGAAGCCGGGGCCTCCGCCGGGCTTCCCGGGGACCGCGCCCGCGCCGGACCCCCGTCCTGGCGCCCAGCAGGCCGAGGCACCCTCCGCGCCAGAGCCCACCGCCCAGCCCGAGACCCCGCCGGAGCCACCCCCGACCACGCCCGAGGTTCGCCCCGCGTCCACCGCCACGGTGCGCAAGGGGAAGGAGTCGCCGAAGGAGGACCCGGCCCAGGTGGCCCGGAACGCCGAGGCCTCCAAGCCCGTCACGCGCAAGGCGCGGGTGTACGCCGGCAAGGAGAAGCCGGAGGACGAGCCCGTCACCACGGTGACGAAGGACCCGGACGCGCTGGCGGAGGTGATGGACACCAGCACCCCCAAGGGCGCGGCGAAGGCTGGGCTCGGGTGGATCACCCTCTACACGGTGCCCCGGGCGGCGGTGTTCGACGGCGCCACCCAATTGGGCACCACGCCGCTGTTGAAGTTCCCGCTGCCGGTGGGGACGTACACGCTGAGGTTGGTCGACCCCACGAGCCCCGACGGGGTGAGCCGGCGCCTGTCCGCGCCGGTGAAGCCCGGCGAGGTGACGAAGCTGCAGATTCGACTGGCGGACCTCCCCCTGTACAAGGAGTGAGCGCCGTCCTTGACGCCCTCGGACCCCCTCAATAGGGTCCGCGGGCTCTTTTTCCTTCGACGCACTGCGAGAAGGACACCATCGCTATGTATTTCCAGGACCTCATCTTCACGCTCCAGAAGCACTGGGCCGACCAGGGCTGCCTCTCCACGCAGCCGTATGACCTCGAGGTCGGCGCGGGCACCATGGCTCCCACGACGTTCCTCCGCGCGCTGGGGCCGGAGCCCTGGAACGTGGCGTACGTGCAGCCGTCTCGGCGCCCCGCGGACGGCCGCTTCGGTGAGAACCCGAACCGGCTGTTCCAGCACCACCAGTTCCAGGTCATCCTCAAGCCCGCGCCCAAGAACGTGCAGGAGCTGTATCTGGAGTCGCTGCGGAAGATTCGCATCGACCCGCTCGAGCACGACATCCGCTTCGTCGAGGACGACTGGGAGTCGCCCACGCTCGGCGCCTGGGGCCTGGGCTGGGAGGTGTGGTGCGACGGGATGGAGGTGACGCAGTTCACCTACTTCCAGCAGTGCGGCGGCTTCGACTGCAAGCCCGTCTCCGCGGAGCTCACGTACGGGCTCGAGCGCATCTGCATGTACCTGCAGAACGTGGAGAACGTCTTCGACATCGAGTGGGTCAAGGGCGTGAAGTACCGCGAGGTGTTCCACCCGAACGAGGTGGAGATGAGCCGGTACGCGCTCCAGGAGTCGGACGCGGCCATGCTCTTCTCGCTGTTCGACGCGTACGAGAAGGAGTGCAAGCGGCTCATCGAGCGGCAGTTGCCGCTGCCCGCGTACGACTTCGCGCTGAAGTGCTCGCACACGTTCAACCTGCTGGACGCGCGCGGCGCCATCTCCGTCACGGAGCGCGCCGCCTTCATCAAGCGCGTGCGGGACAACGCGCGGCTGTGCGCGGAGGGCTACCTCCAGATGCGTGAGCGGCTGGGCTATCCGCTGCTCAAGACGCCGTGGACGGTGGGGGAGCAGCCCGCCATCCTCGAGGGCAAGGCCGCCAGCGACTACTGGAAGACGGTGCAGCTCAACAAGCCGGTGGAGAAGAAGGAGAAGGCGGAGGTGACCCGTGGCGCGTGATCTGCTCCTGGAAGTGGGCGCGGAGGAGATCCCCGCCTCGTTCATCGCCCCCGCGCTGGAGGACCTGCGCCGGGTGGTGACGGAGCGCCTGGCGGACGCGCGCCTCGAGCACGGTGAGGTGAAGGTCTACGGCACGCCCCGGCGCCTGGCGGTCTGGGTGCGCGACGTGGCGGACGCGGGCAAGGACGTGGTGAAGGAGGTGCTGGGGCCCAGCGCCAAGGCCGCGTTCGACGCGCAGGGCAAGCCCACCAAGGCGGCGGAGAAGTTCGCCGAGGGGCTGAAGCTCTCGGTGGACCAGCTCGGTCGCGCGCAGACGGCCAAGGGTGAGTACGTGTCCGCGCGCGTGGAGGAGAAGGGCCGCGCGGCGGCGGACATCGTCCCGGACGCGCTGTACGCGGCGGTGCACTCCATCAACTTCCGCAAGTCCATGCGCTGGGGTGACGTGGAGTCCTCCTTCGCCCGGCCCGTGCAGTGGCTGGTGGCGCTGCTCGGCGGCGACGTGGTGCCCGTCATCTTCGGCGACGTGAAGAGCGGCCGCGTGACGTACGGCCACCGCTTCCTGTCGCCCGGCGCCATCGAGCTGAAGGCGCCTGGGGACTACGAGGCCGCGCTGGCGAAGGCGAACGTGGTGGCGGACATCGCGAAGCGCCGCGCCCAGCTGGTCGAGAAGGTGACGGCGGCGGCGAAGGCGGCCGGCGGCGCGCTGCTCGAGGACGAGGGCCTGGTGGACCAGGTGACCAACCTGGTGGAGCTGCCCAGCCCCGTGGTGGGCACGTTCGAAGAGCGCCACCTGGACCTGCCGGCGGAGGTGCTGGTGCAGGAGATGAAGAGCCACCAGCGCTACTTCTCGCTGGTGGACGGGGCGGGGAAGCTGTTGCCCAAGTTCATCGCCGTGTCGAACACGCCGGTGCGCGACGAGCAGCTCAGCCTGCGCGGCTACCAGCGCGTGCTGCGCGCGCGGCTGGCGGACGGCCGCTTCTTCTTCGACGAGGACCGCAAGACGCCGCTCGCCGACCGCGTGGAGAAGCTGGGCCGCGTGGTGTGGCAGGGGCAGCTGGGCACCTATCTGGAGAAGGTGGAGCGCTTCCGCTCGCTGGCGGTGTGGCTGGCCGGGCAGACGAAGCGGGCAGGGGAGAGCGCCACCATCGAGCGCGCGGCCACGCTGGCCAAGGCGGACCTCGTCACCGGCATGGTGGGCGAGTTCCCGGAGCTCCAGGGCGTCATGGGCCGCGAGTACGCGCGGGCCAGCGGCGAACCGGACGCGGTGGCCCTGGCCATCTTCGAGCACTACCTGCCCCGAGGCGCCGAGGACGCGCTGCCCACGCAGGACGCGGGCGCGCTCATCGGCATCGCCGACCGGCTCGACTCGCTGTGCGGCATCTTCGCCATCGGCAAGGTGCCCAGCGGCGCGGCGGACCCGTTCGGCCTGCGCCGCGCGTGTCTGGCCATCATCCGGCTGGTGCTGGGGCGGGGCTACCGCTTCAGCCTGTCTGCGGCGGTGGACGAGGCGCTTCGGCTGCTCGCCCCCCGGCTGGCCAACGTCAAGCGCAAGGCGGGCGACCCCGCGCCGCGCGAGCAGGTGCTGGAGTTCTTCCGCGGGCGCCTCAAGGCGCTGTGGGGGGAGCAGCACCGCACGGACGTGGTGGAGGCGGTGCTCGCGGCGGGCTTCGATGACCTGGTGGCCGCCCAGAAGCGCCTGGAGGCGCTGAGCCTCATCGTCGGGCGGGCCGACTTCCAGCCCCTGGCCGCGGCCTTCAAGCGCGTGGTCAACATCGTGGAGAAGCAGGGCCGCGACGTGGCGGGGGGCCAGACGCAGGCCCAGAAGCTGGTGGACGACGCCGAGAAGCAGCTCCACACCGCCTTCTCCCAGGCGCGCACGTCCGTGACGGGGCTGCTCCAGGGGGATGACTACGCGGGCGCCCTCAAGGAAATCACCGGGTTGAAGCCCGTCGTGGACACCTTCTTCGACAAGGTGATGGTGATGGCCGAGGACAAGGAGCTGCGGGAGAACCGCATCCGGCTGCTCACGGAGATTGGCGCCCTGTTCAACCAGGTGGCCGACTTCTCGAAGATCCAGGCCGAAGTCGCGGCCTGACGGCCTGCACGCGGCCGCCTGCCCCCCGGGGGATGGAGCACGTCCCCGGGGGCGCCGGTTCGTCGGCTGCCGTGCGCCCGGGAATGGCGCGGCCCCTTTCCGGTTGCCCGGGGGGAGGCCCCTTCCTACACTCCCGCCCCCTCTGATGCGCCCCTACCTCGTCACCTCCGCGCTGCTGCTGCTGTCGTCTTGTGTCGACACCACGCAGAAGCCTCCGCCGTCCACTCGCCTCGTCTATCCGAGCGGTGTCGCCTTCTGGCGACCCGAGGTCACCCAGTCCACGAACGGATTCCTGTACGTGGCGGGAGCCAACTTCGACAAGTGCTACGAATCCGGCGCGGTGACGGCGCTGGACCTGGACGCCCTGGGCCTGCGGCCCTTCGGCAAGGACTTCGCCGACGCCGCCGAGGTCGGAAGCTTCCCCGCGCTGCTGACCGACCTGAAGGTCGACGCCAACCGCAGCTACGTGCGCATCGACAGCTTCGCCGGGGAGATGACGCTCTGGACCCCGCCGGGCCGCTCGCCCCGCTTGTTCGTCCCGACGCGCGCCGAGGGCAGCTACCTCCAGGTCATCGACGTGGCGGATGACGGGCTGGGCCTGACGTGCGCGCAGTCCGCGTCCAACCGCGACTGCCGCGTCAACGCGCTCTCGCTGGTGGGCGTCCCGGGCGCCAACAAGGATGGTGTCCCGGGCGCGCCGGCGCCGCTGGGCGTCACGGTGGACCGCTTCAACCCGGACGGCCGGGTGTGGGTGACGCACACGGAGCTCGTCGGCCCGCCGACGACGGACACCCAGTCCGACCTCCAGGGGTATCTGGTGGACCTGCCCGCGGCGGCCCCCACGCGCGACTCGCTGAGCCCGGCGAGCTTCGTCCCGCTGGGCGTCAACGGGCTGTTGCCGGGCGCGGCGCACTCGGTGGCCATCGGCAGCCGGTACCTCTACGCGTCGGGCCGCAACTCCGCGACGCAGCAGCTGGGCACGTTGTCGGCGGCATACGTGCTGCGCCTGGTGGACCGCACGGCGACCGACCGGGTGCTGGAGACCGACGTGCGGAGCATCTACTCCATCCGCGAGGCGCGCGGCGTGGCGGTGGTGTCCCTGCCGCGGCGCGACGACCCGACGCAGGTGGACCTGGACCGCGAGCGCGTCTATCTGCTCGCGCGAGGTCCGGACACGCTGCTCATCATCGACATCGAGAACGCGCGCGCGGACCTGCCGACGCTGCGCGTGGTGTCCGCGCAGTCGCTGCCCGAGGGCGCCAGCGAGCTGGAGGTCATCCCCCGGGCCGCTGGTCGCGGCAACCTGGTGGCGGTGACGGGCAGTGGCGACGAGGCGGTCTCCATCTACGACGAGGAGGTGGGACAGCTGGTGGCCCAGGTGCTCGTCGGAGACCAGGACCCGGCCCAGCCCAGCCAGCCCTACGGGTTGACGGCGGACGTGCGGAACAACTCGGCGCGCCTGTTCACCACGACGTTTGGCGACGGACGCGTCGCCGTCATCGACATCCCCAACCTCGACCGGCCGCAGGATGCGCGGCGGGTCGCCCTGCTCGGCGTGCAGCAGCTCCGCGACACGCGTCAGGGCACCAGCGTGTGTCAGGAGTCCTCCCCGTGAAGCGCGGCACCCTCACCGTCCTCCTCGCGTGCGCCGGGCTGGGCGCCGGCTGCTCGGATACCCAGGCCACCACGGGCTTCGCCGGCCTGTCCGGCACCTATGACCTGGCCATGGTCGGCGACCTGGTCTTCGTCACGTCCTCGGACCGCGACGAGCTCCAGGTCCTCGACTTGTCGAAGGACCCCAAGCAGTTCATCCCCGCGCCCAACCCGCTGCAGACGCTGGCCATCCCGGTGCTGGACCGGCCGGACTCGCTCACGCGCGACGTGGGCTACACCGACGAAGGCGCGGACCACCCGGGGCCTTACGTCTACGCGCGCAGCGCCGGCGCCTCGCAGATCTCCGTGGTGGCCGCGGACCCGGAGCGGCTGGTGCAGGTGCTCCGGATCGAGGGCCGCAGCCTCATCACCGCGTTCGCGGCGCGCTCGCCCGCGCCCGTGCCCCAGGGACAGACGCCCGGGCCCGGCGTGCTCTACTACGGCATCCAGGACCCCGACGCGCCCTTCGAGCCCGACACGGGCGGCTCGCGCATCGAGCGTCAGCGGGTGCCCGGCCCCCTCGCCCTGGTGGCGGGCGAGACCGTTCCGGCGGCGGTGACGCTGTTCTGCCTGCAGCCGGGTGAGTCCGTGCAGGCGATGGCGGTGCTCCCGAACGACCAGCTCGTCGTGGCCACGCGCCAGGCCACGGGCCTGACGGGCCGCACGCTGCTGGTGGCGGACACGAACCCGGCGACGAGCGTCGACTGCACCACGCCCTCCGCGGCGGTGCGGGATTTGTCCGGCGGCTTCGACAACTTCCCGGTGCGCTACCTGGTGACGCACCCGCGCGTGTCCATCCCCGACAACGCGGAGACGCCGCAGAACGAGACCCAGGTGATGGCGGCGGGGCAGTTCGTCTTCGGCATCAAGGACGAGCTGTCATGCGGTGGCGCGCCGGAGTGCACGGGCGTGCTCGCGGTGGACACGGTGACGGGCCTGACGGCCACGGACCTGAGCGGCGCGAAGATGCTGCCCATCCGTCCGCCGGACGGTCTGCCCACGGGGCTGGCGCTGGTCCCGACGGCGACCCTGCGGCTGCGGCTGCTGGGCGCGGAGGGGACCATCACCGCGGACGCGTCGGCGACGGTACCCCTGCTGGGGCTGATGCCGTCGTCCAACGGCAGCATCACCACCTTCTCGGCGAGCGACCGGCGTCAGTTCGACCTGGATCAGCGCCGGGCCAACGTGGTGGTGGAGGCCCGCAACGAGCTGGAGCAGGCCATCACGGTGGGCGACGCCTCCACGCTCGTCAACGTGAGCCAGGTGGTGGAGTACCCGTGCGACCCGTCGAATCCGACGGGAACGAGCGTCCCCCGGCGGACGCTGCTCGAGGGCTCGGTGGAGAACGGGCTGTTCCGCTTCATCTTCCAGGGCGCGTTCCCGACCATGGTGGACCAGACGCGGGACCTGACCACGCCCACGAGCTTCGTGGTCCTCCAGTCCGCCGAGGTTTCCCGGCAGGTGAGGGTGGACGACTCCATCGTCCTCGCGAACCAGGACATCCGCTGCACCACGGACCTCAAGGTGACCAGCATCCGGCCCGCGAGCGAGGCCGGCAAGGTGGTGCTCGAGACGACGACGCCCATTCCCGAGGACTGCGCGGAGCTGCCCCTCTTCACGGTGCGCGCTGGTGGGGACCAGCCCTTCGTGCTGGTGAACGACCTGGGTGAGGTCCTCTCCCGCGACGTGGCGGACTCGGGGCCGGGCTACCAGATTCCGACGAGCTACTTCTTCCACCCCATCGACTTCACCCAGACGACGACGGTGGCCAACTCCGCCGTCACCTGTGGCGTGTCGAGCGACCTCACGGTGCCGCTCTTCCCGGCCACGCCGCCACCTCTCACTCTTCGTGCGACCGCGAGCAGCGCGCTGAGTCGGGGTGATCGGTTCGTGGTGTCCGTGGGGTCCGGCATCCGCAACCACATCTTCGGCGTGGACACGTCCTCGTCCTCGGGAGCGGGCCTGGTGTTCTACACGCTGCCGGGTCCCGTGGTGGCGGCCCAGAAGGGTGGGGCGTCCCTGGCCTACATCGCCTACCCCTCCGCCGATGGAATTCTACAGCTGAACCTGAGCGTGATTACCGACAACACGCTCAACGCGTTCGGCCTGTCCGCGTTCGAGTAATTGGGCGTGGCCAGAGGTGTCTGTTAGAGTCCGGGTCATCCTGTACCGTCCGAGTCAAGACCGATGATCGATCAGAACTCACGCCCCGCCCGCAAGGTCGGTATCGCCGACCACCTGTGGGAGACGTACGAAGACATGGCCCAGCAGATGGGCTCGGACCGCGACGCCCTGATCAACCAGGCGCTGTTCATGTTCGCGCGCCTCAACGGGTTCATCGAGGCGAAGTCCCGAGGGGAGGCGCACGTCGCGCCTGCTCCCGTGGCCGCGCCTTCGCGTCCGTCTCCCGTGGCGGCGGCCCCCGCCGCCCGTCCCTCCGCGCCCCCGGTGCTGGCGCCCGCGCCGGCGCCCAAGGCCGAGCCACCCGCGCCCGCCCGTGCGGGGGGCCGTGGCGCGCCGCCTCCTCCCGAGGACCGCTCTTCCGCCAACGGCCTGGACAATGACCCCGTCCGCCGCGAGGTGGCCGAGCGCGTGCTGGAGACCGCCGCGGAGCTCGAGCGCCTCATCAAGGGCAAGAACGAGCCGCCCCCGCCCACCGACGAGATGGTCGAGGACGAGGAGCCGCTGCCCGACCAGGACGAGCCGCCCCTCGAGGACGAGGAGCAGGCCGAGCCCGAGGAGGAGCCCGCGGACGAGCTCGCCGAGGAGGAGGGCGCCGCGCTCTACCTCTGCACGGAGGACGGTGGCGAGGAGCGCATCGTCAAGGAGCGCTACGTCATCGGCCGCGGCAAGCACTGCGACTTCGTCATCAATTCCGGCAAGGTGTCGCGCGAGCACGCCGTCATCAGCCAGGAAGGCAATGACTGGATCATCGAGGACCTGGGCTCGTCCAACGGGACCTGGTTCAACAAGCAGCGGATCAAACGCCGCAAGATCGAAGACTCGGACGAGTACTTCATCTGCAGCGAGAAAATCCGGCTCATCTTCCGCTGAGACGATGAGACACCCCTCGTTCCAGGGGGGCTCTCGCTGTTCGCCAATTGACGGGCTCCAGGCGTCCCTGGTTTGATACCGGACGCCTGGACGCGAATGGGACAGGCGACGGATGACGCCTGGACAACTCGCGCTTTGGACGGCCCTTGCAGTGGCCCTGGTGATCTCGGTGGTGACGGACGTCATGCGCCGGGAGATCCTCGACGTGGTCACCTACCCGCTGATGGCGGTGGGGCTGGGAGTGCGCCTCGCCACCGAAGGGGTGGGGGGGCTGGACCAGGGGCTCATCAGCGGGCTGGTGTCGGGCGTGGGCCTGGCACTGCTGCTGGTGCCCGCGGCGGTCCGGGGGCGGATGGGGTGGGGCGACGTGAAGTTGATGGGTGGGGTGGGCGCCGTGCTGGGGTTCCCAGCGTCGATGGCGGCCGCCGCGTTCATCTCCCTGGTGGGCGCGGCCCAGGCGGTGGTCTCGCTCCTGTGGCAGGGGGCGGTCTGGGACACGGTGGCGGCGGCGCTGCGGCGTTGGGCGGTCCGTCTTCGCCTGGCGCGCGCGGAGACGGAGCCCTCCACGCAGCGCCACATCCCCTACGGGGTGGCCATCGCGCTCGGGACCTTCTGGGCGGTGTGGTGGCAGCAACAAAGCTTGGGTTAGCGCAGAGACTGTAGGCGCAGAGACTTTGGAAGAGGGGACACGCACGATGTTCACACGCTTCACGCATGCCGCCGCCCTGGGCGCGCTCGTTGCCCTGGTTGCCAGCGGCTCCGCCCTGGCCCAGGAAGGCACCACGTTCAGCCTCGGGGTGGGCGCCCAGAAGGTTCTCAACATCCCGGGCCTCAGCAAGGTGGCCCTCGGCGATCCGTCCATCGCCGACGTGAAGACGCTCGGCTCCGGCCAGCTGCTCGTCACCGGCCAGGCGGAAGGCAAGACGACCCTCCTCATCTGGAAGACCACCGGTCAGCGCACCAGCTACCTCATCAACGTGCGCAAGCAGGACCCCAACGACGTCATCGCGGAGATCAAGCGCCTGCTGGGTGAGATCGAAGGCGTCTCCGTCCGCATGGTGGGAGACCGCATCTACCTGGACGGTCAGGCCTACACCACGCAGGACGCGGACCGCATCGAGCAGGTGGTGAGCCTGTATCCGAACGTGAAGTCGTTCGTGAAGATCGCCCCCAACGCCAAGAAGCTGGTGGCGCAGAACCTGAACGCCGCGTTCCAGAAGGGCGGCCTGAAGAACGTGCAGGCCAACGTGGTCGGCGCGACCATCTTCCTGGAGGGCTCGGTGGAGAGCCAGCAGGACCTCCAGAAGGCGGAGCTCATCACCAAGGCCATCGGCGAGAAGGTGGAGAACCTGCTCGTGGTCGGCATCAAGCGGATGATTCTGTCGGAGGTCCAGTTCGTCGAAATCCGCCGCAACAGCCGCGACCGTTACGGCATCCGCTACCCCCTGGACATCACGGGCACAGCGTCCGCCGCGGCCACGGTGACGCAGGAGCTGTTCCCGGGCACCTTCGGCCAGGGCGGTTCCAACCTGGGCCTGACGGCGGGCGCGGACTTCTCCATCGGCTTCCAGGGCAACGACGGTTACGGCCGTCTGCTCGCGCAGCCCAAGCTGGTGTGCGCCAGCGGTGAGAAGGCGGAGTTCCTGGCGGGCGGCGAGGTCCCGATTCCGCTCATCACCAACAACCAGTTCTCCGTCGAGTACAAGAAGTACGGCGTCATCCTGAACCTGCGCCCCACGGCGGACCGCAACGGCAACATCCAGACGGAGATCGAGGCCGAGGCCTCCGAAATCGACACGTCCGTCGCGGTGTCCTTCGGCGGTTCGTCCACGATTCCGGGCTTCCGCACCCGCAAGGTGAAGACGAACGTCACCGTGCGCCACGGTGAGACCATCGTCCTGTCCGGCGTGTTCAGCCACGACGAGCAGAAGTCCGTCTCCAAGATTCCCGGCCTGGGTCACATCCCCATCGTCGGCGAGCTCTTCAAGAGCCGCGGCTTCGACTCGACCAAGCGCGAGCTGGTCATCTTCGTCACGCCGCGCATCGTCAACCCGGACTCCGACAAGGTCCGCACCATCATCGAGGACGTGAAGAGCCGCTACAAGCAGGCCCGGTCCGAGGTGAACTTCAACATCTTCGACTGAAACACGGGGCGCCGCTCACCCGGCGCCAGGTGTCACCGGGGCCCACCAGGGGCCCCGTCACGGGCCGGTTTCCTTCCCCTTCGGGGGTGGGAGCCGGCCCGTCGGCTTTGCGGGCGGGCATTCGGCTGCGAGCGACGCTTTGAGGTGGAAGAGGCGCTTGGTAGCATCAGCCCCATGTTTTTGATCACCCTCGCGGAAAAGGGCGGCGGGACCGAGCAGCGTGAGTACCACAAGCCGGAGATCACCATCGGTCGGCTGCCCGGCAATGACATCATGCTCGCGAAGGGCAATGTCTCGAAGTACCACTCCCGCATCGTCGCCAAGGATGGCAAGTGCATCATCGTGGACATGAAGTCCACGAACGGCACCTTCGTGAACGGCAAGAAGATCGCCGCGCCACAGGTGCTGAAGCCGACGGACCAGATCTACATCGGCGACTACATCATCAACGTGGAACCGCTGGAGGACGCGGGTCCGGCGATGACGCGCGCGGGCCAGGAAGAAGAGGCCTACGACGACCAGGGTGAGGAGGAGGGCTACCCCGAGGAGGAGCAGTACGAGGACGAGGAGCCCTACGAGGAGGAGGAGCCGCCTCCGCCGCCGCCTCCTCAGCCCGCGGCGGGCCGCATGCCCGCGTCGATGGCGTCCGCGCTGGCGAAGAACAAGAAGAAGGTGGACCCCCGGGTGGAGCGCTACACGCGGCTCCAGAAGGAGATCCACGACCGGCTCATCGAGTACCTCGACCTGCGTCGCATGGACATGGACCGGCTGGGTGACGACGAGCTGTGGCGTCGCACCGAGAAGGCCATCCGCGACATCATCGACCAGATGGAGGCCGATGGTGAGCTCCCGGAGGACGTGGACCGGGAGGAGCTGCTCACCGACGTCATCAACGAGGCGCTGGGCCTGGGGCCCCTCGAGGCGTTCCTCGCGTCGGATGAGATCAGCGAGATCATGGTGAACCACGCCAACCAGATCTACATCGAGAAGAAGGGCAAGCTGACGCTGTCGGAGAAGACGTTCTCCTCGAACCAGGCGGTGCTCGGCGTCATCGAGCGAATCGTGGCGCCCATCGGTCGGCGCATCGACGAGTCCAGCCCGCTGGTGGACGCGCGCCTCAAGGACGGCAGCCGCGTCAACGCCATCATCCCGCCGCTGGCGCTGAAGGGTCCCTGCATCACCATCCGCAAGTTCAAGAAGGACTCGCTGAAGATCCAGGACCTCATCAAGTACAAGACGCTGACGGCGCAGATGGCCGAGTTCCTGGAGATGTGCGTCAAGGCCCGGCGCAACATCGTCATCTCCGGCGGCACCGGCTCCGGCAAGACGACGACGCTCAACATCATCAGCGCCTTCATCCCCGACGACGAGCGCATCGTCACGGTGGAGGACGCCGCGGAGCTGCAGCTGCCCCAGGACCACTGGGTGCAGTTGGAGAGCCGGCCGCCCAACCTGGAAGGCAAGGGCGCCATCACCATCCGCGACCTGGTGAAGAACTGCCTGCGCATGCGTCCGGACCGCATCGTCGTGGGCGAGTGCCGCTCGGGCGAGACGCTGGACATGCTCCAGGCGATGAACACGGGCCACGACGGCTCGCTCACCACGCTGCACGCCAACACGCCGCGCGACGCCATCGCCCGGTTGGAGACGATGGTGCTCATGTCCGGCATGGACCTGCCGGTGAAGGCCATCCGCGAACAGATCTCCAGCGCCGTGCACATGATCGTCCAGCAGACGCGCTTCTCCGACGGAACGCGGAAGATCTGCTACGTCACGGAGGTGTCCGGCATGGAGGTCGACATCGTCACGCTCCAGGACATCTTCTATTACAAGCAGGACGGCTTCACGGAGGACCACAAGGTGCGTGGTCGCTTCGTGGCGTCCGGCTTCGTGCCGAAGTTCTACGACGAGCTTCAGCGCAAGGGCATCCCCGTCAACATGAGCATCTTCCGCGAGGACTGACGCGCCATGGCTACATTGGTCGTCCGTCTGCCCGACGGCACGGAGAACGAGCACGAAGTCGTCGGCGAGCTGAAGCTGGGTCGTCAGGCGGGCTGTGACATCCTGCTCACCGAGGGAGGCGTGTCGCGCACGCACGCGCGCGTCTTCACCGAGGCGGGTACGGTCTTCATCGAGGATTTGGGGAGCGCCAACGGCACCTTCGTGAACGGCGAAGCCATCGCCGAGCCCACGGCCCTCACTCCTCAGTCCGAGGTGGTGCTCGGTGACTACACGCTGAGCCTCAAGGCCGCGCCCAGCCGCGCGTCCGGCCCCCGGCGCGCCGCGAAGGCCGCCGGCTCCGAGCCGCCCATGCCCGTGGGCGGCGAGGGCGGTGGTGCGCGCGCCACGCGGGCCCTGCCGAGCGTCAAGTCGAAGCCCGCGGGCGCTCCTCCTCCGGGTGGGGCGCTGGCGAAGCGTCCGAAGCCGGCGGGCGGGCCCGCGGGAGGTGGCGCGAGCGGTCCGCTGCTGCGGGGCACCGTGGGGCCCTGGGCGGGCAAGACGTATCCGCTCAAGGGCAAGGTGCTGGTGGGCCGGCTTCCTCCGGCGGCCATCATCCTGGAGGACGACTCGGTCAGCCGGAAGCACGCGGAGCTCGAGGCTTCCAGCCGGGGCGTCCTGGTGAGGGATCTGGGCAGCGCCAACGGCACGTTGCTCAACGGAGACCCGCTGGGCCCGGAGCCCGTGGAGCTCCAGCCCGGAGACCAGCTCCAGTTCGGCGTCATCGAGCTGACCTTCGAGGCGCCGCAGGAAGAGGCGGCGGCGGTGCCCTCCCGGCGTGGCGCGGGCGCGCCTCCGCCCAGTCGGCGTCGAGACGCTGGCAACGGCGGTGCAGACCCGGAGGCCGCGCGGCGCAAGAAGCTGTTCGTGGCGGGCGGTGGCCTGGTGGCGGTGCTGCTCGTGGCCGGCGTGGTGAAGGTGATGCTGCCCTCCACGCCTTCGGACACGAACCGCCCCATGGGGCCGGGCGTGCAGGTGGACCCCGCGCAACAGATCTCGGACCTGCTCAGCGAGTGTCGCTCCTTCGCGTCCAGCGAGCTGGGCGCTCCCAATTGGGTGAAGGCCGAGCAGATCTGCTCCCAGGTGCTGGACCTGGACCCCATCAACACGGACGCCAACACCCTCATCCGCCGCATCAAGCTGGAGAAGGAGGCGTACGAGAACTTCTCCGCGGGCGAGAAGCTGGTGCAGCGCCTCAAGCCCGAGGAGGCCCTGGCGTCGTTCCGCAAGATTCCGCGCGAGAGCGAGTACTTCCGCCGCGCTCGCTCCAAGGCGAGCGAGGCGGCCGAGCAGGTGACGAAGCGCGCGCTGGATGACTGCAAGCGCTACCTGAACAACTCGCAGTGGAGCGCCGCGGTGCCGCGCTGCCAGACGTACATGGCGGTGTGGTGCCAGAACCAGCCGCGCGAGGACCTGCAGCCGCCCCTGGGCTACACGCTCAAGCTGGACGGGCGCCTGCGCCGCAACGAGTGGCGGCCGAAGGACCCGCTGTTCGTGAAGTTCCTCATCTCGCGCCTGAAGCTGGACCCGAACTCCATCCCCTGGACGTGCCCGGTGGCCGAGGTGCTCAACCAGGAGAACCTGCCCACGGACCCGAAGACGGTGGTGCTCGAGTCGGTGAAGCAGCGCTACCCGAACAAGCTGATGCAGGCGGCGATGATGGACTACTGGTCCGGCCGCGGCAGCGAGGCCCTGGCCACGCTGCAGAAGCTGCGCGCCAACTACGAGTCCTCGGCGCTGCACGGGGCCGCGGACGAGATGATGAAGACCATGTCCACGGTGGATCAGCTCTTCAAGGGTGGCCAGAGCTACCTGGCCGCGGATGACCCGGAGAAGGCGTCGGAGCCGCTGCGCGAGGCGCTGGAGGTGGACAAGTCGCTGATGCTCGACCTGGCCGAGTCCAAGCCGTCGTTCTACCGGCGCAGCATCCTCCAGGACATGGCGGACAAGGCCTACCAGCGTGGCAGGCATTGGGCGGACCGCGAGGACAACCGCCGCGCGTGCCGCGTGTGGAAGCTGGGCTTCAGCTTCTACGCGGGCAACGCGGACCTCAACAAGGCGGCGGGCTTCTGCTCGACGCTGGCGCTCAACACCTTCCGTGGGGCCGGCGGCTGTCCGGACCTGGCGGCGGTGCTGGACCTGGCCGTCAAGGGTGACGGCGTGGAGGAGATGGTCGTCGCGAAGAAGAAGGAGTGGAGCTGCAACTAGCGCGCGACGTGGACAGGGAGGGACGGGCGCGCTAGGCACGGGGGCATGGCCGACACCAGCCCTCCGCGCTCCGCGCCCACCCTGGTCCTCATCGACGCGTCCGGCTTCATCTTCCGCGCCTACCACGCGATTCCGCCGCTCACGACGAGCAAGGGCGTGCCCACCAACGCCGTGCTCGGCTTCACGCGCATGGTGCTCAAGTCCCTGCGGGACTTGAAGCCCACCCACGTCGCGCTCGCCTTCGACAAGGAGAGCCGCGTGGAGCGCCAGAAGATCGACCCCACGTACAAGGCGAACCGCGAAGGGCCTCCCGAGGACCTGGTGCCGCAGTTCGCGCTCATCCGCCGCGTGGTGGAGGCGCTCAACCTGCCCATCCTGGAGATGCCGGGCTGGGAGGCGGACGACGTCATCGGAACGCTCGCGCAGAAGGCGAAGGCGGAGGGCTTCTGCGTCCAGGTCGTCACCGGGGACAAGGACTTCATCCAGATTGTCGACGAGGACGTGCGCCTGTTCGACCCGATGAAGGACGTGCACACCCTGCCTGCGGACGTGAAGGAGCGGCTGGGCATCGAACCGAAGCAGATGCGCGACTACCTGGCGCTCATCGGCGACGCGGTGGACAACGTGGCCAAGGTGCCGGGCATCGGCCCGAAGACGGCCACGGAGCTCATCCAGCAATTCGGCGACGTGGACACGCTGCTGTCGCGGCTGGACGAGGTGAAGAAGCCGAAGGTTCGCGAGAACCTCGCCTCGCACCGCGAGAGCCTGCTGCGCGCCCGTCAGCTGGTGAGCTTCAAGACGGACCTGCCGCTGGACGTCCGCGTGGCGGAGCTGACGCGCAAGGAGCTGGACGCCACGCGCGCCCGGGAGCTGTTCACCGAGCTGGAGTTCTACGCGCTGCTCAAGGAGCTGCCGCAGGCGGGGCAGGGCGGACCGCCGGGGGCCTCCGAGCCCGCGAAGGAGAAGCCCGCGCCGCTGCCCACCACCACGACGCTCGTCACGACGGACGAGGAGCTCAAGGCGCTGGCCCAGGCGGTGCGCGCGGCGGGCTCGGTGAGCCTGGTGCCGGCCTACGAGGGCCTGCCCTTCGCCGCGAAGCTGGTGGGCCTGGGCGTGGCCCTGCCCGACGCGAGCACCCGCTACGTGCCGCTGCGCCACGATGTCCTCGGGGCCACCCAGGTGCGCCCGGACGCCTTCGCCGCCGCCTTCAAGGCCGTGCTCGAGGACGCGGCGGTGAAGAAGGGCGGCCATGACCTCAAGGCGCTCACCCTGGTGCTCGCCAACGAGGGCATCGACCTCACGGGCGCGCACGACGACGTGGAGCTGCTCAGCTACCTGCTCAACCCCTCGCGGCGCGAGCACGCGCTGGCGGACCTGGCGCGCGAGCGGCTCGTGACCGAGCTGCCGGCGCTGCCCCCCGCGGCCGAAGGGCGGCGCGGCAAGAAGGACCGCGCGCTGGCGGACCACTCACCGGAGGAGCTGGCGCTGGGCTTCGCGGTGCGCGCCGAGGCCGCGCGCAGGCTCGCCCCGGAGCTGTGGAAGGAGCTGGACGAGGCGAAGCTCTCGGAGCTGGCCCAGAAGCTGGAGTTGCCGCTGCTGCCCATCCTCGCGCGCATGGAGCGGCGGGGCGTGAGCCTGGACACGCAGGAGCTCGCGCGCATCTCCGTGAAGGTGGACGCGGCCGTCGAGTCGCAGGTGAAGGAGGTCTACAAGCACGCCGGACGCGAGTTCAACATCGGCTCCAATCCGCAGCTGGTGCAGGTGCTCTTCACCGAGCTGAAGCTGCCCATCATCAAGCGCGGCAAGACGGGGCCGTCCGCGGACCAGGAGGTGCTGGAGAAGCTGGCCGAGGAGCACCCGCTGCCCAACGCCATCATCGAGTATCGCAGCCTGTCCAAGCTCAAGAGCACCTACCTGGACACGCTGCCCACGCTGGTGGCCGCGGATGGCCGCATCCACACCACGTACCACCAGGCCGCCACCGCCACGGGCCGCCTGTCCTCCACGGACCCCAACCTCCAGAACATCCCCGTGCGCACGGAGCTGGGTCGGGAGATCCGCCGCGCCTTCGTGGCGGCCCCGGGGCATCAGCTGGTCAGCGCGGACTACAGCCAGGTGGAGCTGCGGCTCTTGGCGCACATCGCTGAAGACGCCGTGCTGGTGGAGGCGTTCCGCAACGACGAGGACGTGCACAGCCGCACCGCCGCCGAGGTCTTCGGCGTGGCGCCGGACCAGGTGGACCGCGAGCAGCGCCGCGTGGCGAAGATGGTGAACTTCGGCATCGCCTACGGCCTGTCGCCGCACGGCCTGTCCACGCGCCTGGGCATCCCCCAGGAGACGGCGCGCGACATCATCGAGCGCTACTTCATCCGCTACGCCGGCATCCGCCGCTACCTGGACGAAACGGTCAACACCGCCCGCAAGACGGGCTACGTGGAGACGCTGTACGGTCGGCGCCGGTACATGGCGGACCTGAACTCGAAGAACCGGGGCGTGGCGCAGGCCGCCGAGCGGGCCGCCATCAACATGCCCATCCAGGGCACCGCCGCGGACCTCATCAAGAAGGCCATGCTGGTGGTGGACGAGGAGCTGCGCGCCCAGAAGCTCTCCACCGTGCTGCTCCTGCAGGTGCACGACGAGCTCCTGCTGGAGGCGCCGGACGCGGAGGTGGAGCAGGTGAAGGCGCTGGTGGCGCGCGGCATGGCGGGCGTGGCGTCGCTGAAGGTGCCGCTGAAGGTGGACGTCGGCGCGGGGCGGAGCTGGGCGGACGCCCACTGAAAAGCAACACGGGAGGAGCGCCCACCCCCGTAGACGCTCCTCCCGCGGTTCCACGCGCTATCTCACTGCCCCCACGAAACAGCCCCCACGACAACAATGCCGACCCGTCCGACCGGCGAGTCGCGCGGACCCCCATCCACGCGTCTTGCCAGCGGCTCGCGATGCGCGCTCACCACTCCCCAGCGGGAGCACGCGTCCCCATAAGGCGCGCCACGGGGTCCCCACCCCTGGCACGCTCCCTCCCGCCGGCCTCGGACCCTCCCAGTCTGGAGCGTCAAGCCGAACGGGTCGGCAAACCCGACCACCCCTCACTCAATGCATCGCGGTGCGTCCATCCCTCGAGCCGGGCGGCACGTGCCTGACGCGCGACGGCCGCTCGAAGTACTCCACCACCAATCCCCCGAAGGGCACCCTCGGCCCTTCCACCCTCGAATCCCTGAGTCGCTGGAGCAGCGCCACCGCCGAGTCCACGGCCTCGTCCACGGCGCGGTTGATCTGCTCCTTCTCCCAATCCCCGCCGCCCAACACCTCCGCGGCATCCACCAGACAGCGCCGCAGCGCCGAGAACTCCTCGTGCAAGGCGCGCGCGCCACGCTCCGGCGACAGCCGCAGCACCGCCTTCGTCCGGCTCCAGGGGCTCGTGTCGTCCCCCTCCAGCGTCACGCCCAGCTCCCGGACGAACGGCTCCACCAGTCCGTCCAGTTGGCTCAGCGGCGTCTGCGAGCCGTCCGAGTCGTGCGCCGTCATCCGCATCCGCCGCCACAGCGCGGCGATTCGGTCCGGCTGCTGGCGGAAGAACCTCGCCAACCCCGCTGCCTTACGTCCCCGCTCGCTCATGTCCGGTGCCTTCCGCATCGCATCGGGAGCTATAGCAAGGCGGTTGCCAGCGCCTGAGGTCCGCACCCTCCAGCAATTCCAGCCACTTGGCCAGAGGGGGTGTGGCGTGGAGGTGCGTGGAACGGTAAAAACTTCCGGGTTCGGCTTGTAGAGGTGTCCGGAGGTCCAGATGCTCCGGACGCTTCAGTGCAGGGTGGGCTTGAGCGTGCGGGCCCGCGCGTCCTCGCCGTCCGCGTCCGGAGCCTCACCCTCGGGGCCCATCCCGAACTCGCCGGAGGGCGACTCCGCGTGGGGCGCGCTGTCGGCGTGCTCGGGCTCCGGCGCGGGTGGGGCGCCCGTCCAGTACACCTCGCCTGGGGGCGCGTCGTCCGCGGGGACGGGCAGGGGCGTGGCGTTGGCCTCGGCCGCCTGCTGCTGGGCGACGAGCATCAGCCTCAGGGCGGCCTCGTCCGCGGCCTCCTGGGCGGCCATCTCGGCCAGGCGCAGGTTCTTCTGCCGGCTGCGGCGCGCGTACGCGGCCACGCACAGCACGGAGGCCGTCAACCACAGCAGCGCGGAGCTGGTGGTGAGCGGCAGCCAGCCGTAGCGGGCCGCGAGCCCCTCGCGCCAGCCGGACTCCTCCACGTCCAGCGAGGTGTGGAAGGCCTTGCCGAAGGCCGTCTCGAAGGGCTCTCCGGCGCGCACCCCGTCCACCAACTGCCCCATGGCGTGGGCGCCGTAACGGGCCCCCAGGTGCGCGACGAAGGCGGCGCTCTGGGCATAGGCGATCTCCACGTCCGCGGGCAGGTCCGGCCAGTCGTCGGACAGGTCCTCGAAGTGGAAGACGCGCTCCTGCGTCACCGCGCGGAAGAGGGCGGAGTAGTGCGTGAGCGAGAAGCGCTCCCCGGTGACGTTCTGCGCGACGCCCTCCTGGAACCAGCGGGGCCAGCCGCGCGCGAGCTGTCCCAGCGCCACGTGCGCCAGCTCGTGCCGCAGCGTCTGCTGCCCGTCCGGCGCGTTCAGGCTCAGCGCGTCCAGGAGGATGATTTGATGGGCGGGGTAGGCGAGCGCCACCGCCCAGCCCGGGGGCTTGCCGCCGGGGAGCGCCAGCGCGTCGAACTCGTCGCGTCCCACGCCCAGCCGCACCTCGGTCACCCCCGGCCAGTCCCGCCCGAGGATGGTGCCGAAGCCGTCACGCACCGCTTCAATCTGCCCCGCCAGCTCCCGGGCCGCCCCGGTGGCCGCGGCCGTGTGGAGGATGCGGAAGCGCTTCGTCGTCACCTCGCCGGCGACCTGGGGGGGCCGGGCATGGGGGACGAGCACCACGTCGTTGTCCACGAGGGCGTCACCCGCGCCGTGGGGATGGGACACAGAGCCTTCGACCAGGCCCTGGGCCCACGCCCGAGGCATGGCCCAAAGCAACAGCAGCAGGACGAGCAGGTGGCGCATGCGGGGGCCTCGCTAGGCCCCAGACATAACAGCCTCAGTCCGCGCCGCATCAATGCCGACCACGTGCACGCGTTTGCGGCGCGATGCGTCACCCGCGATGAGCGTCACCTGCCTCCGGGGGACACCCAACTGCTTGCCCAGGAACTCGAGCAGGGCGGCGTTGGCTTCTCCATCCACGGGAGGGGCGGCGAGCTGGATTTTCAACAGCCCGTCATGCTCCCCGACGACGCGGGTGCGCGAGGCGCGGGGCTGGATGAGCAGCGCCAGCTCCACGCCGTCCGGCAGGGACTTCAGCCAGGGTGGGGCCACGGTGCTACTCGCTGACGGTGGCCTTCTTCTGGGACAGGTAGGCCACGTTGTCCTCGACGCGGGCGTAGTCGCGGTCCGCGAAGGCGGGGGCCTTGAACGTCTCCAGCAGCTTCTGGTGTGCGTCCAGTACCGAGCGCACCTGCGACTCGAACTGGGTGCGCTGGCGCTTGAGCTCGTTGATGTCCTCCACCACCTGCACCAGCCGCTGGTGCGCGCCGTGGACGATCTTCTCCGCCTGGTGCTCGGCGTCCGCGATGATGATCTCCGCCTCCTTCTTGGCGGCGGACTGGAGGTCCTCGCTGATGCGCTGCGCGGTGACCATCGTCTCCTGGAGGGTGCGCTCCCGCTCCTGATGCTGCTCGAGCTTGAGCTGCGTGCGCTTGAGCTCCTCCTTGAGCGCGATGTTCTCCTTCACCACCTCCTCGAACTCGCCGGCGATCAACTCGAGGTAGGCCTCGACCTCGCGGCGGGAGAAGCCGCGCAGCGCCGTGTCGAACCGCTTCTGCCGGATGTCGAGCGGAGTGATCTTCATGCGCCGGGAGTCTAGCGCAGGACCGCGACTTCTCCAGGAATCGGCCCGGGGTGACCCCAGCCGCCCTTCCAGGCCCGCCTGCCCGCAGTGCGAGGGAGCAGCGGGCCCTCAGGGAGCGGCGGCGGGGGCCTCCCACTGCGCGGCGACGGCGCGGGCCGCGTTCTGCACGGCGGAGGTGAGGCGCGCATCCGTGATGGCGTCCTGAAGGGTGCGCCGGGCGGAGGGGGTGCGCTGGAAGATGAGCCCGTTGAGGGCCTGGATCTTCAGCGCGTCCGGCATCCGGGGGTGGCGCACCACGTTGCCCAGAATCTCCTCGGCCCGGGGATGCTGGAACAGCGCCACCGCGCGCAGCACGGCCTGCTGGGTGCGGGGGTTGGGGTCCCACAGGTGGATGGCCAGCGAGTCCAGGGCGCGGGGGTCCCCCAAGAGGGCCAGGTCCTCCACGGCGATGGCGCGAATCTCCTCGGGCGCGGGACGGGCGGCCCACAAAAGGGCGCGCAGGAAGGCGGCGTCGTCGCCGGGCGCGGCCTGGGGGTTGGCCGGCTCGGGGGCGGGCCGGGGCGTTTCGGCGGCGGGGCGGGCCTGGGCGGCCGGGGGCCGGGCCGGGGCGGCGGCGAGCAGCAATCCGGCGACGAGCAGGGGGCTCATGCGGTGGGTTCTACCCGAAAGGCCGAAGGTTCGGCGGGGCGTGGTGGAGATTTTCTTGACGCGATCTCCCGACGTGGGACCTTGGCGCTGCTACAGGACTGTTGCTGACGGGAGCAAGGGCCGATGAACGCGGTGGCTTCGAACTGGCGGACACTGGAAAACGTCGAGGTGGAGTGTACCCACTGCGGCATCCGGATGACCCTTCAGATGGGGAACCGGATTCGCTACTTCCGGTGTTCCAGCTGCCACCGCTGGGTCTCGAGCACCTACTCGGAGGTGTTCCGGGCGGACGCCAAGGTGCGCACCCACCCCGTGAAGGACACCGGGGCCCAGGACGAGCAGTTCATCGAGGTGAAGGACCGGCTGGAGCGCTGGCTGTCCGCCATCGAGGACCAGGACCCGTACCAGCTGCTCGGCGTGTCGCCGCTGGACTCGGCGGACAAGGTGCGCGCGCGCTACCACGCGCTGGCGATGGAGCGTCACCCGGACCGGGGCGGCTCCGCGGAGAAGATGCGCGAGCTGAACGTGGCCTATGAGCGCATCCTCCGCCACCAGCAGCGCAAGCGTCAGGAGGCGCTGACCTCCGGCGCCTCCGTGGTGTCCGCGTCGGCCCTGCCGGCCCGCAGCAGGTAGGCCCAGAACAGGCCCCCCAGGGTCAGGCCCAGCGCGGCCTTGGCCCAGGTGGGGAACAGGTCGCCCGGGGACACGTAGCCCTCCACCACGCCGATGCAGGCGAGGAAGGGCGCGCACCCCAGCACCAGCTTCACCGCTTCGCGGCCGCGCAGGGCCAACGCCTGGCTCCGGGGCAGCTCCCCGGGGTCCACCAACGCCTGGCCCACCATCAGCCCCGCGCCGCCGGCGATGACGATGATGGACAGCTCCACCGGGCCGTGCGCGGCGATGAAGTCCAGGAAGCCCACCGTCATGCCCTCGCGGATGCACAGCGCGGTGATGGCGCCAATCTGCACGCCGTTGTTCACCAGGATGAACATCGTCCCCAGCCCCGCGAAGATGCCCATCGCGAAGGTGAGGATGGTGACGGTGAGGTTGTTGGTGGCGATGCCGGACGACACGGAGTTGGGCGGCGCGACCGACAGGATGTCGTCCGTCCACATGCGGCCCTGGGCCACGTACTGACGCACGCCCGCGGGCACCAGCAGCTCCGCGCCGCGGGGCTCCCACAGCACCACCAGCGCGCCCAGCAGCAGCCCCAGGCAGAACAGCGCGGCGCTCGTCCCCACGAAGCCCAGCTCGCGGCGCAGCGTGCGCGGGAAGTCGCGGCGGAAGAAGCCTCGCACCGCGGCCCAGCGCTCGCGGGGGGGCTGGTAGATGGCGGCGTACGCGCGCGCGCAGAGCTGGTTGAGGAAGCGGTGCGCGTCGGTGTCCGGATAGAACGTCTGCGCGAGCGCCAGGTCCGAGGCCGCGCGGCGATACAGCGTGTCCAGCGTGCGCAGCTCCTCCAGCGTCAGCGTGCCCGCGCGCTGGCGCTCGAGCAGCCCCTCCAGCGACTTCCAGCCCTCCCGCTTCTGGGAGACGAACGTCGTCAGCGCCAGGGCCATCCTCAGCGCTCCGTCCGCACGAGGCCGCGCAGGTGGGCCTCGATGGACTCCGAGGACGCGAGCACCGCGTCGCGCTCCTCGTCCGTCAGCCCGCCCACCTTCTCCACCATCCGCGCGCCCATGTTGCGCCGCACGTCGGGCGCGAGGCCCGGCGCGCGGGTGAGGAACGCCAGCACCAGCTCCACCTCGTCGGGCTTCAGCGCCCGCGTCGTGGAGGGCGCCGCGCCGCTCGTCGCCTGGGGCGCTGGCTGCGTGTACTTGTCCAGGTCGATGCGCTCCTCGCGAACCAGCACCGTACCCGCCAGCACGTCGCCCAGCCGCTGATGCCGGGGCGTCAGCAGGAGGCTGATGCAGCCCACCGCGTAGACGCCGGGCAGGAAGTCCACCGCGCGGCACAGGTTGCGCACGGCGCTCTCGTAGAGGCCCACGGGCGAGCCGTCCAGGCGCACCACGCGGATGCCCAGCGCGCGCTTGCCTGGCGTCTGTCCATGGAAGAAGACCTCGCCCAGCGTCCAGTACAGCCACTGGGTGGCGAACACGCCCACCACCAGCAGGGTCTGCCCCAGGCTCGACAGGCCCTGGAACACGCCCAGCACGTCCGACACCAGCAGCGTGAAGACGAAGTACGCCACCACCCAGAAGAAGAAGAGCAGGCTGGCGTCCACCAACCACGCCAGGCAGCGGTAGCCGATTCCGGCCACGGGCAGGGAGAGCGCCACGCGCTCCGGCGTGGCCACGGCGAGATGCGGGCTGGGTGCGGTACTCATGTCCGCTCCCCAGCATACACGCCGAGGGCCCGTCGCCCGTCGCCACCTGGGGCAGTCCCTCCGACGATTCCGGACATCACCCGCTGTCGCCTGGTCGACAGCCGACCGCGTGCCCAGGCTCGGCGGATATCGGCTGCTGGACGGAAGGGCTTGTCAGTCCAACGACAGCGATGACGAACCAACGGACGCGGTGCCTGAATCGCATCGGATTCGCGCACACTTGACACTCTCTCCAGGGTCGGCTTCGCCTCTGCGCTTCCTCGGTGTTAGGGTATTGGTGACGTTGGACCTGGAGCTGGCTCCATCGGAGGTGGAGCCCGGAAGGACGTCACCAGTTGTGAGGAGTGAAAAGCAGTCACGGAGTCAGGTCGTGCATCATCGGACCGACCCCGGAGTGGTTCAGCGGACGCGCAAGCTCGACCTGGAAGCCTCATCCCGCTGACCGAGCAGTCCCGAGGTCGGAAGCAGTCAACACGCTAGTACAAGTTGTTTCGCCATGGCGGCTGGGGGGCCTTCGCATGGCAACTAATCAAGCTGCGATTCGTGTATCCATTCTCGAAGGGCCGTTCGTGATGTGGGAGAACATCGCCGACGGTCTTCGTGGTGAGGGCGTGAGCGTGACCTCGGTGACGAGGGATGCGCGCCTGTTCCTCGACAGTCTCGGGACTGATCCGCCTCAGGTGGCGGTGATGGACGTGGAAGGAGACGGCGAAGCATCCCTGGGATGCTCCGTGACGGAGGGCATCAATCTGTTGCGCGAGGCGCGCAAGCGACGTCTGGAGGTGCGCATGCTCCTCCTGTCGGCCGTGAGCGTTCCGGAGATCATCTCCCAGTGCTTCGATGAAGGCGCCTCGGGGTATCTCTTCCGCAAGGGATTGGGCACCTCCGCGGTCTCCTCGGCCATCAACTCACTGGTGCGCGGTGAGCGGCTGTTCCCGGTCCAATTGCTGCGCAACGACTTCGAGCATCCACCGGTGACGACGCCCACCGCGAGCGTGCTCATGGCGCTCACGCAACGCGAGCGCGAGGTGCTGCAGTATGTCTCGGGCGGCGCGGACAACTTGAAGATCGCCGCGCACCTGCAAATCGCCGAGCGCACCGTGAAGTCGCACGTCACGCAGCTCTACCGGAAGCTCGGGGCCGAGAACCGCACCCAGCTCGCGCTGCGCGCGTGCCACCTGGGGGTTCGTCCGCCTCCGGACCTCTGAGTCGACACCGCCCGCCACGGACCCCAGCCAGGTCGCCGGGGTCCGTCGGGCACGACTCGGGGCGCCTCAGTTCTTCAGGGCCTGCTCTTCCATCTTCTTGCGCAGGCTGAGCGGACGCATGTCCGTCCACACTTCCTTGATGTACGCGAGGCACTCGGCCTTCAGGCCCTGCTTGCCCGCGTCCTTCCAGCCCAGCGCGTTCTCCCGGTCCGCCGGCCAGATGGAGTACTGCTCCTCGTGGTTGACGACGACCTTGTAGATCGTCGTGTCTTCGCGCTCGTCCGCCATGTGAGTCACCCCTGAAAGTGGCTGCATCTTGTTCACATCCCAGGAAAATGGGTCAAGACCGCCAAAAGTAGGCTGACGCCCACTTGACCCTCTCCTGGTCGCACTGCTCCGACAGGCTGTCTTCCGCGGCACCGTGGGTGCTGGTGCGCGAGGGCCGCCCGGCCCTGGTGTGAAACGCGGCCCTCATTCCCCGGAACCTCCCAGGTCCACCCACCGCTTCACCCACTCGGTGACGGCCGGCGCTTGCAGCACCGCGACGGCGTCACCGGATGTTTCCAACATCGTCAGCCCGCCCTCGGCCAGCTCGCCCCAGCCGCCATCGAGCGCATCCTCGTCATGCTCGGGGGCGTCGGCGGCGCGCAGCAGGTGCACCGGGCCCTCGTAGGGCTCGGGCAGGTAGCGGCGCGCGGCGCGCAGGTGGCTGGCGAAGACCTTGAAGCGCGTGCGCAGCTCCGCGAGCGACAGGTCCTCGGGCAGCAGGCCCGTCTTCGCGCCCTGCTCGTGCATGAGCGCGAGCAGCGGCTCGGCGTCCTTGCCGGACGTGAGCGCGGCGGGGAACGCCGGCGCGTCGATGCCTCCTTGCGTGGCCAGGGTCCGGGCGAAGAGCGCGGCCTGCGCTCCCGCCGTCGTCGCCGCCGTGGACGCATCCGGCTCGGCGGGCAGGGGCTCGACGAGGAGCAGCTCCACGGCGTGGCCCTCGCGCTGGAGCTGCTGCGCCATCTCCCAGGCGATGTGGCCACCCAGACCCGGGCCCGCCAGGCGGTAGGGGCCCTGGGGCATCGCGCCGCGCAGCGCCTCCACGTAGAGCGTGGCCATGGCCTCCACGGACTCGAGCGGGGCACGGCCTTCCTCCAGGCCACGGGCCTGGATGCCGACCACGCTCCAGCCCTCGGGGGCGTGGCGGGCCAGCTCGGTGTAGCGCTCCACGCGGCCATCCAGGTCATGGATGACGTGCAGCACGCGGCGGTGGTCGTTGCCCGCGCGCAGCGTGACGAGCGGAGACCAGGCGGGCGTGGCGGGACGCGCCTTGGGACGCGCCTCCTGCGCCTGTGCCCGCTGCAGCAGCGCCGCGAGCGACTCCACCGTGGGCGCCTCGAAGAGGGCGCGCAGCGGCAGCTCCACGCCCAGGGCCACGCGCACGCGGGAGACGACCTGCGTGGCGAGCAGCGAGTGTCCACCCAATGAGAAGAAGTTGTCGGTGACGCTCACGCGAGGCGCGCGCAGCACCTCCGCGAAGGCGTTGGCGAGCAGCTCCTCCAACGGCGTGCGGGGCGCGGCGAACGGCGTGGTGCCACGCAGGCTCTCCTCGTCCGGCTGTGGCAGCCCGCCTCGGGCCACCTTGCCGGTGGGCATCAGCGGCAGCGCCTCCAGCCGCATGAAGATGGACGGCACCATGTACTCGGGCACCTTCTCGCGCAGCACCTGCCGCGCCTCCTCGGTGCTCCACGGCGCGTCGGGCGGCAGCACCACGTAGCCCACGAGGCGCCGGTCTCCCGGGACGTCCTCTCGGACGATGGCCACCGCGTCGCGCACGTGGGGCAGGGCGCGCAGGGCCACCTCCACCTCACCCAGCTCGATGCGGAAGCCGCGCAGCTTCACCTGGCTGTCCAGGCGGCCCAGGAACTCCAGGTTGCCGTCCGCGAGCCACCGGGCCTTGTCACCCGTGCGGTACAGCCGGGCGCCGGACGTGCCTCGCATGAAGTGCGGCAGGAAGCGGTCCGCCGTCAGGTCCGGACGGCCGTGGTAGCCGTGCGCCACGTTGGCGCCGCCCACGTAGACCTCGCCCGCGACGCCGATGGGGCAGGGCGCGCCATGCGGATCCAACACGTAGATCTGCATGTTGGTGAGCGGCGAGCCCACCGGCGGCAGCGCGGGCCACTGCTTGCGGTCCTTCGGCGCGCGCCACGCCGTGACGACGTGGGCCTCCGACGGGCCGTACTGGTTCTCCAGCGTGCACTCGGGCAGCCGGTCGAAGAACGCGAGCAGCGCGGGCGTCACCTGGAGCTGCTCACCGGCGGTGACGATTTCGCCCAGCGGGGGCAGCTCCTTCTGCGTGAGGGCCGCGTCGCACATCGCCTGGAGGGCGACGAAGGGTAGGAACAGCCGCTCCACGCGGTGCTCGCGCATGTAGCGCAGCATGGCGGGCGGGTCCTGTCGCAGCGAGCCGTTGATGAGCAGCACCTTGCCGCCCAGGCACCAGGTGCCGAAGAGCTCCTGGAACGACACGTCGAAGTTGAGCGAGGCGAACTGGAGCGTGGTGGCGTCCGGCTTCACCGCGCGCTTCATCAGCCACCACAGCATGTTGCCCACCGCGCGGTGGGACATGACGATGCCCTTGGGGCGGCCGGTGCTGCCGGAGGTGTAGACGAAGTAGCAGTTCGTCTCCGGCGACATGTCCACGTCGGGCCGGTGCGTCGGGCGAGACGTGACGGCCGTCTCCTCCTCGATGCGGACGATGCGCGCCGTCAGCCCTGGCGGCAGCGCGGAGACCAGGGCCGAGTGCGCGAGGACCACGGGCGCGCCGGTGTCCTCGAGCATCAACGCCAGTCGGTCCGCGGGGTAGCTGGGGTCCAGCGGCAGGAACGCCGCGCCCGCCTTGAGCGTGGCCAGCACCGCGATGGGCATGTCCAGGCTCGCGCGCTCCAGGCACAGGCCCACCGTGCTGTTGACGCTCACGCCGAGCGCGCGCAGGTGGTGCGCGAGCTGGTTGGCGCGTGCATCGAGCTGGGCGTAGGTGAGCGACTGCGTGCCGTCCGTCACCGCCACGCGCTCCGGCGTGCGGGCGACCTGGGCCTCCACCCACTGGTGCATCAGCCCCGGCACGTACGTCGGGTCCACGGCGGCGTTGAAGTCCTCCACCACCTGACGGCGCTCCGCCTCGGACAACAGCGGCAGCCGTCCCAGCGTCTGGTCCGGCTGGGCGACGGCGCCCTCGAGCAGCCGCTGGAGCGCGCCCACCATGCGCTCGGCCGTCTGCCGCGTGAAGAGGTCGGAGGCGTACTCCAGGTAGCCCGTGAGGCCGTGCGAGGACTCGAACACGGAGAGCGTCAGGTCGAACTTGGCCGTGCCGCTGGTGGCCTCCACCGGGGACATGCGCAAGTCGCCCGTGTCGTAGTTCTCCTTGTAGACGTTCTGCAGCACGAACAGCACCTGGAACAGCGGCGTGCGGTTCAGGCTGCGCTCGGGCTGGAGCTCCTCCACCAGCTTCTCGAAGGGCACGTCCTGGTGCGCGTACGCGTCCAGCGTCGTCTCACGCACCCGGCCGAGCAGCTCGCGGAAGGTGAGGTGCTCCGACAGCTGCGTGCGCAGCACGAGCGTGTTCGCGAAGAAGCCGATGAGCTTCTCCAGGTCCGAGTGACGGCGGCCCGCGATGGGCGAGCCGATGCTGATGTCGTCCTGGCCGGAGTAGCGCGACAGCATCGTCTGGAACGCGGCGAGCAGCACCATGAACGTCGTGGCGCCCTCGCGTCGGGCCAGCGTCTGCACCGCGTCCTGGAGCTCGCGAGGCATGGTGAAGCCCACCATGTCGCCGCGGAAGGAGCTCACCGGGGGACGGGGGAAGTCCGACGGCAGCTCGAGCGCGGGAGGCGCGCCCGTCAGGTGCTTGCTCCACCAGGCCACCTGCTTGTCGAGCACGTCGCCCTTGAGCCAGCCGCGCTGCCACGCGGAGTAGTCCACGTACTGCAGCGGCAGCTCCGGCAGGGTGAGCGGCAGGCCCTTGGAGAACGCCGAGTACGCGGTCGCCAGCTCGTTGACGAGCAGGCCCATGGACCAACCGTCCGAGACGATGTGGTGCATGGACATCAGCAGCACGTGGTCCTCGGCGCCCAGCTTCAACAGCCGCACGCGCAGCAGCGAGCGGTCCGCCAGGTTGAACGGGCGCTGCGTCTCCTCGGTGGCGGCGCGGCGGGCCTCGGCCTCGCGGGCCGTGGGCTCCAGCGCGCTCAGGTCCAGCACCTCCAGCCGCGACGGCTCGTGCGGATGGACGACCTGGATGGGCTGGCCGCCGTTGTTCTGGATGGACGTGCGCAGCGACTCGTGGCGACGCCGCAGCTCGTTCGTGGCCCGCTCCATGGCCTCGACGTTCAGCGCCCCCTCCAGTCGCACGGTGGCGGGGATGTTGTAGAAGGCGCTGTTCGGCTCCAGCTGGTCCAGGAACCACAGGCGCTGCTGCGCGAAGGACACCGGCTGGTTGCCCTCGCGCGGCACCGGGACGAGCGCCGGAATCTCCAGCCCCTGACCCTGCTGCACCGCCAGGTCCACGCGCTGGGCCAGCGCCTCCAGCGTCGGGGTGTCGAACAAGTCTCGCAGCGGCAGCTCGACGCCGAACACCGCGCGCATGCGGCTGATGGCCTGCGTCGCCATCAGTGAGTGGCCACCCAGCTCGAAGAAGTTGTCGTGGATGCCCACGCGCTCCACCTCGAGCACCGCGCACCAGATGGCGCCCAGCCGCGCCTCGGTGGGCGTGCGGGGGCCGACGAACTCCGGGCGTCCGCTGACCACGCTCATGTCGGGCACGGGCAGGGCCTTGCGGTCCACCTTGCCGTTCGGCGTCAGCGGCAGCGCGTCCAGCACCAGCACGGCGGTGGGCACCATGTACTCGGGCAGCACCTCCTTCAGCGCCGAGCGCAGCGTGGCGCCGTCGGTGGGCACGCCCTCGCGCGCCACCGCGTAGCCGACCAGCCGCTTGCCGCCGGGGCCGTCCTCGCGGGCGATGACCACCGCCTCGCGCACGGCGGGGTGCCGGGCCAGCGCGGCCTCGACCTCACCGAGCTCGATGCGGAAGCCGCGCACCTTCACCTGCGCGTCCACGCGGCCCACGAACTCCAGGGTGCCGTCGTCGCGCCAGCGCACCACGTCGCCCGTGCGGTACAGCCGCGCGCCGGGGAGGCCGGAGAACGAATCCGGGACGAACCGCTCGGCGGTGAGCGAGGCGCGGCCCACGTAGCCTCGCGCCACGCCCACGCCGCCCAGGTACAGCTCACCCTTGACGCCCACGGGCACCGGCTCGCCGCGCGCATCCAGCACGTGGACGCGCACGTTGGCCAGCGGACGGCCGATGGAGGGCACGCGGCCTTCCTCCGCCACGACCTCCGTGAGGGTGGCCACCACCGTGGCCTCCGTGGGGCCGTAGGTGTTGAGGAACCGTCGACCCGGCGCCCACCGCGCGACGACGTCCGAGGGCAGCGCCTCGCCGCCGGAGATGACCGTCTTCAGCGCGGGCAGGTCCTCGGCGGGCGTGGCCGCCAGGGCCGCGGGCGTGAGGCTGATGACCGTGAGCGCCTCGTCACGCAGCAGCGCGTGCAGCGGCGCGCCGGGCATGACCTTCTCCAGCGGCGCGAGCACCAGGGCGGCGCCCGACGTCAGCGTGGTGAAGATCTCCTCCACGGACAGGTCGAAGGAGAGGTTCGCGAACTGCAGCACGCGCTCACCGGGACCGATGCCGTAGGCCCGGGCCTCGTGGGTGACCAGGTTGGCCACGGAGCGGTGCTCCACCGCCGTGCCCTTGGGCTGGCCCGTGCTTCCGGACGTGTAGAGCACGTAGGCGAGGTGGCCCGAATGCACGCCGGTGACGGGCGCCTCGGTGCTCTCGCGCGACAGCGACTCCTTCTCGGTGTCCAGGCACAGCGCGCGGGCGCGGTGCGCCTCGGGGTAGCGCTCCAACAGGGGCGCCTGGGTGAGCAGCATCTCCGCGCCGCTGTCCTCCAGCAGGAAGGTCAGTCGCTCGCGAGGCAGCAGCGGATCCACCGGCACCCACGCGCCACCCGCCTTGAGGATGCCGAGCAGGCCGATGACCACGTCCAGCGAGCGCTCCACGCTCAGGGCGACGCGCACCTCGGGGCCGACGCCGCGGCGGCGCAGCGCCTGGGCGAGCTGGTTGGCGCGCGCGTCGAGCTCGGCGTACGTGAGCTGCGCGCCCTCGAAGCGGGCCGCGAGCGCGTCGGGCGCGTCGCGGACCTGGGCCTCGAAGAGGGTGTGCACGCACGTGTCGGGGAAGTCCGCGCGCGTGTCGTTCCACGCCACGAGCTGACGCGAGCGCTCCTCGTCGGAGAGCAGCGTCACCGTGGAGATGCGGCGGTCGGGCGCGGAGACCAGGACCTCCACGAGCGCGAGGAAGTGTCGCGTCATCCGCTCGATGGTGGACGCGTCGTAGAGGTCCGCCTGGTAGTCGAGCTCACCCGTGAAGCCCGCGCCGTTGCGGCCCATCGAGAGCGTCATGTCGAACTTGGCGACATGGACCTCGTCGGGGCCGGGACGCAGCTCCAGGCCCGGCAGGGACACGGCCGCGTCCGGGGTGTTCTGGAGGATGAACATCACCCGGAACAGCGGCGACTGCTGCAGGTCGCGCAGCGGCTGGAGCTGCTCGAAGGGCAGATGCTGGTGCGCGTACGCACCGAGCGCCGTCTCGCGCACGCGGCCCAGCAGCTCGCGCACCGTCGGGTCGCCCTCCAGCTTCGTGCGGAGCACCAGCGTGTTGAGGAAGAAGCCGACCAGGCCCTCCAGCTCCGCGCGGTTGCGTCCGGCCACGGGCGAGCCGACGGAGATGTCGTCCTGTCCCGAGTAGCGCGACAGCAGGAGCTGGAACGCGGTCAGGAAGAACATGAACGGGGTGATGCCCTCGCGCTGGCAGAAGGCCTCGATGGCGTCCGCCTTCGCGGGCGGGATGACCAGGGACACCACGCCACCCCGGGGCCGCGACAGGTGCGTGCGCGGTCTGTCGGTGGGCAGCTCCAGGTCCTGCGGCGCGCCGTCCAGCTGGCGCTGCCACCACGCGAGCTGGCGGTCCAGCTCCGCGCCCTCCAACCACTGACGCTGCCACGCGGCGAAGTCCGCGTACTGGAGCGACAGCTCGGGGAGGCTCGGCGTCCGGCCCGCCTGGAAGTCGCCGTACAGCGTGGACATCTCGCGGACGATGACGCTGATGGACCAGCCGTCCGAGACGATGTGATGCAGGTTGAGCAGCAGCAGGTGCTCACGGTCCGCGAGCACCAACAGCTCGACGCGCAGCAGCGGCCCGGTGCTCAGGTCGAACGAGTGGAGCGCGTGCTCGCCCGCGCGGCGGCGGGCCTCGGCCTCACGCTGCTCGGGCGCCAGGTCGCGCAGGTCGGTCAACGGCAGCACGAGCGGCGTGGGCGCGTGGATGACCTGCACGGGGCCGTCCGACTCCGCGCGGAACGTGGTGCGCAGGGCCTCGTGGCGATGGATGACGGCTTCCAGCGTCCGGCGCAGCACCTCCACGTCGAGCGCTCCGGCGAGCACCAGCGTGGCGGGGATGTTGAACGCGGGGCTGCCGGGCTCCAACTGGTCCAGGAACCACACGCGCTGCTGGGAGAACGACAGGGGCAGCTTGCCCTCGCGCGCCACGCGGCCGATGGGCGGAGCGGAGGTCGTCGCGCCGGTGCGCAGCGCCGCGTCCACCCGCTGGGCCAGCGCGGCCACGGTGGGGGCCTCGAACAGCTCGCGCACGGGCAACTCCACCGAGAAGGCGGAGCGGATGCGCGAGGTGACCTGCGTGGCCAGCAGGGAGTGGCCACCCAGCTCGAAGAAGTTCTCCGTGACGCTGACGCGCGCCAGCTTCAGCACGGTCGCGAACAGCTCCGCCAGCTTCTCCTCCACCGGCGTGCGCGGGGCGAAGAACGACGTCTGCGTGCGCAGGCTCTCCGCGTCGGGCGCGGGCAGGAGCTTGCGGGCCAGCTTCCCGCTGGGCGTCAGCGGCAGGGTCTCCAGCGTGACGAACGCGGAGGGCACCATGTACTCGGGCAGGCGCTTGAGCAGGAACGTCCGCAGCGTCTCCGCCGTCGTCGCCGAGGCGGGGGCCTCGTCCGGGGGCACCGGGACGACGTAGGCGACGAGCCGCTTGTCACCCGGCACGTCCTCGCGCACGGCGGCGGCCGCGTCGCGAACGCCGGGGGCGGTGCGCAGCACGGACTCGACCTCGCCCAGCTCCACGCGGAAGCCACGCACCTTCACCTGGAAGTCGATGCGGCCGAGGAACTCCAGGTTGCCGTCCGCCGTCCATCGCGCGGAGTCACCGGTGCGGTACAGCCGGTCGCCGGGGATGCCGCTGAACGGGTTCGGGACGAAGGCGGCGGCGGTGATGTCCGGCCGGGCCAGGTAGCCGTGCGCCAGGTGGCTGCCACCGACGAAGACCTCGCCAGCGACACCGATGGGCGCGGGCTGACCGAGCGAATCGAGGATGTACAGCTGCGTGTGGCCCAGCGGGCTTCCGACGGGGGGCAGCCGAGGCCAGGAGGCCGGCGGGCCCCGCATCCGGTACGCGGAGACGACGTGCGCCTCCGACGGGCCGTACTGGTTCTCGAGCGTGCAGCCCGGCAGCTTCTCGAACATCGCGGCGAGGGTGGCGTTCACCTGGAGCTGCTCGCCGGCGGTGATGACCTCGCACAGCGCGCGCGGCAGCGTGGCGCCGTGGGCCACGGAGTCGGCCATGGCCTGCAGGGCGACGAACGGCAGGAAGAGTCGCTCCACCCCCTGGCGGTCCATGAAGTCGAGCAGCGCGGGGATGTCCCGTCGCAGCGAGTCCGTGGGCAGCACCACCCGGGCGCCGACCCACCAGGACGCGAACAGCTCCTGGATGGACACGTCGAAGTTGAGCGACGCGAACTGGAGCGTGGTGGCGCGCGGGCGCGGCGACTGCTGAATCTGCCACGCCAGCATGTAGCTCAGGGCCCGGTGGGGCATGACGATGCCCTTGGGGATGCCCGTGCTGCCGGAGGTGTAGATGACGTACGCGTTCGCCTCGGGCGACACGTCACGCGCCAGGGACGTCGTCGGCTGCCGCGCGATGAGCACCGCCTCGGTGTCCATGGCGATGCGGCGGGCGAGGCTCTTGGACGGCAGGCTCCCGCCCAGGTGTGACTGCGTGAGGACGACCGGGGCGCGTGTGTCCTCGAGCATGAACGCGAGCCGGTCCGCGGGGTACGTGGGGTCCAGCGCCACGTAGTACGCGCCGACCTTGAGCGTCGCGAGCACGGCGATGGCCATGTCCAGGCTCTTGTCCACGCAGATGCCCACGGCGCTCCCGGGCGTCACGCCGTGCTGGAGCAGGTGATGCGCGAGCTGGTTGGCCCGCTGCTCCAACGCCGCGTACGTCAGCGAGCGCTGTCCATCGGTGATGGCGATGGCCTCCGGCGTGCGCGCGACCTGTGCCTCCACCGGTCCATGCATGGTGGTGGCGGTGTGCGGCTCGCGCGACGTGTCGTTCCATTCCACGAGGAGCTGACGCTCCTCCTCGCGGCTCAGCAGCGACAGGCTCCAGGGCGACTGGTCCGGGTTCGCGACGGCGGACTGGAGCAGCCGCACCCAGTGCGCGCCCATGCGCCGCGCGGTGCTCACGTCGAACAGGTCGGTGTTGAACTCGAGCAGGCCCTCGATCTCCTGGCCCGAGTCCCCCATGAGCAGCGACAGGTCGTACTTGGCCGTGCCGCTGTCGACGTCCACCGAGCGCAGTGCGTCGGTGCCACGGGCGGCCTGGGCGCCCGGCGCGCCACGCGGCGTGTTCTGGAGGGCGAGCATGACCTGGAACAGCGGCGAGCGGCTCAGGTCGCGCTCCAGCTTCAGCTCCTCCACCAGCTTCTCGAAGGGCACGTCCTGGTGGGCATAGGCCCCGAGCGTGGTCTCCTTCACCTGCGCGAGCAGTGTGCGGAAGGTGATTCCGGACGTGAGGCGAGCGCGCAGCGCCAGCGTGTTGACGAAGAAGCCGACGATGTTTTCCAGCTCGGACTGGCGGCGGTTCGCGATGGGCGAGCCGATGACGATGTCGTCCTGACCCGAGTAGCGGGCGAGCAGGACGTGCAGGCCGGTCAGCAGCGCCATGAAGGGCGTGATGCCCTCCTGCTTGCACAGGGCGTGGAGCGCGGCGGACAGCTCGGCCCCGAGCTTCACGGGGAAGCTGGCGCCGCGCGACGTCTGCACGGGAGGCCGAGGCCGGTCCGTGGGCAGCTCCAGCGCGTGGGGTACACCGGCGAGGTGCTGACTCCACCAGCCCACTTGGGCGGCGAGCGTCTCGTCGCGCAGCCAGCCGCGCTGCCAGGCCGCGTAGTCCGCGTACTGGAGCGGCAGGGCGGGCAGCGGTGAAGGCAGCCCCTGGCTGAAGGCGGCGTACAGCGCGCCGACCTCGCGGGCGAGGATGCCGCTGGACCAACCGTCCGAGACGATGTGGTGCACCGTGAAGAGCAACACGTGCTGCTCGGGGGCGAGCTTCAGGAGCGTGGCGCGCAGCAGCGGGATGCGCGACAGGTCGAACGGCTTTTGAGCCTCGGTGGAGGCGAGCTCCAGGGCCTCGGCCTCGCGCGCGGACTCCGACAGACGCGTCAGATCCACCACGGGCACGGACAGCTCCACGCGCGGGTGGATGTGCTGGTACGGCTCACCGTCCTCACGCGTGTGGAAGCTGGTGCGCAGCGCCTCGTGGCGGTGGACCAGCTCCTGGAGCGCGCGGATGAGCGCGTCGAGGTCGACCGCCGTGTCGAGCCGGAGCGCGGAGGGGATGTTGTAGAAGGCGCTCTCCGGCTGGAAGCGGTCGAGGAACCAGAGCCGCTGCTGCGCGAACGACAGCGGCAGCGGGCCGCTCTCGCGAGACACCGGGACCAGCGGCGGCAACTGGACGCTCTTGCCAGCGAGGACCGCGTCGTCGATGCGCTGGGCGAGCGCCTCGACCGTCGGCACCGCGAACAAGTCCCTCAGCGCGAGCTCGACGCCGAAGGTCGCCCGGACTCGGGAGACGAGCTGCGTGGCGAGGAGGGAGTGTCCACCGAGTTCGAAGAAGTCGTCGGTGAGACCGACGCGCTCGACGTGGAGCAGCTCGACCCAGAGCGCGGCGAGGCGAATCTCCGTGCTCGTCCGCGGCGCGACGTACTCGCGGGTCGAGGCCTGCGAGTCGAACGCCGGCAGCGCGTCGCGGTCGACCTTGCCGTTGGGGGTGAGGGGCAGTGCGTCGAGCTGGGCGATGGCGGCGGGCACCATGTGCTCGGGCAGACGCAGCTTGAGGAAGTCGCGGAGGACGGAGACGTCGATGTCGTCACCGACGACGTAGGCGACGAGGCGCTTGTCGCCGGAGGACTCGGTGCGGATGGAGGCGACGGCCTGGGAGACGGAGGGGTGGAGGAGGAGGGCGGCTTCGACTTCACCCAGCTCGATGCGGAAGCCGCGCAGCTTCACCTGGGAGTCGAGGCGGCCGAGGAACTCGAGGGTGCCGTTGGAGAGCCAGCGAGCCTTGTCACCGGAGAGGTAGAGGCGAGCGCCGGGGACGTCGGAGAAGGGGTTGGGGACGAAGCGCTCGGCGGAGAGGTCGGCGCGGTGGAGGTAGCCACGAGCGAGGCCGACGGAGTCGACGCAGAGCTGACCGGGGACGCCGACGGGGAGAGGGCGAAGGGAGGAGTCGAGGACGAAGAGACGGACGTTGTCCCAGGGGGTGCCGATGGAGGGAGTCTGGCCGGGGAGCAGAGGCTGGGAGATGGAGGCGCAGACGGTGACTTCGGTGGGGCCGTAGGCGTTGAGGAGGCGGAGGCGAGAGCCCCAGCGGGAGACGAGCTCCGGAGGGCAGGTCTCACCGGCGGAGATGAGGGTGGAGAGGGAGGGGAAGTCCTCGGGGTTGAGCTGAGCGAGGACGGAGGGGGTGAGGGTGACGGCGGAGATGGACTCGTCGCGGAGCAAGTCGCGAAGAGGAGCGCCGGGCATGAGGCGCTCGCGAGGAGCGAGGACGAGGGTGGAGCCGGCGAGGAGGGAGCCGAAGATTTCGGCGACGGAGGCGTCGAAGTTGAAGGAGGCGAACTGGAGGACGCGGGAGGAGGGGGAGAAGCCGTGACGGCGGCCGGCGGTGAGAGCGGTGTTGGAGAGGCCGCGGTGCTGGAGGAGGGTGCCCTTGGGAGTGCCGGTGGAGCCGGAGGTGTAGATGACGTAGGCGAGGTTGTCGGCGAGCGCGCCCGACTCCAACGCGGCAGTCGACTGATTCGCGATGCGCTCCGCCTCCGAGTCGATCAGCACACGCTGCTGGGTCGAGACAGGGAGCTGCTTCGCGAGCCCCTCGGTGGTGAGGAGGACGGGCGCGGAGCAGTCGCGGAGGATGAAGGAGAGCCGCTCGGCGGGATAGGTCGGGTCGAGCGGAACCCAAGCGCCGCCCGCCTTGAGGATGGCGAGGATGGAGACGACGAGGTCGAGTGAGCGCTCGAGGCAGAGCGCGACGGGGACCTCGGGCCTGACGCCGAGTGAGCGCAGGTGGTGTGCGAGCTGATTGGCGCGCGCGTCGAGCTGGGCGAAGGTGAGGGAAGCGCCCTCGAAGCGAATCGCCTCGGCCTCGGGCGTACGCAGCGCCTGGGCCTCGAAGAGCGAGTGCGCGGTGGCCTCGCGCGGGAAGTCGCGAGCGGAGTCGTTCCATTCGACCAGGACGCGCTGCCGCTCGGCTTCGGTGAGCAGGGACAGCGAGGCGACAGGCGCCTCGGGGCGCTCCACGGCCTTCTCGAGCAGGACGCCGAGGTGACGAACCAGTCCGTCGACGGTCTGCTCGGTGAACAGGTCCGTGCGGTACTCGACGGCGAAGGCCAGGCCCTGGGCCGTCTCGGCGGCGGAGATCGTGAGGTCGAGCCGCGAGGTCCCCGTGTTCGAGGGCTGGAGGTGGAACGTGAGGTCGGGGAGCTTCAGCTCCGAGTCCGGCTGGTTCTGGAGCACCAGCGCCACCTGGAACAGCGGCGCGTGGGCGGGGTTGCGCTCCGGGTTGATGGCCTTGACCACTTCCTCGAACGGCAGGTCCTGGTGCGCGTAGGCGCCCAGCGTGTCCTTCCTCACGCGAGCGAGCAGCTCACGGAAGGACGGATTGCCACCCAGCCGCGCGCGCAGCGGGAGCTGGTTGATGAAGAAGCCGATGAGGTCCTCGGTCTCCGCCTGGTGACGGTTGGCGATACCCGTGCCCACGACGAAGTCCTCCTGGCCCGAGTATCGGGACAGGACGGCCTGGAGGCCCGCCATCAGCGCCATGAAGAGCGTGGAGCCCTCCTGACGGCACAGCGCCTGGAGCGAATCGGCGAGCGAGCGCGGGAGCACATGTGAAACCGACGCGCCACGGAAGCCCTGCCGCGCCGGGCGCGGGAAGTCGGTGGGCAACTCCAGCAGCGGAGGCGCTCCGACGAGGTGCTTCTTCCACCACGAGACCTGGGCCTCGAGCGCCTCGCCCTGAAGCCACGCGCGCTGCCATGCGGCGTAGTCGGCGTACTGGATGGACAGCTCGGGCAGCGGTGAAGGCTGGCCCGCGTGGAACGCGGCGTAGAGCGCCGCCGACTCGCGCACGAGCACGCCGATGGACCAACCGTCCGAGACGATGTGGTGCATCGTCAGGAGCAGGATGTGCCGCTGTTCACCCAGGCGCAGCAACGTCGTGCGCAGGAGCGGACCCCGCGCGAGGTCGAACGGACGACGCGCCTCCTCATCGACCCATCGCTGGACCTGGCCCTCGTCGAGCGAGGACACGTCCACCACGGGAATCGTCACTGGCGACGGTGCATGGACGACCTGCTCCGGGCCCGCGCGGAAGGTGGTGCGCAGGGACTCGTGACGCCGCACCATCTCCGTGAACGCGCCCTCCAGGGCTCGCATGTCCACGGCGCCCTCGAGCCGCAGCGCGATGGGCATGTTGTACGTCGGGCTCCCCGGGTCGAGCTGGTCGAGGAACCACAGTCGCTGCTGGGCGAAGGACTGGACGAACGCCCTGGGCGCGTCCGCCTCGCGAGGCAGCGCCGTGAGCGCGGGCCGCTGGAGTCCGGTGCCCGTGCTCACCGCCACGTCGATGCGCTGGGCGAGCGCCTGGACCGTGGGCGACTCGAAGAGGTCACGCAGCGGCAGCTCGATCTGGAAGGCGGAGCGCACGCGCGAGACGAGCTGCGTGGCGAGCAGTGAGTGACCACCGAGCTCGAAGAAGCTCGCGGTGGTGCTGACGCGCGGCACACCCAGGACCTGGGCGAAGAGGCCCGCGAGCAGCTCCTCGGTGGGAGTGCCCGGTCCGACCTGCGCATCCTCCGCGAGGAACCACGTCTGCTCGGGGACCGGCAGCGCCTTGCGGTCCACCTTGCCGTTGCTCATGAGCGGTAGGGACTCGAGCACCCGCAGGGCGGACGGGACCATGTACTCAGGCAGCCGCTGGGCGACGAAGGACCGCAGCGCGGTGGTGTCCAGCGACGCGGGCGCCACGACGTAGCCCACGAGGCGCCTGTCTCCAGGACGGTCCTCGCGCACGAGGACCACGGACTCACGCACCTCGGGGTGCGCGAGCAGGGCGGATTCAATCTCCGACAGCTCGATGCGGAAGCCACGCACCTTGACCTGGTCATCCGCGCGGCCGAGGAACTCCAGCACGCCGTCATGACGCCAGCGCACCTGGTCGCCCGTCCGGTACAGCCGGGCGCCGGGGACGGAGGAGAACGCGTCTGGCACGAAGCGCTCGGCGGTCATCGCGGCCTGGCCGATGTAGCCCCGGGCCACGCCCTCGCCTCCGATGAACAGCTCACCCGTGACGCCCACGGGCACCGGCTGTCCGTTCACATCCAGCACGTACACCTGCGTGTCCGCGATGGGGCCACCGATGGGCGCGGTGGCGCCCTGGATGTCTCCGCTCACCGTCCACGACGTCGCGTCGACGGTCGTCTCGGTGGGGCCGTAGCAGTTGGCCAACCGGGTCTGCGGCCACTGCGCACGCAGCCTTCGCGCCAGCTCCGCTGGCAGCGCCTCACCACCGGACACGAGCACTCGGAGCCCCGAGGCACGCTCGAGTCGCTCCGCCTCGACCAGGAGGCTGAGCTGCGACGGCACCAACTGGAGCACCGTCACCCGCTGCTGCGCGAGCACGGTCAGCAGCGCGTCCATGTCCAGGTCCGCGGAGGAGGGCGGCAGCACCAGCGTGGCGCCGCTGGCCAGTGAGGCGAGCAGCTCGGGCACCACGGCGTCGAAGCCGGGCGCCGTCTTCTGGAGCATGCGGTCCGTCGCACCCAGTCCCAGGTTCTTCGTGAACCAGGCGGTGTGACGCGCGAGCGCGCGGTGCGGGACCACGACGCCCTTGGGGCGACCGGTGGAGCCGGAGGTGAACAGGACGTAGGCCGCGTTCTCACCGGTGAGGCTCGGTGTGGCGAAGTCGCTGCTCGCCACCGCGTCGGCGGACACCAGGTCCTCGAGCACGAGCACCTGGGCCGCGCTCGTCGACGGCACCGCGGCACGCAGCGCGCGCTGGCTCAGCACCACCGCGGGGGTGGTGTCGTCCAGCATCATGCCCAGTCGCTCGGACGGCGACGAAGGATCGAGCGGGACCCAGACGCCTCCCGCCGCGAGCACACCGAGCACGCCGATGACGAGCTCAGGCGAGCGGCGCGCGAACAGACCCACGCGCACCTCGGGACCCACGTGGCGCTGACGCAGCACGTCCGCGAGCGCGAGGGCGCGTCGCTCCAGCTCGCGATACGTGAGCTTCCCGTCGGTCCACTCGAGGGCCACGGCGTCGGGCGTCTGCGCCGCGCGCGCCTGGAACCACGTGAAGACGGAGCTGTCGCGCGAGTGGTCGGAGCGGGTGTCGTTCCACCGCACCAGCAGCTGCTCACGCTCCTCGCGGGAGAGCAGCGGCAGCGCGGCGAGCGAGAGGTCCGGCGTGGAGACCGCCGCTTCGAGCAGTCGGGTGAACTGACCCGTCATCGCCTCGATGGTGCGGGCGTCGAACAGGCCGGTGTTGTACTCGAAGCCGCCCATGAGGCCCGCGGGCGTCTCCTGGAGCGCGAGGGACAGCGAGTACTTCGCGATGCCCGGGTCCACGTCCGCGGGGCTGAGCGAGAGCTCCGGCAGCGTCAGCGACGGCACCGGCGTGTTCTGGAGCGCGAACATCACCTGGAAGAGCGGCGAGTGGCTCAGGCTGCGCGCCGGCTGCAGCTCCTCCACCAGGTGCTCGAACGGGACGTCCTGATGCGTGAGTGCACCGAGCGCGGCCTCGCGGGCCTGCTCGACGAGCGCGCGGAACGACATGGCTCCGGACATCTGGCCGCGCAGCACGAGCGTGTTGATGAACACGCCGATGAGGCCCTCGGTCTCCGGGCGGTTGCGTCCCGCTACCGGCGAGCCCACCAGCACGTCGTCCTGACCGGTGATGCGGTACAGGAACGCCTGGAACGCGGCGAGGACCACCATGAAGGGCGTGGCGCCCAGCTGCTGTCCCAGGGCCGTCACGGCGGAGGAGACCTCCGGTGACAGTCGCACGGGATGCGTGGTGCCGGCCTGCGTCTGCATCGGCGGCACGGGTCGGTCCGTCGGGAGCGCCAGCACTTGGTTGGCTCCCGCGAGCTGCGTCTTCCAGTACGACAGCTGACGCGTGAGCTCACCGGCGCCGAGCCACTGGTGCTGCCAGGCGGCGTGGTCGGCGTACTGCACGCGAAGCTCCGGCAGGGACGCCGTGCGCCCCTCGCGCGCCGCGCCGTACAACTCCGCGGCCTCGCGCACGAGTACGCCCGTGGACCAGCCGTCGGAGACGATGTGGTGCATCGTCAGCAGCAGCACGTGCTGGCGCTCCGCGAGACGCAGGAGCGTCACGCGCAGCAGCGGACCTCGGGCGAGGTCGAACGGCTTCTGGGCCTCGGAGAGCGCCAGGCGACGGGCCTCGTCCTCACGCTGCTCGGTGGAGAGCGAGGAGAGGTCCACCCGGACGACGTTCAACGTCACGTCTTCCGCGATGGCCTGACGCGGGCTGCCGTCCGTGCTCGCGGGGAACGTGGTGCGCAGCGCCTCGTGGCGTCGCACGAGCGCGGCGAAGGCCTGCTCCAGCGCGGGGACCTCCACCGTGCCGTCGAGCCGGATGGCCGCCGGGAGGTTGTAGAGCGCGGTGCCTGGCTCCAACTGGTCCAGGAACCACAGTCGACGCTGGGCGAAGGAGAGCGGGAGGTCACCCGTGCGAGGGACCGGCGTCAGCTCCGGTGCACGCGGGGTGGTCGCGCCGGCCTGGACGAGCGCCTCCACGCGGGCCGCGAGCTTCTCCACCGTGGGCGCCTCGAAGAGCTCACGCAGCGGTACCTCGATGCCGAAGTGGGCCTGGAGGCGGGACAGCGACTGCGTGGCGAGGAGGGAGTGTCCACCGAGCTCGAAGAAGTCGTCGGTGAGACCGACGCGCTCGACGTGAAGCAGCTCGGCCCAGAGCGCGGCGAGGCGAATCTCCGTGCTCGTCCGCGGCGCGACGTACTCGCGCACGGGGGCGGAGATGGACACGTCGGGCGAGGGCAGCGCGTCGCGGTCGACCTTGCCGTTGGGGGTGAGAGGCAGTGCGTCGAGCTGGGCGATGGCGGCGGGCACCATGTGCTCGGGCAGACGCAGCTTGAGGAAGTCGCGGAGGACGGAGACGTCGATGTCGTCACCGACGACGTAGGCGACGAGGCGCTTGTCGCCGGAGGACTCGGTGCGGATGGAGGCGACGGCCTGGGAGACGGAGGGGTGGAGGAGGAGGGCGGCTTCGACTTCACCCAGCTCGATGCGGAAGCCGCGCAGCTTCACCTGGGAGTCGAGGCGGCCGAGGAACTCGAGGGTGCCGTTGGCAAGCCAGCGAGCCTTGTCACCGGAGAGGTAGAGGCGAGCGCCGGGGACGTCGGAGAAGGGGTTGGGGACGAAGCGCTCGGCGGAGAGGTCGGCGCGGTGGAGGTAGCCACGAGCGAGGCCGACGGAGTCGACGCAGAGCTGGCCGGGGACGCCGACGGGGAGAGGGCGAAGGGAGGAGTCGAGGACGAAGAGGCGGACGTTGTCCCAGGGGGTGCCGATGGAGGGAGTCTGGCCGGGGAGCAGAGGCTGGGAGATGGAGGCGCAGACGGTGACTTCGGTGGGGCCGTAGGCGTTGAGGAGGCGGAGGCGAGAGCCCCAGCGGGAGACGAGCTCCGGAGGGCAGGCCTCACCGGCGGAGATGAGGGTGGAGAGGGAGGGGAAGTCCTCGGGGTTGAGCTGAGCGAGGACGGAGGGGGTGAGGGTGACGGCGGAGATGGACTCGTCGCGGAGCAAGTCGCGAAGAGGAGCGCCGGGCATGAGGCGCTCGCGAGGAGCGAGGACGAGGGTGGAGCCGGCGAGGAGAGCGCCGAAGATTTCGGCGACGGAGGCGTCGAAGTTGAAGGAGGCGAACTGGAGGACGCGAGAGGAGGGGGAGAAGCCGTGACGGCGGCCGGCGGTGAGGGCGGTGTTGGAGAGGCCGCGGTGCTGGAGGAGGGTGCCCTTGGGAGTGCCGGTGGAGCCGGAGGTGTAGATGACGTAGGCGAGGTTGTCGGCGAGCGCGCCCGACTCCGGCGTGGACGTCGGCTGCCGCGAGATGAAGCGGGCGTCCGAGTCGAGCAGGACCAGTTGCTGCGTCGAGACGGGCAGCTCGTCGGCCAGGGCCTCGGTGGTGAGGAGGACGGGCGCGGAGCAGTCGCGGAGGATGAAGGAGAGTCGCTCGACGGGGTAGCTCGGATCGAGCGGGACCCAGGCGCCGCCCGCCTTGAGGATGGCGAGCATGGAGACGACGAGGTCGAGTGAGCGCTCGAGGCAGAGCGCGACGGGGACCTCGGGCCTGACGCCGAGTGAGCGCAGGTGGTGTGCGAGCTGATTGGCGCGCGCGTCGAGCTGGGCGAAGGTGAGGGAAGCGCCCTCGAAGCGAATCGCCTCGGCCTCGGGCGTACGCAGCGCCTGGGCCTCGAAGAGCGAGTGCGCGGTGGCCTCGCGCGGGAAGTCGCGAGCGGAGTCGTTCCACTCGACCAGCACGCGCTGCTGCTCCTCCTGTCGCATGAGGGACAGCGTGGAGACGCGGGCGGACGGCTGCTCCACCGCGGCCTCGAGCACGTTGCCGAGGTGGCGAATCAGTCCGTCGATGGTCTCCGCGGTGAACAGGTCCGTGCGGTACTCCGCCGAGCACGCGAGGCCCTGCGCCGACTCGGTGATGGAGAGCGTGAGGTCGAGTCGCGACGTGCCCGTGCCGCCTTCCAACGGACGGAAGGTGAGACCAGGGACCTCCAGCACCAGGTCCGGCTGGTTCTGGAGCACCAGCTTCACCTGGAAGAGCGGAGCGAAGCCCAGTCCTCGGCCGGGATTGATCTCCTTGACCAGCTCCTCGAACGGCAGGTCCTGGTGCGCGTAGGCGCCCAGCGTGTCCGACTTCACCCGAGCGAGCAGCTCACGGAAGGACGGATTGCCACCCAGCCGCGCGCGCAGGGCGAGCTGGTTGATGAAGAAGCCGATGAGGCCCTCGGTCTCCGCGCGGTTGCGGTTCGCGATGTCCGTGCCGAGGACGAAGTCCTCCTGACCCGAGTAGCGCGACAGCACGACCTGGAAGCCCGCCAGCAGCGCCATGAAGAGCGTGGAGCCCTCCTGACGGCACAGCGCCTGGAGCGAATCGACGAGCGAGCGCGGCAGGACGCGGCCCACCATCGCACCCTGGAAGCCCTGCACCACGGGCCGCGGGAAGTCGGTGGGCAGGTCCAACTGCGGCGCCGCGCCGGCCAGGTGCGTCCGCCACCACGCGAGCTGCGCCTCGAGCGCGTCACCCTGGAGCCAGTCGCGCTGCCATGCCGCGTAGTCGGCGTACTGGACGGGCAGCTCGGGCAGCCGCGAAGGCTTGCCCGTCACGAACGACTCGTAGAGCGCCGTGGACTCGCGCACCAGCAGTCCCATGGACCAGCCGTCCGCGGCGATGTGGTGCAGCGTCAGCATCAACACGTGCTGCGTCGCCTCCACTCGCAGCAGCGACGCGCGCAGCACGGGGCCTCGGCCCAGGTCGAACGGACGCCTCGCCTCGGCGAGAACCCTTCGCTGGACCTCCGCCTCTCGAGCGTCTCCCGACAGCGAGGACAGGTCCTCGACGGGCATCGGCACCGGCGCGGGCGCGTGGATGATCTGGACGGGGCCTTCCTGGAATGTGGTGCGCAGCACCTCGTGACGCCGCACCAGCTCGGTGATGGCCTGTCGCAGCGCCTCGACGTCCAGCACGCCTTCGAGCCGCAGCGCGATGGGCATGTTGAACGTGGGGCTGTCCGGCTGCAGCTTGTCGAGGAACCACAGACGCTGCTGCGCGAACGAGAGCGGCAGCCCCGCCGTGCGCGGCACGGGCGCCAAGGGCGGGACCTGGAGGCCTTGATGCTCGTGTCGCGCGGACTCGATGCGCGAGGCGAGCTGGGCCACCGTGGAAGCCTCGAAGATGGCCCGCACCGGCAGCTCGACGCTGAACGACTGACGCACCCGCGACACGAGCTGCGTGGCGAGCAACGAGTGTCCGCCCAGCTCGAAGAAGCTGTCGGTGACACCGACGCGCTCGACATGGAGCACGGAGGCGAAGAGCGAGGCGAGGAGCTGCTCCGTCGGCGTGCGGGGCGCGAGGTGCTCGCGAGCCGTGGTGGTGAGCCGGTCCGGCGCGGGGAGCGCCTTGCGGTCGGCCTTGCCACTCGGCGTCAGCGGCATGGACTCCAGGTGCATGAAGACCGAGGGCACCATGTACTCGGGCAGCCGAGGCTCGAGGTGCGCCCGGAGCTGCGCCTGGGGCAGCGGCTCCGCGTTGCTCGTGACGTACGCCACGAGCCGCGCGTCACCCGCGACGTCCTCGCGCACGGTGACGATGGCATCGCGCACGGACGGATGCGCGAGCAGCGCGTTCTCGACTTCACCCAGCTCGATGCGGAAGCCACGCAGCTTGACCTGGAAGTCGGAGCGGCCGAGGTACTCGAGGGTGCCGTCGGGGAGCCAGCGAGCGAGGTCACCGGTGCGGTAGAGGCGAGCGCCGGGCGAGTCACTGAAGGCATCGGGGATGAAGCGCTCAGCGGTGAGGTGAGGTGAGCGCCAGTAGCCGAGGCCGACCTGGACGCCGCCGATGAAGAGCTCGCCCGGGACGCCGACGGGAGAAGGCTGGCCGTGGGAGTCGAGGACGTAGAGGCGGGTGTTGGCGACAGGCCTGCCGATGGGGATGGAGGCGAGGGAGGAGCCGCGAGCGCAGTGGAAGAAGGAGACGTCGACGGCGGCTTCGGTGGGGCCGTAGAGGTTGTGGAGCTCGGAGGAGGAAGGCAGGCGCGAGTGGGCGCGGCCGACGAGGTCAGCGGGGAGGGCCTCACCGGAGCAGAGGACGCGGCGCAGGTGCTTGAGGGAGTCGAGCCCCGGCTCCTCGAGGAAGGCGCGGAGCATGGAGGGGACGAAGTGGACGGTGGAGACGCGCTCGTCGGAGAGGAGGCGGACGAGGTAGGCGGGGTCCTGGTGACCGCCGGGCCTGGCGAGAACGAGGCGAGCACCGGTGAGGAGCGGCCAGAAGAACTCCCAGACGGAGACGTCGAAGCTGAAGGGGGTCTTCTGGAGGACGGTGTCCAGAGCGGTGAGGGAGTACTGCTGCTGCATCCAGAGGAGGCGGTTGACGACGCCGGAGTGGGCGT
>NZ_JAJVKW010000010.1:300000-441436 GCF_024198255.1 Myxococcus guangdongensis
GCTTCGACGGCGTCCCATCCGGGGCGATGCTGCGCAGGTTGAGCAGCTCGTCCGCGCGCTGCGCCTCCAGGGGAACCCCCGGCACCAGCCCGCCATGCACCGCGAGCACGTTCAGCTCCGGGAAGCGGCGATACAGCGGCTGCGCCTCCAGGTACGCCCAGTCCTCGTCGCACAGCGTGTCGAGGACCTGGCGGTGCTCCTTGCCCAGCTTCTTGCCCTCGGGCCCTCGGCCCGAATGCCAGCGCAGCACGTGCGCGTCGTGGTTGCCTCGCACCGCGAGCATCCCCAGCTCGCGCGCCCGCCGCACCACGCCCGCCGAGTCCGGCCCCTTCGCGACCAGGTCTCCCACCAGCACCACGCGGTCGTCGGGGCACCAGCCGCACGCGGTCAACAGCGCGTCCAGCTCCCGCGCGCAGCCATGCACGTCGCCGATGAAGAGCGTCCGCATCGCTCACTCCACCTTCGAGCGCAGGAGGCGGCTCAGGTTGACGTCGAGCTGGCTGGAGATGAGGCGCAGCACGCTGTCGAGCTGTGAGCCGGTGAGGCGCAGCTTCTCGGTGAGCAGCCGCCGCGTCTCCTGGAGGAGCGACTCCTGCGCGGCCACCACCCAGCGCGCCGCCGTGGAGCGGTGCACGCCGTACAGCGCGCCCAGCTGGTCGATGCTCAGCCCGTCCAGGTACTTCATGCGCAGGAAGTTGCGCTGACGCGCCTCCAGCATGCCGAGCGCGGAGGTAAACGACGCGCTGAACTCCGCGCGGTACGTGTTCTTCAGATACATGAGCTCCGGGTCGTCCCCGGGCGCCACCAGCAGCGACAAGTCCCCGTCATCCGCCTGGGGATGTCCGCCGCGCTGGCGCTGCCAGTCGAGCGCGAGCCACAGCGCCGCGGCGCGCACCCAGCCACTCAGGGGGCCCGTGCCGGGGTAGGCGGCCAGTCGGGCGGGAGCATCCTGGCTGCCCACCAGCATGCGCTGGCGGAGCAGCTGGCGGACCTCGTCGAGCCCCGAGGGTGGAAGCTTCAGCCGCGCCACGGCGGCGTTCACCTCGGGCATGAAGCTCGCCTCGAAGGCGCTCAGCGCGGAGGGGAGCTGGTCCGCCGCCGCGCGCGCCAGGTAGACGTCCGGGAGGTGGAACTTCTCCACGTCCTCGGAGGGCGCCTGCGCGGGCAGCAGCCGCGCCAGGTGGACGACGAAGCGCGCGCCGTCCAGCTCCACCCCGGGCCACGCCGCGCGGGCTGTCTCCAGCGCGCGCGCGAGCAACGCCTGAAGCGGGGGCAGCGACTCCGGCGCGCAGGGGGAAGCTCGCGCCGCGATGAAGGCCTGGGCCAGGGAAACGTCCGGGGAGGACACGCCGTGGGACGATAGCACCCCCCTCCCGTAATCCAGATTCGACCATTTCCGAAGTGAACGCTTGTTTGCCGCGTCTCGTGGCGGAAGTGGGACGGCTGGATGCCTTGTGTGACAAGGGGCTCGCCTGTCCCGGATGCGGGCGCCCGTGGCCCCTGGACCGCGCGCTCCATGGCCCGTCCATTGCTGGTATGGGACGGGAGTCGACGTCGCGGAGGTACACGTGGAGTCCATTGGTGGCGGGCCTGGGGACGCGGCTCATACCTCGTGGTTGGAGCTGAGCGCGGGTGCGCTGAGGCACAACGTGGAGGTGTTCCGGGCGCTGGACGGGGGCAAGGGGCCCTCGGGGGCACTGGGGGTGGTGCTCAAGGGCAACGCCTACGGGCACGGGCTGTCGCAGGTGCTGCCGGTGGTCCACGGGTTGGTGGACATCCTGTATTTCATCGCGCCGCAGGACGCGCTGCGGGTGCGGGAGCACGAGCGGGCCCAGGGCCTTGCTCCCCGACAGGTGGTGGTGTTGGGGGCGGTGGCGCCGGAGGAGGCGGTGGTGCTGGCGCGGGAGGGCGTGGAGGTGGTGGTGGCCGACCGTGGCTGGGAGGCCGCGGTGCCGGTGCTGCGCGCGGCGGGGCTGGCTCGGCCGCTGCGGGTCCACGTCCACATCGACACGGGGCTGGGGCGCGAGGGCTTCACGTTGGAGCAGCTGCCCGGTGAGACGCGGTTCCTCGTCGACGCGCGCGACGTGCTGGAGGTGGTGGGCGGGTTGAGCCACTTCGCCAACACGGAGGACGTGACGGAGCAGGGGTACGCGCTGGCGCAGGTGGACGCGTTCGAGACGGGGCTGGGGTTGTTGTCGGCGCAGCTGGGGACCGAGCGGGTGTTGCAGCGGCACATCGCCGCGAGCGCCGCGACGTTGGTGTTGCCCCGGGCGCGCTACGAGGCGCGGCGGGTGGGGATTTCGCTGTACGGGCTGTGGCCGTCGGCGGAGACGCGGCTGTCGGCGCGGCTGGTGTTGGGCGAGGTGCCGTCGCTGCGGCCGGTGTTGTCGTGGCGGTGCAAGAGCCAGGTGGTGAAGTGGCTGCCGGCGAATGCGTACGTGGGCTATGGCTGCACGTACCGGACGTCGGAGCCCACGCGCATCGCTGTCTTGCCGGTGGGGTACTACGACGGCTACCCGAGGCTGGCGTCGGGCAAGGCGCACGTGCTGGTGAACGGGCGGCGGTGCGCGGTGCTGGGCCGCGTGATGATGAACCACCTCATCGTGGACGTGACGCGGGCGACGCCGGATGAGCGCCCCGTGACGGCGACGCTGATGGGGCGCGATGGAGAGGAGTCCATCACCGCCGAGGCGCTCGCGGGCTGGGCGCAGACCATCCACTACGAGGTCGTCACGCGCCTGGGCGCGCACCTGCGGCGCGTGGTGGTGGAGTAGGGCGCCACGCCTCGGCGCTCGCGCCACGGCTTCATTGGTGTGCGGCGCAGGGGTGGGTGCTACGCCTCGGCCTCCCGCCAAGGCTTCATTCGTATGCGGCTGTGCGCGCGAGCTTCAGCTCTTCGCATCCGTCGCCGCGGGCGGCTGCACCTTCCAGCGGCGGTGCAGCCACATCCACTGGTCCGGGTACTTGCGGATGCAGCGCTCCAGCGCCGCGGTGATGCGCGCGGTGTGCTCCGTCACCGGGTCCGCGCTCTCACCGGGCGCGGGCGGCGGGATGGGGCCCTCCACCTCCAGCCGGAAGCGGGCGGCGCCCTTGCCGCTGCGCACGCCCATCACCACGTACACCGGCGCGCCCGTGCGCTGCGCCGCCACCGCGCACGCGGGCGTGGTGGACGCGAGCCTCCCGAAGAACGGCACGAACACCGCCGCCTTCGCAGGCAGCGCCTGGTCCAGCAGCATGTAGGGCGACTCGCCGCGCTCCACCGCCTCCGAAATCTCCTGGATGGCGCCGCGCGGATAGATGAGCCCCGCGCCGCAGCCCAGCCGGTTCTCGGCGATGCGCGTGTTGAGCGCGCCCTTGAGCGGACGCACCAGCGCGTCGATGCCCACGCCCCAGCGAATGAACATGTCGCCGAGCAGCTCCCAGTTGCCGAAGTGCGCCGTCACCAGCAGCGCGCCCTTGCCCGTGGAGATCCGCGCCCGCAGCGAGTCCCAGGCCTCCTGGCCCACGACACCCTGCTCGCCCCAGTCTGAGGGCAGCCGGTCTCCATCGGGAATCGACTCCAGCACCACGCGCGACATGTTGATGTACGCGCCCCGCGCGATGTCGCGCCGCTCCGCGTCGCTCTTCTCCGGCAGCCCGCGCGCCAGGTTGTCCATCACCACGCGGCGACGGATGCCCAGCGTGTACGCCAGATTGCCCACGAAGCGGGCGAGTGCGTCACGCGACTCGGGCGACAGCCAGGTGATGAACGCGAAGACGGGCCGCGTCAGGAGCTTCACCAGCGCGCCAGGCGGCGTGCCGACGATGCGGCGCAGGTGCTCCGCGGGCTGCTTCTGGACGTTCGTTACCGGGACGACGTGGTCGGAAATGGGAGCGGAGGCGGACACGCGGGCACTCCACCCCGAAGTGAAGTTTCCGGCAAGGACACACTCGCGCTCCGCGCTACCCTGGCTGCTCGGCATAAGACACACTGCGCGCCATGCCCAACCTGCTCCGTCCGGTGGCGCTGGCCACCGTTGCCCTGTTGTCCGCATGCGGTGCCCGGCAGACTCCGCCGGCCACCGAGCCCGTGGCGACCTCCGCCGCGGCTCCCGCCACCGTGGCGCCCACGCCTCCCACGCTGCGTCTGCCCAAGGACGCGCGTCCCAAGGGCTACGCCGTGGAGCTTACCCTGGACCCGAAGGCCTCCACCTTCCAGGGCGTCGCGGAAATCGGCCTCGACGTGTCGAAGCCCACCTCCGTCGTGTGGCTGCACGGGAAGAACCTCACCGTGAAGCAGGCCACGCTGATGCAAGGAGGCACGTCGCGCGAGGCGACCGTGCACCGGAGCGAGGCGGGAGACTTCCTGGGCTTCTCGGTGGCGGAGCCGCTGACGCTGGGCACCGCGAAGCTGCGCATCGTCTACGAGGGCATCGCCTCCGAGAAGGAGACGGACGGCGCCTTCCGCGTCAACGAGGGCGGTGACTGGTATGTCTTCACCCAGTTCGAGCCCATCGAGGCGCGCCGCGTCTTCCCGTGCTTCGACGAGCCCGAGTTCAAGGTGCCCTGGCAGTTCACCTTCCACGTGCCGGCGGGCAACGTGGCCGTCACCAACACGCCGCAGCTCGGCGAGGAGGCCCGTCCCGACGGCGGCCGCACCTACCGCTTCGGCCGCACGCAGCCCTTGCCCAGCTACCTCATCGCCTTCGGCGTGGGCCCGTTCGACTTCCTGGAGGCGGCCGACTCCGGGAAGAACAAGGTGAAGACGCGCATCATCACCCCGCGCGGCCGCACCGTGGAGGGCACGTACGCCGCCAAGGTGACGCCCGAAATCCTCGCCGCGCTGGAGGACTACTTCGGCATCCCCTACGCGTACGAGAAGCTGGACGTCATCGCGGTGCCGCTGCTCGGCGGCGCCATGGAGCACCCGGGCCTGGTGACCTTCAACTCGCGGCTCATCCTGTCCAAGCCGGAGGAGGACTCCATCAGCCGCCAGCGCGCCTTCTCGGACACGCAGGTGCACGAGCTGGGGCACCAGTGGTTCGGCAACCTCGTCACGCTGGCGTGGTGGGACGACCTGTGGCTCAACGAGTCCTTCGCGTCCTGGGTGACCCCGCGCATCATCGAGTCCTGGCAGCCGACGTGGGACGCGCCGGTGGAGCGCGTGCAGGACCGCAGCCGCTCGCTGGACTCCGACAGCCTGCTGTCCGCGCGCCGCATCCGTCAGCCCATCGACAGCGCCAATGACATCCACAACGCCTTCGACGGCATCACCTACGGCAAGGGCTCCGCGGTGCTGTCCATGACGGAGGAGTGGCTGGGGCGCGAGGTGTTCCGCAAGGGCATCCAGCGCTACATGAAGAAGCACGCGCACGGCAACGCCACGGCGAAGGACTTCCTGGACGCGCTGTCGGCGGAGGCCGGGCAGGACGTGGCGGGCGTGTTGAGCACGTTCCTGGACCAGGGCGGCGCGCCGCTGGTGACGGCGACGCTCGAGTGTGGCGCGGGCCAGCCGAAGGTGGTGCTCACCCAGCAGCGCTACCTGCGCCTGGGCTCCAAGGCGCCCCAGCCGCAGACGTGGAAGGTGCCCGTGTGCGTGAAGTACGCGGTGGGCAACAAGGACGCGAAGGCGTGCACGGTGCTGGAGGGCGAGCGCGCCGAGGTGGCGCTGACGGAGGCGAAGACGTGCCCGGCCTGGGTGTTCCCCAACGCGGAGGGCGCGGGCTTCTTCCGCATCCAGCTGGCGGGCGAGGCGGCCAAGAAGCTGACGAAGACGGGCATGGCGAAGCTGTCGCGCGCGGAGCGGGTGGCGCTGCTGGGCGACGTGCGGGCGCTGGCGCTGGCCGGGGCGCTGCCGGCCTCGGAGGCGCTGGCCCTGGCGGAGCGCTCGGCGCACGACCCGGACCGGGCCATCGTCGAGAGCACCATGGAGGTGCTGGACCTGGTGAGCACGCGGCTGTTGCCGGAGAGCCGGCATGCGGACCGGGCGCGCTTCCTGCGTGAGACGTACGGCCCCCGGGCCCGGGAGCTGGGCTTCACGCCGCGCAAGGGCGAGAGCGAGGACACGCGGCTGCTTCGTCCCCGCGTGATTCGCCTCGCGGGCCGTGACGGCGCGGACCCGAAGCTGGTGGCGGAGGCGAAGGGGCTCGCGGACAAGTGGCTCGTCAATCCCGCGGCGGTGGACCCAGAGATGGTGGACGCGGTGCTCGCCATCGCCGCGGCGCACGGGGACGCGGCCTTCCAGCAGAAGCTGCTGACGGCGGTGCGCGCGGAGAAGGACCGCTCGCGGCGCGGGGAGATGATCTTCGCGCTGAGCGGCTTCACGGACCCGGAGCTGGTGAAGCAGAACCTGGGGCTCGTCTTCGAGAAGGGGATGGACCCGCGCGAGACGGTGTGGATGGCGTTCGCGGCCTCGCAGCACGTGAAGACGCAGGGCGTGGCGTTCGACTTCGTGACGAAGAACTACGACAAGCTCGTGGGCGACTCGCCGGACGCGCTCCTGCCGCAGGACGCGGCGGGGCGGCTGTCCTTCGTGGGCCGCTCGTTCTGCGGTGAGCAGCAGCGCAAGGCGCTGGCGGACTTCTTCACGCCGCGCGCCGAGAAGGCCCCGGGAGGCCCGCGCACGCTGGCGCAGGTCCTGGAGTCGGTGGACCAGTGCGTGGCGCTGAAGGCCGCGCAGGCCCAGAGCGTCGAGTCGTTCCTCGACGGGCGCGTCATGCACAACCAGCCGAAGCTGCAGAAGACGCGCTGAAGCGGGTGTCATGGAGCCCGGAGGGCCTGGGTGGCTCTCCGGGCGGGCCGTGGGTTACTTCCGGCCGCGCGACATGAACGCCATGAAGGCCTCCTGGGCCTCCGTGGAGCCCAGGCGCTCGATGAACTTCGCGCCCTCGCGCGCGAGCGTGGCGTGGGTCTGCTCGCGCAGCGGGCCGCGAATCAGCTCCTTCGTCACGCGCACGGCCTCCGCGGGGCGGGAGGCCAGGGTGCGGGCGCGCTCGGCGGCGACCTCCTGGAGGCTCGCGTCGGGGACGACCTTGTTGATGATTCCGGCGCGCAGGGCGGTGGCCGCGTCGAAGGGCTCGCCGAACAGGAGCAGCTCGCTGGCCAGCGCGTAGCCGGCCATGCGCGGCAACAGCAGGCTGCTGGCGCCCTCGGCGCACAGGCCCAGCTGCACGAAGGGCATGTGGAAGCGGGCGCGCTCGGTGGCGATGACGTAGTCACAGTGCAGCAGCATGGTGGTGCCGATGCCCACCGCGGGGCCGTCCACCGCCGCGAGCACGGGCTTGGGCGCGTCCACCAGCGCCTTGAGGAAGAGGAACACGGCGCTGTCCTCGCCCGCGGGCGGGTGCTCCATGAAGTCGCCGATGTCGTTGCCCGCGGTGAAGACGGTGCCGGCGCCGATGAGCAGCACCGCGCGGACCTCGTCGTCCGTCGCCGCCTGCTGGAGCGCGGCGGTGGCCGCCTCGTACATCGCATGCGTGAAGGCGTTCTTCTTCTCGGGTCGGTTGAAGGTGAGGGTGAGGACCCCCGCTTCCCGCTTCGTCAGCAACGTGTCGGACATGGCGGCGGAGCCTAGACCGACTCGCCCCGGGGCGCGGGCGGAACTTGCGGCCCACCCCGCGTGTGCTCCGTCTCCCTACGCGACGCGGCTCAGGGCCGCAGCGCGCGGGCCACCAGGGGCGCGAGCGTCACGACCTTGTGCTCGATGGGCAGCCCCGCGCGCGGCTCCACGCTGTCGGTGGAGACCAGCTGGCCCAGGGGCAGCGTGCGCAGGCGCTCCACCGCCGGGCCCACGAGCAGCGCGTGTGTCGTCACCACGGTGAAGTCGTCCGCGCAGCCCGCCTCGCGCAGCGTGCCCGCCGCCGCCACCAGCGTGCCGCCGGTGGACACCATGTCGTCGACGAGGATGGGGCGCTTGCCGCGCACCTCGCCCATCAGGCCGCTGGCGTGCACCTGGTCCCCGCTCAGCCGCACCTTGTGAATCACCGCCCACGGCCGGCCGAGCAGCCGCGCCAGCGCCTCCGCGCGCTTCACCGCGCCCAGGTCCGGGGCCACCACCACGGACGTGTCGCTCACCTTGGGCCGCAGCGCGTCCGCGAGCAGGGGCAGCGCGGTGAGATGCTCCAGGGGCGAGTCGAAGCACCCCTCCAGCGCCGGGCTGTGCAGGTCCACCACCAGCACCCGCGCGAAGCGGCCCTGGGACAGCATGTCCGCCACCAGCCGGCCACCCAGGGGCTCGCCTGGCCGGGCGCGCCGGTCCTGCCGCGCGTAGCCGAGGTAGGGCACCACCGCCTCCAGCCGCGCCGCGCCGGCCCGCCAGCACGCGTCCGCCATCAGCAGCAGCTCCAGCAGGTGCTCCCCGGCGGGCGGCGTCAGCGACTGCACCAGCACCACCGTGCGGCCCCGCACCGTGGCGGGCACCTCCAGGTGCATCTCTCCATCCGGGAAGCGCTCGAAGTGACAGTCGGAGAGGGGCACGCCCAGGGCCAGGGCGAGCTCCCGTCCGAGGTGCGGACTGGCGGTGCCGGTGAGGAGGATGGGGTCCATGGGCCGCACCCTAGCGCGCCCGGTGCCCCGGAGCGCGGACGCCCGTCGGCCGCCTCGGGCACATGCCTCCAGGCGGGCCGTGGGTCGCCCCTCCGGCGCAAGCGGACCCCACCGTGCTTTTCCTTGGGGGCAAGGAGGATGACGAATGCGCTTTCGCGACAGGGCCGACGCCGGACGCAGGCTGGCGGCCACGCTGCTGCCCTACCGGGGTTCGAACGTGCGCGTGTTGGGGCTGGCCCGCGGCGGGGTCCGGGTGGCGTACGAGGTGGCCCGCGCGTTGGAGGTCCCCCTGGACATCTGGGTCTCGCGCCGGTTGAGCGTCCCCGGCAGGGTGATGACCCTGGGCGCGGTCTCCGAGAACGGCGCCCGGTTCCTGCTGTCGGACTCCGTGCGCCTGGCGCCGCTGCCCCGCGCGGAGGTGGACGCGCTGGTGTCCGAAGAGGCCGCCGAGGTGGAGGCGCAGGTGCAGCGGCTGCGGGGGCGGGCCCAGCCGGAGCTGGGGGGCTGCACGGTGGTGCTGGTGGATGACGGCGTGCTGACGGGCGCCACGGCCGCCGCGGCGCTCGTCGCCTTGCGTGAGCTGCACCCGGCCCGGTTGGTGATGGCCACGCCCGTGGCGTCGCCGCGCGGGCTGGAGGTGGTGGGCGCGGAGGCGGACCAGGTGTCGTGCGTGTGGACGGAGCCGGGCCTGCGCACGGTGGCCGAGGCGTACGACGACTTCCGCGCGTTCCCGGACGTGGAGCTGCAGAGCCTGGTGGAGCGCTCGCGCCAGCCGCCGTGGCGCTCGCGCTCGGTGCTGGAGTCCGCGGACCCGGGCGGCTCCTGGATGTGAGCCGTGAGTCGAGCGACGTGACGCGCTCCCGCGTCCCCCGAAAACAAAGAGGTCTGCCGTCATGACGACCGAGGTCAGCCTGGACGTGGACGTTCGCGAGGTGAAGGTCCGCTCCGGTCACGCGGAGCTGGGAGGCAGCCTGGGCGTGCCTCCCGGCGCGCGCGGGCTGGTGGTCTTCGCGCATGGCAGCGGCAGCAGCCGGTTCAGCCCGCGCAACATCGCCGTCGCGCGCGGCCTGCGTGAGGCGGGGCTGGGCACGCTGCTGTTCGACTTGCTCGCCGAGGACGAGGAGGCGATGGACCTGGGCACCGGCGAGCTGCGCTTCGACATCCCGTTCCTCGCGCGGCGGCTCATCGCGGTGACGCGCTGGGCGCGCGCGCAGCCGGAGCTCGCGGGGCTGAACCTGGGCTACTTCGGCGCCAGCACGGGCTCGGCGGCGGCGCTGATGGCGGCGGCGCTGCACCCCGGCTACGTCCAGGCGGTGGTGTCGCGCGGAGGCAGGCCCGAGCTGGCCGGGCCCGCGCTCGCGAGGGTGCGCGCGCCCTCGCTGCTCCTGGTGGGGGGCCAGGACGTGGACGTGCTCGAGGTGAACCAGGAGGCGTTCGACGAGCTGCTCTGCGCCAAGTCCCTGGTCGTCATCCCCGGCGCCACGCACCTGTTCGAGGAGCCCGGCGCGCTGGGGGCCGTGGCGCGCCGCGCGGCGGACTGGTTCTCCCGCCACCTGGATTCCCCCGAGTTCGCCGCGCGCGAGTGAGGACGTCCAGGGGACTCGCGGTGCGAAGGCACGAGGACGGGCCGTGGACCGTGGGCGCCCTCCGCCGGAGCAAAAGCTTTGGCCCACCGCCCGGACGCGCGGGCTGCTATAGGCAGGTGCATGCCCTCGCGTGAACCACGCTTCGTCTGGTTGGACCTGGAGATGACCGGGTTGGACCCCGAGTCCTGCGCCATCATCGAGATTGGCGTCATCATCACCGGCCCCGACCTGCGCCCGCTCGCGGAAATCGAGCGGGTCATCTGGCAGCCCGAAGAGGTGCTCCTGCGCATGGAGCCCGTCGTGCGGGAGATGCACACGCGCAACGGCCTCTTGGAGAAGGTGCGCGCCTCCTCCACCTCGCTGCGCGTCGCGGAGCGCGAGGTGACGGCGCTGGTGGCCGAGCACTGCCCGCTGGGCGAGGGCGTGCTGGCCGGCAACTCCATCCACACCGACCGCCGCTTCCTGTTCCAGTACATGCCGCTGCTGGAGCGCTACCTGCACTACCGCATGGTGGACGTGACGAGCCTCAAGGTGCTCACGCGCGCCTGGTACCCGAACCTCGTCGAGCCCCGCAAGCCGCCCTCCGGGCACACCGCGCTCGCGGACCTGCGCTCGAGCATCAACGAGCTGCAGTACTACCGGGACACCCTCTTCCGCGCGACGCCGGGCTGAAGCGGCGTCCCGCCTGGAAGGCTCAGCCCTGGGAGCCCTCGCCGCTCCCGGGCACCGGCCCGTTGGGGCCGCCCAAGAGCTCGCTGATGGTGTCCAGCAGCAGGTCCAGCTCGAAGGGCTTGGCCAGGAACCTCGCGCTGGAGCGCCGCTCCTCCTCGGAGATGCGCCCGGCGCTCATGACGACCACCGGGATGCCCTTCAGGGCGGGGTCGTCGCGCATGCGGCGCAGCATCTCCCGTCCATCCATCACCGGCATCATCAGGTCCAGCAGGACCAGGTCCGGCTTGATGTCCGCCATCCGCTGGAGCCCCTCCGCGCCGTTGAAGGCGGTGAGGATGCCGTAGCCCTCCACGGAGAGGATGTCCTGGAGCGCCTCGACGATGGCCAGCTCGTCATCGACGATGAGCAGCCGCTTCATCGAAGCCCTTCCTCCCTTCGCCAGGCGCCCTCGGCGCGCTCATGGGCCGCATCCCGCCAGACGTGATGCCGCCCTCGCGCCCCTGGGCGCAACGCTAGGGGAAACTCCGGCGCAAGCCACGCATTTGCGTGAGGTGTGTTCGGAATGTTGCGCTCGAGGAGGCTCACCGCAGTCGCGCTCGCAGCAGGTGTTTCTGCACCTTGCCCAGCGCGTTTCGCGGCAGGGAGTCCATGAAGACGACGCGGCGGGGCTTCTTGAAGCTGGCCAGCCGGTCCCTGCACCACTCCACCAGCGCCTGGGCCTCCGGGGCGTGGACCCCCGGCGGCGGCACCACCACGGCGACCACCTGCTCGCCGTAGTCCGCGTCCGGCAGGCCCAGCACCGCCACCTCGGCCACGCCCGGGTGGGTGGCGAGCACCTCCTCCACCTCGCGCGGGTACACGTTGAAGCCCCCGCTGATGATGAGCTCGCGCGCCCGCCCGGTGATGCGCAGGTAGCCGTCCGGGTCCACCTCGCCCAAGTCCCCCGTGCGGAACCACCCCTCCGAGTCGAACGATTCGCTCGTCGCGTCCGGACGCCGCCAGTAGCCGGCGAAGACGTGGGGCCCGCGGACCTCGATTTCCCCCGTCTCGCCCTGGGGCAGCGGGCCCCGGGTGCGCACGTCCACCACGCGCGCCTGCTGACCGGGGAAGGGGAAGCCCACCGTGCCGGGGCGGCGCTCGCCGTCGTACGGGTTGGTGGTGTTCATGATGGTCTCGGTCATGCCGTAGCGCTCGAGGATGCGCGCGCCGAAGTCGTGCTCGATGTCGTGGAACAGCTGGGGGCTCAGGGGCGCGGAGCCGGAGACCCACAGCCTCAGCTCGCGGGGCTTCACCCCCGTGCGTCGTGACTCCTCCAGCAATCGTCCATACATGGTGGGCACACCAAAGAACATCGTCAGCGAGGTGTCATCGCGCAACGTCGCCAGTGCGTCCGTCGCCACGAAGCGCCGGTGCAGCTCCAGGCTCCCTCCGGTGTACAGCGTGCCGTGCAGGCCCACCATCAAGCCGTGCGTGTGGAACAGCGGCAGCGTGTGCAGCAGCCGGTCCGCCGCCGTCCACCGCCACGCCTCGGTGACGGCCTTGACGTTGGCCAGGAGGTTGCGGTGCAGCAGCATGGCGCCCTTGGAGCGCCCCGTGGTGCCGGACGTGTAGCCCAGCACCGCCAGGTCCTCCGGACGCGGCAGCCCCAGCGCCACGGTGGACCGGGTGCCCTCGGTGATGAGCGTGTCGAAGTCGATGACCTCCAGCGACGCGGGCGCCGTCACCGTGGGCGCCTCCACCGTCACCAGCCACTGCAGCGTGGGCAGCTGCTCACGCAGCGGCACCAGCTCCGCCACGCCCGACGCGCCGGTGACACACGTGTGCACCTCCGCGTCCGCCAGGATGTGGGCCAGCTCCACCTGGCGATACGCCGTGTTCACCAGCACCACCACGCCCCCCGCGTACTGCACCCCCAGGTAGGCGACGATGAAGCTCGGGCTGTTCTCCAGGAAGAGCGCCACGCGCTCGCCCGGCTGCAGGCCTCGCTGGCGCAGGCCCCGGGCGAGGGCCGCGACGCGCGCGGCCAGCTCTCCGTAGGAGGTCGACTCACGCTCGAACGTGAGCAGCGGCCGTGCTGGCGCGCCGTGGGCGTGGTCCAGGAAGGCCTCGAGCAGGGACGAAGTCATTCGCACCGCAGACTACTGCCGTGGCTTCGTCTGGGAACAAGCTGTGAGTCAATTTTGACGCTCTAGAATGGTATTAACTGCATAGTCTGTAAATCTAGTCGACGCTGACCTCGCCCACGCGACCCGGAGTGTTTCTCCAGCCGGACGCCACGCGCATCCGGGGCGCGCGGTTGTTCGCTTCTGGGACATCACTTCGCGGAAGCGGGCACGGCCTGGGGCGAGAGGGGCCCTGACTCCAACGATTCCCTGGGGTTGGTGCGGAAGGAGGCGTTGGCACGCGGCTCGCTCTAGGGCCTGGCCGTGGACATTCCCAAAGCCAAGAAGCCTCGCCGCAAGCCCTGGGTCTTCGCCATCGGAGGCGCGCTCGCTCTCATCCTCGTCACGGTGGGCCTGGGCCGGCTGCGCCCCGCGGCGCCGTCGGTGGACCGTGCCTCGGTGTGGTTGGACACGGTGAAACGCGGCCCGATGGTGCGCCAGGTGAAGGGCGCGGGCACGTTGGTGCCCGAGTACATCCGCTGGCTGACGGCGGACACGGCGGGGCGCGTGGAGCGCATCCACGTGCGGCCCGGCGCGCAGGTGAAGGCGGACACGCTCTTGATGGAGCTGTCCAACCCGGACGTGCAGCTGCAGATGCTGGAGGCCGAGCGGCAGCTGGCGAGCGCGGAGGCCGAGTACATCCAGATGCGGATGACGCTGGAGACGCAGCGGCTGGCGCAGGAGGCTTCGGTGGAGACGCTCACCGTGGAGTCCTCGGACGCCGCGCGCCGGGCGTCGGCGAACACCGCCCTGGCAGAGAAGGACCTCATCCCCGTGCTCGAGGCCCGGCAGCAGGGTGAGAAGGCGGGGGAGCTGACGCGCCGGCTGGAGTTGGAGCGCAAGAAGCTGACCGTGGTCGCCGCGAGCATGAAGGACCAGCTGGCCGCGCAGGCCGGACAGGTGGAGCGGTTGAAAGCGGTCGCGCGCTTCCGACGTACCCAGGTGGACTCGATGAAGGTGGTCGCCGGGGAGGATGGCGTGTTGCAGGAGCTGCCGTTGGAGCTGGGCCAGTGGGTGACGCCGGGCGTGCTGCTGGCGAAGGTGGTGAAGCCCGAGCGGCTCAAGGCGGAGCTGAGAATCGCCGAGACGCAGGCGCGCGACATCGTCCAGGGCCAGAAGGCGCTGGTGGACACGCGCAACGGCATCGTCGAGGGCACGGTGGCGCGCGTGGCGCCGGCGGCCAGCCAGGGCACGGTGCGGGTGGAGGTGTCCTTGCCGGCGGAGCTGCCCCGGGGCGCGCGGCCGGACCTCACGGTGGAGGGCACCGTGGAGCTCGAGCGGCTGGCCAACGTGCTGTCGGTGGGGCGGCCGGCGGGCGCGCAGCCCAACGGGACGATGTCGCTCTTCCGTTTGATGCCGGGAAGTGACGAAGCCGTGCGAGTGCCGGTGCAGCTGGGCCGGGGCTCGGTGAATGCCGTGGAGGTGCTCCAGGGCCTCACGGAAGGTGACCAGGTGGTGCTTTCGGACATGGCCGCGTGGGACGCGGTCGAGCGGGTGAGATTGCGATGACGACGACGACGAGCAGTGTGGAGACGCCCGCTTCCGAGGACGCGGCGGTGCTTTCGGGTGGGACCAAGGCGGACCCGAACAAGGCCCTCATCACGCTGGAGGGCCTGACGAAGGTGTTCGAGACGGAGGAGGTGGAGACGCACGCGCTCTCCAACATCCACCTCAACATCCGCCAGGGTGAGTGGGTGGCCATCGTCGGCCCGTCGGGCTCCGGCAAGTCGACGCTGCTGGCGGTGCTGGGGTTGCTCGACACGACGACGCGCGGCACGTACCTGCTCGACGGCAAGAGCGTGTTGGACCTGTCCGCCACGGACCGGGCGCTGGTGCGCAACCGGCACATCGGCTTCATCTTCCAGAGCTTCAACCTCATCGGCGATTTGACGGTGTTCGAGAACGTGGAGCTGCCCCTGACGTACCGGGGCATGCCCGCCGCCGAGCGCAAGCAGCGGGTGGAGCGCGCGCTGGAGAAGGTGGGCATGGCGCACCGCGCGCGGCACATGCCGGGGCAGCTCTCCGGTGGTCAGCAGCAGCGCGTCGCCGTGGCGCGCGCGGTGGCGGGAGACCCGCTCATCCTCCTGGCCGACGAGCCCACCGGTAACCTCGACTCGAAGAACGGCGAGGCGGTGATGCAGCTGCTCTCCGAGCTGCACAAGGCGGGCGCCACCATCTGCATGGTGACGCACGACCCCGCGCACGCGCGCACCGCCACGCGCACGGTGAGCCTCTTCGACGGTCGCATCGTGCAGGACGAGCAGCGCCGCTGAGCGTCCGTCGTCCCCTTCGCCACGCCCCCACCCATGGAAAAGCTCCTTCAGGATGTCCGCTACGCGCTGCGTTCGCTGCGCAAGAGCCCCGGCTTCGCGCTGGTGGCGGTGCTGGCGCTGGCGCTGGGCATCGGCGCGAACAGCGCGGTCTTCAGCGTGGTGAACGGCGTGCTGCTGGTGCCTCCGCCGTTCGCGGAGCCGGACCGGCTGATGGACGTGTCGAACGACTTCGCCCGCGCGGGGCGCAGGGGGCTGACGTCCTCGGTGATGGAGTACCAGGACTACGCGAGCCTTCCTTCCGTCTTCACCTCGGTGGCGGCGTACACGGACGACAGCGTGACGCTGACGGGCGTGGACACGCCGCAGTCGCTGGTGATGGTGGAGGCCACCGCCTCCTTGCTGCCCACGCTCGGCGTGGCGCCCATGCTGGGCCGCAACTTCACCGAGGCGGAGGAGACGAAGGGCCACGACAGGGTGGTGGTGCTCACGCACCAGACGTGGCGCGCGCACTTCTCCGAGGACCCGAACGTCCTGGGGCGCACGCTCCAGCTGAACGGCGAGCCGCACACCGTCATCGGCGTGCTGCCGCGCGGGGTGGCGTTCCCGGCGGGCTCGGAGCTGTACAAGCCCTTCGCGCCCTCGGCGGAGCTGGCCTCCGAGGACAAGCGTGACACGCGGTTCCTGGAGGTCATGGCCCGCCTGAAGCCCGGGGTGACGCTGGAGGCGGCGCGCAAGGATTTGGAGCGCGTGTCCCAGCAGCTCGCCCAGACGTATCCGAAGTACGCGCAGAGTCAGCGCACCATCGCCCTGAAGTCGCTGGAGGACGAGGTGGTGGGCGAGGTGCGTGGGACGTTGTGGCTGCTGCTTGGCGCGGTGGGCTTCGTGCTGCTGGTGGCGTGCGGCAGCGTGGCGAATCTGCTGCTGGCCCGGGCGGCGGCGCGCGAGCGCGAGGTGTCCATCCGCGCGGCGCTGGGCGCGAGCCGTGGGCGACTGGTGGCGCAGTTCCTCACCGAGAGCCTGCTGCTGTCGCTGGTGGGCGGGGCGTTGGGCTTGCTCTTCGCGCTGTGGGGCACGGACGTGCTCCTGGCGTTCGTGGGGGATGCGTTGCCGCGCGCGGCCGAGGTGCGGTTGGACATGCGCTCGGTGCTGTTCACCGGTGGGGTGAGCCTCGTGTCGGGGCTGGTGTTCGGGCTGGTGCCGGCGCTGCAGGCGAGCCGCGCGGACCTGAACGCGGCGATGCGCGAGGGCTCGCGTGGCACGGCGGGCGGCCGCTCCGGGAAGCTGCGCTCCGGGTTGGTGGTGGGGCAGGTGGCCTTCGCGCTGGTGCTGCTGGTGGGCGCGGGCCTCTTCGGCCGGAGCCTGCTGGCGCTCCTGTCCGTGGACCCGGGCTTCCGGCCCGAGGGCGTGCTCACCGCGAGGCTGACGCTGCCGGAGAACCGCTACGCGACGACGGAGCAGCAGGGCGCCTTCCAGCACGAGCTGTTGGGGCGCCTCCAGGCATTGCCCGGCGTGGAGTCCGCGGGGCTCACCAACCTGTTGCCCCTGGGCCGCTCGGTGACGTTCGGCTTCGACATCGACGGACGCACCAAGGGCCCCGACGAGGTGTGGCCCGCCGTGCAGCTGCGCACCGTGAGCGCGGACTATCTCTCCACGTTGGGCATGCGGCTTCGCGAGGGGCGGCTGCTCGAGGCGACGGACGTCCCGGGCACGGCGTGGGCGGTGGTCATCAACAAGACCTTCGCGGATGCGTACTGGCCCCAGGGCAACGCGCTGGGGCAGCGACTGAAGTTGCGGTACCCGAAGGCCGAGTGGACCACGGTGGTGGGCATCGTCGAGGACGCGCGCGAGTGGGCCTTGGACAAGCCGGTGGTGCCCATGGCGTATTACTCGCTGCCGCAATTGGGCGGCTCGCACCTGGCGCTGGCCGTGCGGACGAAGGCCGGGGCCCCGGAGGCGCTGCGCGCGGGCATCGCCGCCGAGCTGCGCCAGGTGGACGCGGACGTGCCGCTGTTCGGCGTGGCGCCGCTGACGCGCCTGGTGGATGAGTCCATCGGCGCGCGGCGACTGTCGGCGCTGCTCATGGGCCTGTTCGGAGGCACCGCGCTGCTCCTGGCGGCGCTCGGCCTGGCGGGAGTCATCGGCTACTCGGTGGCGCAGCGCACGCGGGAGATGGGCATCCGCATGGCGCTGGGCGCGGCGCGCTCGGACGTGCTGTGGCTGGTGCTGCGTCAGGGCCTGAGGCTCACCGGGCTGGGCGTGGTGGTGGGCGGGGTGATGTCGCTGGGGCTGGCGCGATTCCTGGGCGCGCTGCTCCATGGCGTGACGGCGTATGACCCCGGGACTTTCGTGGGCGTCGCGGCGTTGCTGGGTGGCGTCGCGCTCCTGGCCACGTGGCTGCCGGCGCGCCGGGCCACGCGCGTGGACCCCATCATCTCCTTGCGCTCCGAGTGAGCACGAAAGAAGCACGCACCATGTCCTCTCCCCTCATCTCCCTGCGCCAGGTCGAGAAGTCCTATCCCCTGGCGGGCGGCCGCACCTGGGTGCTGCGCAACATCGACCTGGACATCCAGGCCGGCGAGTTCGTCACGCTGATGGGCCCCTCTGGCGCGGGCAAGTCCACGCTGTTGTCCGTGCTGGGCCTGCTCGACGCCGAGTGGAAGGGCGAGTACGTCCTGGACGGTCAGGCCGTGCACGCGATGAAGCCCAAGGAGCGCGGCGAGCTGTCGCGGCGCACCATCGGCTTCGTGTTCCAGCAGTACCACCTGCTCGACAACCTCACGGTGGCCGAGAACCTGGAGGTGCCGCTGTCCTACCGCAACCTCAAGCGCGGCGAGCGCGAGGCGCTGGTGGGCGACATGCTGGACCGCTTCCAGCTGGTGGGGAAGAAGGACCTGTTCCCCTCGCAGCTCTCCGGTGGGCAGCAGCAGCTGGTGGGCATCGCCCGCGCGCTCATCGCCACGCCCAAGATTCTGTTGGCCGACGAGCCCACGGGCAACCTCCACTCGGCGCAGGCCAAGCACATCATGGAGGTGTTCCAGACGCTCAACAAACAGGGCACCACCATCATCCAGGTGACGCACTCGGAGGCCAACGCGGCCTACGGCCACCGGATCATCCAGCTCGCCGACGGCTGGCTCCAGAAGCCCTGAGACTTTCGCGAGGAACCCCATGCTGAGCGACGTGTCGATGGACGTGAAGTACGCCCTGCGGACGATGCGCCAGTCGCCCGTCTTCACGGTGGCGGCGGTGCTGGTGTTGATGCTGGGCATCGGCGTGACGACGGCGTTGTTCAGCGTCGTGGACGCGGTGCTGCTGCGCCCCCTGCCATTCCCGGAGCCGGAGCGGCTGCTGATGCTGGCCACCGCGAAGCCCGAGCGGATGTCGGCGCGCTACAGCCTGCTCTCCTACGAGGACATCGCGCGGCGCTCCACGCAGATGCACGCCATGACGGCGTACACCGGTCAGATGATGAACCGCACCGGCCACGGCGACGCCGAGCAGCTGCGCGGCGCGATGGTGGTGGGCGACTTCTTCGGCGCCTTCGGCATGAAGCCGCTGCTGGGTCGGACCTTCGCGGTGGACGAGCGCGACGCGCGGCTGGCCGTCATCTCGCACGCGCGATGGCAGAAGGAGGGCGGCGGTCAGGACATCCTCGGGCGCTCGATGACGGTGGGCGGTCAGCCCTACACGGTGATTGGGGTGATGCCGGCGGCCTTCGACGTGCCCTCGCGCACCACCGAAATCTGGCTGCCCTTCGACAGCCAGCCGGGCGCGGCCACGTCGGAGGAGCGCACGCAGCGCGGCTTCCGCGGCTTCTCCGTCTCGGCGCGGCTGTCCCCCGGCGCGACGCTCGAGTCGGCCCGACAGGAGCTCCAGGGCATGGCCCCCGAGCTGCTCGCCGCGGACTCCGCGCTGGTGCTCAACGTGATGCGCTACTCGGACTACCTCACCCAGGGCGTGAGCCAGCTGTTGTGGGTGCTGCTGGGCGCGGTGGCGCTGGTGTTGATGCTGGCGGCGGCCAACGTGGCCCACCTGCAGCTGGCGAGGGCGGCGGCGCGGCAGCAGGAGCTGGGCATCCGCGTGGCGCTGGGCGCTGGGCGCGGCCGGTTGGTGCGGCAGCTCTTGACGGAGAGCGTGCTGCTGGCGCTGCTGGGCGGCGTGGGCGGTGTGCTGCTGGCGCTGTGGGCCACGGATTTGTTGATGCTGCTGGGGGCCAGCAAGCTGCCTCGCGCGGGGGAGGTGGTGGTGCAGGGGCGCGTGCTGTTGTTCGCGCTGGCGGTGACGCTGACGACGGGCGTGGGCGTGGGGTTGGTGCCGGCGCTGCAGCGCTCGCAGCTGTCGCCGGCGGCGGTGCTGGGGCGCGGGGCGACGGAGAAGTCACGCGGCCGCACGCACGCGGTGCTGGTGGTGGCGGAGGTGGCGCTGGCGCTGATGCTCGTCTCGGGCGCGGGGCTGATGCTCAAGAGCTTCTGGCGGATGTACCAGGCGGACCCGGGCGTGGACCCGGTGGGCGTCTTCGTGGCCCGGCTGTCCCTGCCCAAGGACCGCTACTCCGAGTCGGAGCGGGTGACGGCCTTCCATCGCGAGCTGACGACGCGGCTGGCCGCGCGCCCTGAGGTCGCCGCGGTGGGCGTGGGAGACGCGCTCCCGCAAGGGGGCTCCATCTCGCGCTCGGGCTACTGGAAGGAGGGCGTCGAGGAGCCCCCGGTGCGCCCCAACGCGCTGGTCAACGCCTCCACGCCGGGCTTCCTGGAGGCGCTGCGCGTGCCGCTGCTCGCGGGTCGGCGGCTGGCGGAGACGGACAAGGCGGACGCGCCCCTGGTCATGGTGGTCAGCGAGCACTTCGCGCGCGCTGTCTTCCCGGGAGAGGACCCGCTGGGCCGCCGCGTCTCCTTCGGTGACGAGGACGCGCAGGGCAACACGCTGTGGACCACGGTGGTGGGCGTGGTGGCGGACGTGGCGTACGCGGGCGTGGAGGAGGGCCACGAGCCCACCGTGTACCGCCCCATGGCGCAGGAGCCGACGACGGACGGGCAGCTCGCGGTGCGCGCGGCGCCGGGCCTGGACCCCAAGGCGCTGGAGTCGGTGGTGCGCGAGGAGCTGCGCGCGGTGGACTCCATGGTGGCGCTCGCGCACGTGAGCACGCTGGAGGAGCGGCTGTCGCTGGACTTGGGGCAGCCGCGCTTCCGGGCCGTGTTGCTGGGGGCCTTCGGGGTGCTCGCGTTGGTGCTCGCGGCGGTGGGCATCTACGGCGTGATGTCGTACTCGGTGGCGCAGCGCACGCACGAGATGAGCGTGCGGCTGGCGCTGGGCGCGCGGGGCTCGGATGTGTTGTTGCTGGTGGTGGGGCAGGCGCTGCGGCGGGTGGGGCTGGGGTTGGGCCTGGGCCTGCTGGGCGCGCTGGCGGCCCATCGCATCATGGAAGGGCTGCTGTATGGCATGGGCGCGCTGGATGTTCCGGTGTTGGCGGGCGTCGCGCTGTTGCTCCTGGGTACCGCCTGGCTGGCGAGCTGGCTTCCGGCTCGCAGGGCGGCGAACGTGGACCCCGCGTCGGTGCTTCGTCGCGGCTGAGTCCCTTCCTTTCTGGCACTCTCTTTCTCCTGGATGACCTCCGTGTCCGAATCACTCTCTGTCTCCGTTCCCACCCCCGTCCCGCCGTCACCGGCCCCGGTGGCCACCGCGCGTCCCTCGCGCATCCTGATCGCCGACGACCAGGCCGACGTGCTGGAGGCCCTGCGCCTGCTGCTCAAGCGTGACGGACACACCGTCGTCACCGCGCAGTCGCCCGCGGGAGCGCTCGCCACGCTGGAGGCCGAGGACGTGGACCTGGTCCTGATGGACCTGAACTACGCGCGCGACACGACGTCCGGCAAGGAGGGCATGGACCTGCTCGGTCGCATCCGCGCGCAGGACGCGTCCCTGCCGGTGGTGGTGATGACGGCGTGGAGCAGCGTGGAGGGCGCGGTGGAGGCCATGCGCGGCGGCGCGCGCGACTACGTGCAGAAGCCGTGGGACAACACGCGGCTGCTCGCCACGCTGCGCACGCAGCTGGAGTTGAGCCGCGCGCTCAAGCGCAGCCGCCGGCTGGAGGATGAGAACCAGCACCTGCGCCGGGGACAGGGCGGGCTGCCGAACCTGGTCTCCGAGTCACGCGCGATGATGCCGGTGCGCCGGATGATTGAGCGCGTGGCGCCGTCGGCCGCCAACGTGCTGGTGACGGGCGAGCACGGCACGGGCAAGGAGGTGGTGGCGCGGCTGCTGCACGCGTCCTCCACGCGCGCGGACCGGGCCTTCGTGGCGGTGAACTCCGGCGGCCTGTCGGAGGGCGTCTTCGAGAGCGAGCTGTTCGGCCACGTGAAGGGCGCCTTCACGGACGCGAAGACGGACCGCATCGGCTGCTTCGAGCTGGCGGATGGCGGCACGTTGTTCCTGGATGAAATCGGGAACATGCCGTTGTCGCAGCAGGCGAAGCTGTTGCGCGTGCTGCAGACGGGCGAGTTGCACCCGGTGGGCTCGTCGAAGACGCGGCGGGTGGACGTGCGCGTGGTGAGCGCGACGAACGTGGACCTGCCCAAGGCGGTGGCCGAAGGGCGCTTCCGCGAGGACTTGCTGTACCGCCTCAACACGGTGGAGGTGCCGCTGCCGGCGCTGCGTGAGCGGCGCGAGGACATCCCGCTGCTCGCGACGCACTTCCTGGGGGAGCACGGCAAGCGCTACGGGCGTCATGACGTGCGGATGTCGGCGGGGGCGCTGGAGGCGCTCTTGTCCTATCCGTGGCCGGGCAACGTGCGTGAGCTGGAGCACGCGGTGGAACGCTCGCTGCTGATGGCGGTGGGCAACGAGGTGACGGCGGAGGATTTGCTGTTGCGCCGGGCGGGGCGTGAGGGGCTGTCGCGGCTGGAGGAGATGACGCTGGAGGAGGTGGAGCGCTACCTCATCGAGCGGGCGCTGGCGCGGCACGAGGGCAACGTGAGCGAGGCGGCGAAGGGGCTGGGCCTGTCGCGCAGCGCGCTGTACCGTCGGCTCCAGTACTACGGCATCAAGGGAGCAAGGTGAGTGAGGCGCGAGCGCAGGCCCTGGCCACATGACCTGCAGGTGCTGGCCCTGACGTGGCTGGCGGGACTGCCGGGCGGGGTGGCGTCGCTCGCGCTGGTGTGGACGGGAGACTTCTCGTCGAAGGTCCGCTGGACGCTCACCACGCTGGTGGTGGGCATGTTCCTGGGCGTGGGGCTGCTGGTGCGCGAGCGGGTGATGCGGCCGCTGCACGCGGTGGCGAATCTCCTGGCCGCGCTGCGCGAGGGGGACTACTCGACGCGCGGGCGTGGGGCTCGGGCGGGCGACGCGCTGGGCGAGGTGCTGCTGGAGGTGAACGCGCTGGGTGACACCTTGCGCGAGCAGCGGCTGGGGGCGCTGGAGGCGGGGGCGCTGCTCGAGCAGGTGATGGAGGAGATCGACGTCACGGTGCTGGCCTTCGACGTGGCGGGGACGCTGCGGTTGGTGAACCGGGCGGGTGAGAGGCTGCTGGGCCAGTCGCGCTCACAGCTGATGGGGAAGGGCGCGGGCTCGGTGGGGCTGGCGGACCTGCTGGAGGGCCCGGCGCCGCGCAGGCTGTCGCGCACCTTCGCGGAGGAAGGCGGCCCGTACGAGCTGCGGCGCGGGGCGTTCCGTCAGGGGGGCCTGCCGCATCACCTGGTGGTGGTCGCCGATTTGCGGCTGGCGTTGCGCGAGCAGGAGCGCGAGGCGTGGCGCCGGCTGGTGCGCGTGTTGAGCCATGAAATCAACAACTCGCTGGCGCCCATCCAGTCCATCGCGGAGGCGCTGCGGGACACGCTGGTGATGGAGCCGCGCCCCTCGGACTGGGAGGACGACGCGAAGAGCGGGCTGGGAATCGTGGCGAGGCGCTCGGAGGCGCTGGCGCGGTTCATGTCCGCGTATGCGCGGCTGGCGAGGCTGCCGCCGCCAGTGTTGCGAGGCGTGGAGGTGGATGGGTGGGTGCGGCGCGTGGCGGCGCTGGAGCACCGGAGGTCGGTGGCGGTGCGGACGGGGCCGTCGCTGGTGGTGCGAGGGGATTCTGACCAGCTGGAGCAGCTGCTCATCAACCTGGTGCGCAACGCGGTGGACGCGGTGCTGGCGGAGCCTCGCGGTGGCGACGTCTGGGTGTCGTGGGCGGTGTTGTCGCCGGGGACGGTGGAGGTCTGGGTGGAGGATGAGGGCCCGGGGCTGGCGGACACGGGGAACCTGTTCGTGCCGTTCTTCACGACGAAACCGCAGGGCAGCGGCATCGGCCTGGCGCTGAGTCAGCAGATTGCCGAGGCGCACGGTGGGACGTTGCGCCTGGAGAACCGTCCGGAGGGGCGTGGGTGCCGTGCGCGGCTGCGGCTCCCGCTGGAGGGGCGCGCGGCGATGGTGGGGTGAGCGGGTGCTTCAGCGGAGCTCCTCGGCCAGGGCGACGATGATGCCCGAGGGGCCGCGGAGGTAGCAGAGCAGGTAGAGGTCCTGGTAGCGGGCGACCTCTCCGACGAGCTCGGCGCCGTGCTTGCGCAGGCGGCTGATGACGTCGTGGATGTCGTCGACGGCGAACATGATGCGCCGCAGGCCCATGATGTTGGCGGGTGTGTCCCTGGGCTCGCCGTGGATTGCCGTCGGGTGATGGAACTTCGTCAGCTCGAGGCGAGTGGGGCCATTCGGGGTCCGCATCATCGCGATGTCGACCCGGACGTTCTCGAGCCCGACGCAGCGGTCGACCCAATCACCTTCCACGGGCATCTCGCCTTCGAGTTGCAGTCCGAGCTCGGTGAAGAAGGCGATGGCCGCCGGGAGGTCCTCGACGACGATGCCGATGTTGTCCAAGCGTTTGACGGTCATGTGCTCGTCCCTGGGGTGATGGGGGTCGCGGGCAGCATCGCTCAGGGCGGCCCGGTGTGCGGCAAGAAGATGCGTGTGCGCCGTTGCCCGGTCGATCGGCCGAGGTCTCCGCACTGCTCGGAGCTGAATGTCATTTGCTGTGTTGATTGCAGCTGCAATACGAATTGCGGAAGATGAGCCCGGCTCGGACATCTCTCGCTCGCACATCCTCACGACATAGGAGGTCTGCCATGAGTCGTCTGAAGGGGTGGGTGTTGGCCTGCGCAATCAGCTGGGTGATGGGGTGCGGAGGCTCGTCCGTGGAGGTTGCTGACGTTGGCGAGGAGGCACAGGTGGTCTCGCAAGAGCTCGCGGGGTGTACTGCGCTCTGCGCCACGGGCTCAGTCAGTTGTCCTGTCGGGACCGCCAACTGCGTCTCGAACGACTATCAGGGTGTTTCGTGCAACGGAGTGGCCATCCCGTGTCCTTCGACGCCGCCTCCGGCCTGCGACGCGGTGGCTTGCTCCAGCTTGCACAAGAAGCGCTGCACCGTGCCGGGCCGACTGGAGGATTGTTGCACTCCCGCTGGGACCCCCCAGGTTTGCGAGTGCAAGACATCCCTCTGGTGGTGTGGCCCGGGCGAGGGGTAGGCCGTCCGCCCGGACTCGCGTGAGGCGTGGAGCCTCGGTCGCAGGCTCGCCGCGCGTGAGTTCGCACGGCGAGCCTGGGGTGCACGCGCCCGAGTCCGCCGACCGAGAGCAGAGGGTGCGCAGCTCATCCAAGGTGCCGCGTCACGACGCTCAGAAACCGCAGCAGGTGATGTACTGGTCCTGGCACATGGTGCGGCAAGCGGCGTCGCCGTTGCAGCCAGCGACACAGGCGACCCGGGCCGGGCCGCAGTACGAGGGACACGCGGCCGTGGGGCCCGGAGGCACCATCTCCTGCGCGGTGTGCGCGGCGGCACAGACCTGCTCGCCGGCCTCGAGGCTCGTCACCTCGGCTCCGCTCGTGGCGACGACGCCCATCAGGCCCACCAGCATCACCACCGCGGACATGAACACCTTGTTCAGCATGGGGCTTCCTCCAGGTTGCGTGGAACCGCGCCTGCGCTGCCTCGCGCGAGTCCGAAGAACTCACGAGACAGGCATTGCGTGCATTCCAGCACAGAGCACTGCCCTGGAGGGACGGGTGTCCAGAGACTCAGGCCACCTGGGCGCCGTCTCCGTGCGACTGCGCGCGCCGGGTTTAGACCCGAAGCGCGCATCGGTGGATGAGGGACGGCTCTGATCCGAGTTCCAGCGCCGCGTTGCTCAGGCACCACCGCAGCATGCGATGAACTCTTGCACACACCGGCTGCGGCATGCGGCGTTGCTTTGACACTCGAACATGCAGGCTCTCTGGTTCCCAAGACAGGAGGAGGGACACGCGGCCGTGGGGCCCGGAGGCACCCTCTCCTGCTCGGTGCTCATGGCGATACAGACCTGCTCGCCGGCTTCGAAGTCCGCCGTATCGGCTCCGCTCGCGGCGACGACACCTGTCAGGCTCGCCATCATCACCACCGCGGACATGAACACCTTGCTCAGCATGGGGCTGCTCCTGGTTGTGTGAAATCACCCATGTTCTGCCCCACGTGAGCCCCGAGGGCCCACGCGCCACGGACATTGCGTGGACTCCGATACGGAGCCCCTGCCCTGGAGGGCCGGGTGCCCGGAGACTCAGGCCACCTGGACGCCGGTGTCGGGCGGGGCGTCGTAGTTGGGGGTGAGGTCGACCACGTTCACGGTGACGAGGTGGTAGACGATGACGTTGCTCACCCAGAAGAACATGGCCGCGTAGTGCACGTAGATGAGCGGCGAGCCCGGCCACACCTGGAGGGGGTGGTCGAACATGTTGGCGGCCATGTAGCCGCCGAACCACTCGCCCATGAAGCAGACCACGGCGCCGATGCCCACGCGCGTCCAGACCTTGATGCGGCGCGGGTAGAACCAGAAGTAGTGCAGGGTCCACAAGAGGCCCACGCACCCGGCCCACAGAATCATGCTGCCGAAGGAGAACCAGTGGTACGGCGACTCGGGGTAGTGCCAGCCCCAGTCACCATTCATCCACCGCCAGGCCATGTTCTGGGACAGCTCCATGAACCAGAACAACGGTGCCACGTAGAGCACCTGCGTCATGAGGACCCTGAGGAAGCAGCTCAGCGTCTTCCAGAGCCTCACCGTGGACCCGTCGAACGAAATCATGCCTTTGTCCCCCCCGTGTCTCGGCCTGGGCGACCGAGGGCTGTGCACTTCACAGAACGCAAGAAGTCGCATGCCTTGAGACGGACGTGGGCGACAACCAGTTGTCTCCTGACGCCACGCCGTTGCGCGCGGAGGGCGCGGTGCACGGCGCGCCCTGTGTCACACGCGAGTGAATCCCGAGGAGACGCAGGGGCTTACGGTGTCTCGATGGGACAAGGCGCCGTGCCTCAGGGACCACGACGTCTGTCGCAACAGACTCGACGTCACGGCCAGACATGCTGCCCCTGCGCGTCCGAGTGTCCGGAAGATTACTCCTCGGAGAAGAAGTCCGAGTCGACGCGCTTCACTTGGTACGCGCTGACGGCGTTCACGCCGATGCCGAAGTCGAACATCAAGGCGGACAGCCGGGCGCCGTCAATGAGGACGATCTTCTTCTCGATGCGGGTGACGTACTCCTTGGCCTCCCTGGAGAAGTTGGAGGCGGTGATGAAGACGCCCTTCCTGGCGCGTTCACCTTCGAGGGAGCCCGCGAACGCCTGGATGTCGGGCCGGCCCACGGTGTTCTGCCAGCGTTTGGCCTGCACGTAGATGACGTCGAGCCCGAGCGGGTCTTCCTTGATGAGTCCGTCGATGCCGCCGTCATGACTGCGGCCGAGCGCCTTGCCCGCGTCCTCGAGGGAGCCGCCGTAGCCCATCTTGACGAGAAGCTCGACGACGAGCCGCTCGAAGAACCGGGGCGAGGCCTGGAGGACGGCGTTGAGGAGCTCGGCTTCGGTCTTCTTACGCAGATCCTGGTAGGCCCGTTCGAGGGCTTCTTCCGGGGTGATGTCACCGGAGGGGCGCTGTTCGGAGGTTGGGGTGGATGTCTCATCCCCTACAGGGCGCTGGGTGAACTCACGGAACTCGGCGTACTCCACGAGCAATGCGTTGTTGATGGCGGCGGGCTTGGAGGCCAGCACCTTGCGTCCCCGCTCCGTGATCTGAAAGACGCCGCGCTTGAGGGACTTCAACAACCCGGCCTTCTCCAAATAGGTCTTCGCCCAACCGACGCGGTTGTCGAACACGGACTGTGCTCCGCTGGGAAGAAGCTCTGCGCGGTCCTCCTCGCTCAGCTTCAGCGCGACGGCGATTTCCTCGCGCAGGACGCGCAGCTCATGCGGCTGTCCGTCCTCGAGCCGGTCGAGCACGGGCAGCATCAGGGCCTGATAGTCGGGGATGGCCATGGCCCGGAAGTTACCCGAGAACATCTTGCGGCGAAGCTGAACCAGGCCGCAGCGGCATGTAACAAGGTCTGCCGATTCATTGACGGCGAGCTCCAGCGTCCACCGGCTCCCTTCACGGGTCCACGGGCACCCGTGACACAGGGAAGCGACGTCCCTGGTTGGCCTGGGGCGGGAAGCGCTTCAGAATCGGCGGCATGAAGCGTCTCCCCCACCTGTGTCGTGCCCCCGCGCGGGCCCTGGCCCTCTGCCTGCCTGCCTTGCTGTGTGGCCTCGCCCTGGAGGCTCGCGCCGAGGTCGCGGTCCGGCGCACCTTCACCAAGCTCGCCTCCTCCAACGGCCACGGCGCCGTGATGCTCGACCTGGAGCAGAAGAAGGTCTCCCACTTCCGTGAGCACCTCTTCGCCACCGAGGAGCCCGTCATCGACGGCGTGGGCAACGACGTCTTCGTCCGCGGCCAGCCCCAGGTCGTCCACGCGCGCGATGTCCTCTTCGACGCGTTCTTCGGCGTGCGCTCCGGCGGCTCCCAGCGCTGGCTGAGCGCCCAGGACGTCGACCTGGACGCCAGCGGCTACGCCCCCTGGGCCTCCGGTGAGAACGGCGGCACCGGCCTCGCGCGCATGGTCCAGCGCGTGGGCACCCTCGAGGTGACGACCTACGTCTTCGCCCCCCAGTCCGTCCCCCACGCCGCCTTCGTCATGGCCCTGCGCGTGCGCAACACCGGCACCGCGCCCTCCACCGGCGTCAGCGTCTTCTCCCTCCAGAACTTCCACCTGGGCTACGGCCGCCCCGGCGTCATGTCCGAAATCGACGAGAACGGCGAGACGGTGGAGCTGAGCGGCAACGACTTCGTCGAGAAGGGCTTCGCCGGCGTCGTCGTGGGCCGCCCCCTGGGCACCGTGGCTCGCAAGTCCGCGTGGGTCTCCGGCGCGACGGGCGCCGCCAACGGCTACAACGTGGTGCAGAGCGGCGGCGGCCAGGACCTGCAGGACTTCACCGCGCAGCCCTCGGCCGCCAAGGGCTGGGCCACCGCCTACCAGTTCAACCTGGGTGACATCGCCGCCGGCGCCGAGAAGTGGGCCGGCGTCGCCTTCGTGCACTTCGGCAACCCCGAGGGCACCGCCACCGCGCGCCAGTGGCTGTCCGACTACGTGGGCACCTCCGACGCCAAGGCCCTGGTCGACGCCGAGGTCGCCCGCTGGGCCTCCTTCCAGAACGACACCGTGAAGGTCCCCTCCGGCCTGTCCGACAACGAGGAGACCCTGCTGCGCCACTCCGCCGTCGTGATGCACATGGCCCAGGTCCGCTCGAGCGAGACCTGGCTGCGTGAGTTCCTCTCCCGCGACGGCGAGCCCCGCGCCACGCGCTTCAAGGCCCCCAATGGCTCACCGGCCACGCTGCCCGGCTTCGTGAAGCACGCGGGCAAGGGCGCGGTGCTCGCGAGCCTCCCGCCCGGACAGTGGACCTACGCCTGGATTCGCGACGGCGCCTACGCGGTCGCCGCCATGGCCACGCTGGGCATGAACGCGGACGCGCGCGAGGGCCTGTCCTACTACCTCAACGCGGACAGCGGCCGGTTCCAGAACTGGCGCGAGCTGCAGCCGTACTCCATGCCGCCGTACATCATCACGCTCACGCGCTACCACGGCTTCGGCGTGGAGGAGACGGACTTCAACGAAGCGGGGCCGAACATCGAGTTCGACGGCTTCGGTCTGTTCCTCTGGGCGCTGCGCCACTACGAGCGCACCACCGGAGACCTCACGCTCGTCGACCAGACGTGGCCCACCGTGTCCACGAAGGTGGGCGACGCGCTGGTGGCGCTCATCGACCCGCAGACGGGGCTCATCCGCGCGGACTCGTCCATCTGGGAGACGCACTGGAACGGGCGGCAGCGCTCGTGGACGTACACGAGCCTCACCGCGGCGCGCGGTCTGTGTGACGCGGCGGTGCTCGCCGAGCGCGTCGGTGACGCCGAGCGCGCCACGCGCTACCGCAACGCGGGCGAGTCCATCCGCCGCGCGATGGCGGAGAAGCTGACGGACCCCAACTTCGCGCTCGGCTCCAACCTGGAGGAGGTGCGCTCGGGTCGTGGCTACTGGGACTCGGCGGTGCTGGACGCGTTCGCGTTCGAGCTGTTCGACCCGGCGGGGAAGATTGCTCGCGAGACGATGCGCGGGTTGGACCTGCGGCTGTCCTCTCCGGCGGGCGCGGGCTGGTCGCGCAACGATGACCGGTACGACCACACGGGCGGCGCGGACCTGAGCCCGTGGGGCGGCGAGTACGACAGCGCGGAGTGGGTCATCGTGAGCCTGCGCGGCGCCATGGCGAAGCGGATGGCCGGAGACCCCGAGCGCGCGGAGCGAGTGCTCAAGTGGGTGACGGACCAGTCCCTCAAGAACTACCTCGCGGTGTCCGAGACGTATGACGAGCTCAACGGCACCTACAAGTTCAACTCCCCCATGGTGGGCTTCGGCGCGGGGGCGTATGCGCTCGCCCTGGCGCACCGCGCGGAGGGCACGGCCGACCCGGCGTGCGGCGCGTACCTGGACGAGAGCACCCTCACCAAGACGCCCGACGCGGGGCCCGGTACTCCCGACGCGGGGCCGGGGACGCCGGATTCCGGCACCCCCGGTCAGCCGGACTCGGGTTCGCCCGTGGAGCCCCAGGTGACGGGCGGTGGTTGCAGCGCCACGGGCCCGGGCGCGATGGCGCTGTGGCTGATGCTCTCGCTCGCGGGTCTCACCGCGCTCACGCGCCGTCGGCGGGCGTGAGCTGACGCACGCCTTTCGCGCCACATACCGAAGCCGCTTCGAGCCCGGAGGTGCTGTTCCTCCTCCGGGCCCGGAGTCCAGGTCAGCGGTAGTACGGTGACAGGGCCTCGGAGATGCGGGCGAGCAGGTCCTTCGTCTGGAGGCGCTCCTCCGGTGGCAGCGTGGGGAGGCTCGCGGTCAGCAGGGTCTGGGCCTCGTCCAGGATGGCGTGGGCCGCCGGGGACTGCAGGGCCGCGAGGATGTCCACCATGGTGCGGCGGGCCGCGTAACCTCGGGCCCCATCCGTGTCGAGCAGGATGGCGCGGAGGTCCGCGTGCACCAGCGCCATCAGCGCGGGCGTCGTCGGTGGGGTCGCGGTGAAGGAGCCACGGCTCGTCGCCGGGTCCAGGTACAGCCGGGAGAGCACCCGCCGCGCGAGCTCATCCGCGCGCGCCGGGTAATCCGCTCGGGCGCCCGCGGGAATCACCAGCGGCGGACGGACCTTCTGCATCGCCAGGTTGTACGCGGTGACCTGGGCGTTCGGGGCCGCCGCGCGGACGAACTGGAGCACGGAGTTGGTGCGCCCGTTGAAGTACGACGTCAGCCGCTCGAATGGGGACGTGCTGTTCAACATGAACACCTGTCCGTCCTGGAGCCTGGGGCCGTACCACTTCGTGAGCGGGTCGTCGAAGCGGTCGTACATGTTGCAGTAGGGGTCCGTGCTCGTCTCGGTGGCCTGGCAGAACGCGGCCGTGGGGAGCTGGGACGACAGGCCATAGAGGTAGCGAATCGCCTGGATGTCGTAGGGCCCCGGGTCCACCGCATGGACCGAGTCCTCCGTATCGACATACTCCATCACCGAGTGGGTGACGGGAGCGCCAGGGCTCCCATCCTGAGCGAGTGAGCCCGCGAAGTTGTGACGCAGGCCGAGCGTGTGGCCAATCTCATGCAACACGTTGTGCGTGAGGAAGCGCTCCACCTTCTCCTGCTGGGTGAGTCCCACGAGCCGTGCATCCCCGGATGCCTCCAGGGGGCGAGAGGCCGCGTCCAGGTGGCACAGGGGTTCGCTCCGCATCCCCGACCACGTCATCTGGAGCGTGGGGCGCGCCACGGGCGGGGGGAGCGCCGCCTCGTCATCGGTGAAGACGCTCTGGGCGAACAGCACCATGCTGGCCGCGAAGTAGATGCTGGCCCCGCGAATCTCGCCGGTGTCGGGGTTGATGCGCGAGTCCGCGAAGACGAAGGGCATCACCTCGTCCGTGTCGAAGATGAACACGTTCCGGTCATCGTCGGCGAAGCTCACCGAGTCATCCGCGACGACCGCCTCCAGCGCGGTGAAGCCGAACACGGAGTTCCATCCCTCGATGCCGGCCTTCACCGCGCCCACCAGGTCCACATCCTGGAAGCGCGGGTCCTGCTGCAGCGCGAGCACCGTGGGCGAGATGTGCCACCGGATGGGCGTCATCCCCGGGTGGATGTTCCACTTCCTCGCCACGACCTCCGTCGCACCTGTCGTGTTCGGAATCAGCCGGGGTTCGCCGCTCAGGTAGTACTGCCTCGACGGCATGGGCGTGGGGACATAGCCCATGCCCTCCGAGTAACGCCGCAGCGCGATGCCCAGCGTGCCCGAGGCGCGGAAGACGTTGGGCTCCAGGTAATCGCCGGCCAGGTCGTCCGGCAGGTCCGCGTAGCCGGTGTATACCTGCTCGAAGGTGATGCCGTCCGCGATGCGGCGGAAGTGCTGCGCGAAGCTCAACTCGACCTGGAAGTGGGCGCCGCTGGCGCCGCGGTTCTCGCCCACGACGCCGAAGCGATTGAGCCCCGCGGTCGGGTCGATGAGCACGTACTGGCTGGAGCCGGGCAGACGGTTGAACGGCCCGTGGTTCTTGATGATGGGATAGGCCTCGACGAGGACCTCGGGGGAGAACACGTCGCTCATCACCTTGCGCCGGTCGACGTCGAACACGAACAGCTTGTCGTTCTGCACCTCGAAGCTGACCACCCGTGTGCCCAGGCTGGCCCCCGCGCCGCCGATGACGCCGCCCGGATGGCGCTGCTTGGAGTACGCGGAGAGGAACCACTTCGCGCCCAGCTCGGCGCGGTGGATGGCCAGATAGAAGCTGCCTCGCGTCGGGTCCACGGCGCTCGAGAGTCGTTGAACGAGCTCCTGTCGCCGCGCGTCGTCCACTTCGCGGGGGATGGCCAGCAGGGGCGCTCCCAGCTCGACGTGGAGTTCGGCCTCGGTGGAGGGGCGCGATGCTGGCTCACCACAGCCCGTGCCGAGGCTCACCGCCAGACAGAGGGCACTCCACCACCTGCGTCGCTTGGGGAGACTCCCAGGGGACATGTCGGACTCCAGGTTCCGGGGGAGGGATTCCCTCCGGTGCTGGAGCAACGAGACAGTGCGGGCGAGTCCCTCACGAGGTTCGGGTGCGGTGGGAATACCCATCACCGTGATGGGTATCCGATAGGGCGGGTGTGAGGGAGCCTGGACGCTGCCGCACGCGTCCAATGGCTCGAACGACGCGAGTCCTTGCGCCTGGGTGCAACGGTTGCGACATCAGGCGTGGGACGCGCGGCGCATGGCACCGGCACCTCTTCGTCTGGGCGGACATCCTTCGCGATGCGGGTGGTCGGCGGCTCGAATCCTTGCGCGCCTGGGTGCGCCGGTTGTGACCCAGGACGTGTGACGCGCGGCGCATGGCGCCGACGCCTCTTTGTCGGAGCGCACCGTTCGCGACTTCAGGCCCTCAGCCGCGCGAGTCCTTGCGCGCCTGGGTGCGCCGGTTGCGACCGCGGACATGTGACGCGCGGCGCATCGAGCCGAAGCCCTGCTGCTTGCGCGCCCCGCCCTTGCGACGCTGGGCCTTCACCTGGCGCACAGAGCCCGTCGCGGTGCGACCCGCGGCGCTCATGCGGCGCACAGGCTTGCGTCCACCCACGGCTCGCGTCGCCGCGCCCGTTCGAGTCCGCGTCGTCGCGCCCGCGCGCGTCCTGCGCACCCCTCCGGTGGTCCGCGTCGCCGTGCCCGTCCGAGTCCTCCGCGTGCTCCCGCCCGCGGCCCTCGGGGTCTTCCGCGCACCCGTCGCCTTCTTCGCGACCCGGGCCCGCTTGGCCATCATCGCCTCCTGGCGGTCCATCATCGCCAGGCGCTTCTCGAAGCGCATCAGCGCCTGACGGAAGTAGGTCGCCTTGCGCCGCGTGTTCGCGTTGCCCTCGGCGCGCTTGGAGCGCGTGGGCGTGCGCTTGCCCAGAGCTTCGCGCCGCTGCCGCGTCGCCAGGCCGTCATACTTGTCCATCAGCCGCCGCGCGCGCTGGATGCGACCTTGCACCTCGCGGCGGGACAGCTCCATCAGGTTTCGGGGCGCGCTGGCGAGCACGAGCTGGGCTTCGTTCTCCGTCAGCAGGGACATCTTCTTCTCGGGCGTCGTACGCAAGGGCCTGCTCCTTCGAGGCAATGTGGACTACCTCGCGCAACGTCGACACGTGTGCCCCGGGCAGCAACCTGCTCTCCGGGGCGATGGCCCCTACTCGAACACCGACACCTCCGAGAGCGCCGAGATGGGAAGCGTCCACGAGCCTCCGTCCGAGAACACCCGCAGGCGCACGAAGCGCACCGGCACCTCCCCCGTCAGCGCCACCTCGACGAAGCGCGCCGGGCGCTTCACGTCCAGCGGCCCATCCCCATAGGGGCTGTCCTCCTCCGTGTGGTCGAGCGCCATGGAGAAGCGAGGCTCTCGAATCTCGACGTCGTCGTAGTTCTCGAAGGGCGTGCTCCCCAGCGTCGCCCAGCTCCCTCCATCCAGGCTGCCCTCCACCTGGAAGAGGAGCTTGGGTGGCCCCCCCGAATACAGCTCCACCTCCCGGATGACGGCATGTCGGGGACGGATGGGCGCCTCCCACTGGAGCACCACCTCGTCCACGCCGGTGTCCGTCTCGCCCTGCGTGGTGCGCACCTTGCTCAGCGAACCATCCGTGTACGGACACGGCTCGCCCTCGGGTGCTGGCGTGCACGAGGCCCCTCGGCTCACCGGATGCAAGGTGCCCTGGGGCACGGGGACACGGGGGCCTCGCCACTCCACGCGGAACGACACGCTGCTGTCATTGGAGGCCAGCGGACGGAAGACCCAGGTGCCCAGGCTGACCGCGCGAACCTGTGCCTCCACCCCGGCGAAGTCCTCCAGTTGATAGGGATTGGGACGCCAGGGCGCCGCCGCGTCCTGGACCTCCCACAGCCGCCCTCCCGGGCCATGCAACTGGACCACGGGGACCGGCACCCACGGCTCGATACGAACCGGGTCCGGACTCATGCCCGTCTCCCATTGCAGCAATCGCCCCGAGGGTGGAAGCGGCGGCACCGGTGGCGCCCCGCCGAACGACAGCGCGAGCCCCTCCGCGTCCCGCCCCACCGTCAGGTTCGGCGCCCACGGGCGAAGGGGCGGGACCTCCACGTCGTCGTCGAAGACGAAGGACGTGTACACGCCATGGCCCTCCTCGAGCGGCGCGGCCAGGCGGAAGCGGTACTGGATGAGCTCGAACTCCCGCTCCTCCACGGCGTCCCCGTGGAGCACCTCCAGCGTGACGTTCCCCGCGCCCTCGCTCAAGGTCTCCGTGTAGGGCTTGAAGCCCACGTACTCCGGACGCTCGTAGCTCGGCTGGCGTGTGCGCTCCAACGTCAGCGCGACGTCCGGGCGCGGTGAGCCATCCAGGTGTTGCAACAGGCCGTAGACGAAGATGGGGTCATCCGGCCTGCGGTCACAGCCCACGGCGAGCAGCGCGAACAGGGGCAGGGGACGCAGCAGTCTCAGCATGTCAGTAGGTCCCCTTCGCGCCGAGCAGCGGCAGGATGATGGGAAGGCGCAGGGGCTTGCGTTCGGGCTGCTGGGCCCTGTCGAAGCCGTAGTCGTACGCGAACACCTCCTGCCGCGCGGACACGTTGAGGATGTCCAGGTACGCGTCGAGCGTGAAGTCCTCCATCGCCCACGACTTCGCCACGCGCAGGTCCACGCGGAAGAACGCATCCAGGCGCTCCGCCTTGTCGCGGTCCTGTCGCACCCAATCCTGGGCGCCGTCCGCGCGAGTCACCAGTCGCTGCGTCAGCGTGGTGATTTCGCCGGACTCGGGGCGGCCGGTGTTGAAGTGCACCACCGTGCCCACCGTCCAGTTGTTGCCGAACTTGTAGCTCAGCGCCGCGTTGAGCACGTGCGCCTGCTCGAAGGCGAAGGGCAGCGTGCCCTCCACCGACTCCACCACGCGGTCATCATCCCCGTAGCGCTCGAAGCGCACGCGCCGCTTGCTCTGCAGGAAGCTGTAGGAGACCCAGCCGAACCAATCCCTCCCCAACGGATGCCGCGCCATCAGGTCGATGCCGTACGCATAGCCACTGGCGGACGGGTCCGGCGTGTCGAGCCCTCGACGCCGACGGTTCTCCACCACCTGCTGCAGGTCCAGCTCCACCGTGCGCGTGAGCGGGTTGTAGAAGACGTCGCCGCTCAGCTCCAGGCCCTCCATCGCCTTCCACTCGGCGCCCACGTCGAACTGCAGCCCCTCCTGGAGTCCGTGGCGCAGGCTCGACGTGTCCACCGCGGGAAGGTGCACCAGCACCGTGGGCGTCTGGTGGAAGACGCCCGCGCCGCCCTTGAGCACGAGCGCGTCCGAGAGCTGGTGCCGCACGGTGAGCCTCGGCTCCGCCACCGTGTGATTGATGCCAGGGGACAGGTGGTAGTTGTCCACGCGCACGCCGGGCTGCACCAGCCACCCGGGCACGGGCAGCCACGTCGCGGACAGATACGCGCCGGAGAACATCGCCAGCGAGGACGGGCTCTTGAGCGGGTCCGTCGTCTCGCCGGGCCGGCTGCCAGGGGGGATGGCGGTGCCCCGGATGTCCGTGGCCGCGCGCCGGTGTTCGATGTCTCCGCCGACGGCGAGCTCCAGCGTGTCGCTCATCCGCCGCTTCCACCCCGCGCGCGCCGCGAAGGTGAGCTGTCGGAGCGCGTACTCACCGACGTCCTGGTAGTCGATGGCGCCGCTCGCCGCGCGGAAGGACTCCTGGCCGGTGAAGCCCAGCGCATCCGTGCCGAAGGTGACGCCCACCTCCGCGTCGCCGCCCGCGAGCGGGTGCGTGCCGCGCAAATCCACGCGGTGGAAGCTCGACACGATGCGGCCGCCCGTCATGTCCACCCAGTCGAGCGACGGCGAGGAGCCCACGTCGTCCGAGCTGCCCAGCGCGAACAGCCGCAGCCGCCCCTGGCCCACCTTCTGTTCGACGCGCGCCTGATAGTCCCAGAAGTCGGCGTGGAGCTTCTCCGTCTCCGCCGAGCTGAGCAGCTTGGAGCCGAGCGTTATCAACAGCGCCGAGTAGCTGATGCGCCCCGCGACGCTGACGGAGGTGCCGGTGCTCTCGAACGGGTACTCGATGAAGCCGCCGGCGTTGATGGGGTCCACCGAGGCGGTGACGTGCAGCCGGTCCTCGCGTGGACGGCTCAGTCGTCCATCCACCGCGCCTCCCAGGAGCCGGCCGTACTGCACCGGCGGCGTGCCCGGGAAGAAGTCCACGGTGTCGATGAAGTCCGGGTGGAGCACCGCCGGCCCGAGCATCAGGTGGTACAGCATGGGGATGCGCACGCCGTCGAGGAAGAAGCCCGTGGCCGCGGGCTGGCTGCCGCGCACCACCGGGTAGCTGATGCCCGAGGCGAGGCTGCCCACGCCCGGCATCAACATCACCACGCGGAACGGGTCGCCCAACGTCCCTGGGACCTCACGCAGCTCCTGCTCGTGCAGCGTGATTCGCGTCACCTCCGTGCGCGGGCGCTCGTCGCGCACCACCGTCTCGTAGGGATTCACCCGGCCGGGCTGCAGCCGGTAGATGACCTGGAGCGACTGTCCCTCCGACAGCGTCTCCTCGAACGCGCCCGTCTGATGCCCCGGCGCGCGCACCTCCACGCGGTGGGCGCCGGGCGGCAGCGCCAACGTGAAGCGCCCCTCCATGTCCACGGTGCCCGAGGGCTCGGTGGCGCCGTCGACGAAGAGCGTGGCGTCCGTGAGGGGACGGCGCGTGCCTCGGGCCCGCACCTCTCCGGCGAGGCTCGCGGTGGAGCGGGGCACGGGGGCGGGTGGCTCGAAGCGATAGACGAAGGGCAACCGCACCGCCACCGGCGCGCCGGCGAGCGTCGCGGGCTTGAAGCGCAGCCCTTTCGCGGCCCGCATGGCCGACTCGATGAGCCGGGGCTCCAGGGGCGCCGCGGTGACCTTCGTCTCCACCACCACCCCCTGGACGTCCACCAAGAGCTCCAGCGACACCTCGCCCGGTGTGCCCTCGAGCCCCTCGGGCCACTCGGCGGGGGAGGGGGCCTCCAGCACAGGTGGCTGGAGCCGGGCGTCCTGGCCCACGGTGAGGACCCCCAGTCGCGCGGAGTCCTCGGCGGAGAGCACGAGGCAGCCGTCGACGTCCTGGAGCTCGACCTCGACGGCGCGCGGGTCCGACGCGGGCGTCGGGATGCCCTGCGCGTGCGCGAGGACGGACAGCGTGGTGACGGCGAGCAGCGGGAGGACGGCACCGCGTCTGGAACCCATGAGGCCCCCTTCAACACCCGTCAGCCGCGGAACTGTCACCCCGGCGAGTCTCCAGGTGGGCGCAGCCTCGCCGCGTCCCTGGGGAACATCGAGGGTTTTGTTCGATTACGCGGAAAGTCATGCATCGCGCGTGCGGTGTGTCCCTCACCGCGGGTCCGGGTCGGCGGGTACGAGTCCGCCGTCATCCCGAGGACGTCAGGGGCGCACGTTCGTGCGTCCGCGTGTGTGGCAACTCACGGAGGAAGGGCACGGGCGTGGGGCCCGGGTGGAGGGCCCGGGAGGGCACCATTACCGTTGAGTCCACGCGGGGCTTCTCGTGGGGAAGGAGTCGGGGCGATGCGCGCGCAGAAGGAGCAGCTGCTCTTCCAGGCGATGGAGCAGGGCCTGTCGGGACGGTGCGACGAGGCCACGGCGGCGCTGGGGGCGCTGGAGTCGATGCTGGACGTGGACGTGGTGCCGGAGGATTTGGGCTACCAGCTCTTCGCCACGGCCGTGCGGCACCGCCTGGCGGGCGCGGGGAGCCGCAATCCCTATCTGCACCCCGACGCGAGCGAGCGGCAGATTGACTTGTTCCGCTCGCTGATGGCCCACATGCCGCTGGCGTCCACGGCCGACGCGCTGGCGAACGCGGTGCTGGAGTCGCTGCTCGGTGGACGGCAAGAGGCCACGCTGGTGGACGTGGGCATCGGCCAGGGGCGCCAGGCCGTGCGGCTGTTGCAATCCCTGTCGCGCCGTGGCGCCGTGCCCGGGCGGCTGACGCTGGTGGGCGTGGACCCGAGCGGGGCGAGCCTCGCGCAGGCGCGTGCGGCGACGGAGCGCGTGGCGCGCGAGGTGGGCGCGAGCGTGCGCTTCATCGGCGTGGAGTCCCCGGTGGAGGCGATGAGCGAGGCGACGTGGTCGACGCTGCGCGCGCTGCCGGGCCCCCGGGTGGTGAACGCCGCGTTCGCGCTGCACCACGTGGCGGAGGCGCCGGGCAGCCAGGGGCCGGCCCGCGACGCGGTGCTGCGCCAGCTGCGCGCGCTGGAGCCCACGGGCCTGGTGATGTGCGAGCCGAACACGGACCACTTCCAGGCGGCGCCCCTGGAGCGCTTCGGCCACGCGTGGCGGCACTTCACCCATGTCTTCCAGCTGCTGGACTCCCTGGGCGTGCCGGGCGACGAGCGCGCCGCCATCAAGCGCTTCTTCGGGCGCGAGGTGGAGGACGTGGTGGGCACGGTGGACGAGTCCGCCCGCTGCGAGCGCCACGAGACGGCGCGCATGTGGATGGCGCGGCTCACGCGCGCGGGCTTCGAGCCCCTGGCGCTGCTCGAGCACCTGCGCCCCGACGGCGTGCACCCGGCGCTGACGCTCGAGCGCGCGCCGGGCGTGGTGGGCCTGCGCTGGCGGGACGAGGTGCTGGTGGCGGTGCTGGCCGCGCGGCCCGTGCCGACCCGCGGTTGAGGCCCGGCGGGAGGTGCGCGAGGATGGCGCGGTGACGCCGGGAAACGACGGGCAGGACGACGCGCGCGGGGAGCGGACGCTGGAGGAGCGCGTGCTGGAGCGCTGCCAGCGCGCGGGGGTGCGGCTGGTGCTGGTGGAGGCGTGCGCCGGCGGGCTCTTGTGCGGGCGGCTGACGGAGGTGCCCGGGGCCTCGGCGGTGGTGGAGCGCGGCTTCGTGCCGTACTCCTACGAGTCCAAGGTCGAACAGCTCGGCGTCCCGCTCGAGCTGCTCCAGGCGCATGGCTCCGTGAGCGCGCAGGCGGCCCAGGCCCTGGCGCAGGGGGCGTTGGAGCACTCGCGCGCGAACTGGGCCATCGCGGAGACGGGCATCGCGGGCCCTGGCGGGGGCACGCCGAACAAGCCCGTGGGCCTGGCCTTCATCGCGGTGATGCGGCGGGGCGGTGAGGTGACGGTGGAGCGCCATGTCTTCGCCGGGGCCCGCGGCCAGGTGCGCGACGCGGTGGCCCGGCGCGCCTTCGCGCTGTTGCTGGAGCGGCTGAGCGTCGAATCCTGAACCGGACATCCACCCCGCACTCCCGGGTGTCTGGGCTCTCCACCAGCGGGCTCCTACGCTGTGGGGGCGCGCGCGGCGCGTCCTGGTGGCGAAGGAGCTCGGGTGTTCCGAATCGACGTCGACAATGCGCACGCCATCGTGGGCTTCGTCCTGGAGGGCTACATCCGGGTCCCGGAGATGGAGGCCTTCGTGGTGGAGCTGGAGCGGGCCACCGACTCACTCGCCGGCCAGGACATCAAAATCCTGGCGGACCTGCGCGCCTTCCGTCCCGCCTCACCCGAGGCCGCCAACATGATTCGCCGCGTGCAGGAGTACGGCCTGCGCTCCGGCGTGGTGCGCGTGGCGGAGCTGGTGGAGAGCGAAATCGTCGCGCTCCAGCTCAACCGCGTGGCGGAGAACAGCCGCACGGACCGCATCCTGCGCCGCTTCTGGGAGGAGTCCGCCGCGCGCCGCTGGCTCATCCAGGGGGACGCGCCCGAGCCGCCCCAGCCCCGCCCTTGAGCCGCCCGAAGTCAATGTCTCTCAACTCCGTTTGAATTCCAGGCGTCGAAAGACGTGTTTTCAGGCGGGCTCGACTTCTACCGCCAGACACGCTCTTTCGAGCCATTGTCCCACCCGCGCGTTGGCCATTTCTTGTCGCGCGAGGAGTCTCACGTAAAGCCCGTTTACGTGTTTGGGTTGGTAATATATCGAAACATGAATAATGGCTTTTGCGTTTGAAATCGTGATTCCAGGTGTGTCACGAATAAATGGCCTTTTACCGGAGGTCTTGCGTTTGGCTCATCGAGTCTTGAAGACGTTTGGCGTGGCTTGTTTGGGTGTTGCGCTCACCGCGTGCGGCACCACGGAGCCCGCGCCGGGAGAGGCGAAGGCGCCCGAGGCGAAGGCGGGAGCGGACATCCAGCAGTCGCTCAAGAAGCTGCCGAGCGCGGGCGTGGCCGGCGCGCACACGGATGGCGTGCCGGACACGCTGGTGGGTGAGCTGGGCAAGGTGGAGCGCACGCTGTCGGCGCTGGGCGTGGGCCAGGCGGCCTTCGCGGCGGCTCCGGCGCTGACGGACATCGCGCCGGTGTTCCGCCTGCGCGCGGATGATTTGTTCCTGCAGCGCGCGCGCACGGACAACCAGGGCAACCAGCACCTGCGCTATCGCCAGACGAAGAACGGCCTGGAGGTGGTGGGGGGTGAGCTGATGCTGCACGTGCGCCCCGACGGCAACGTGTACGCGGCCAACAGCTCCGCCCGTGACGGCGTGGACCTGCCCGCGACCCCCCGCGTGGACGCCTCCGTGGCGGCGCGCACCGCGGCCCGTGCCACCGCCGGCACTGGCATCGCCTCCGAGGGCGAGCCCCGGCTCGTCTACGTGCGTGACGACGCGGGCACGCTGTTCCTCGCCTGGCACGTGCGCGTGACGGGCACCCAGCCCTCCGGCATCCCCCTGGTGGACAACGTCTATGTCGACGCGCTCGGCCAGACGGGCGTCGTGGCGCGCCACCCGCTCATCCACACCGCCCGCAACCGCGCGGTGTACACGGCCAACAACGGCCTCTCGCTGCCGGGCACCCTGCGCCGCAGCGAGCTGGGCGCGGTCACCAACGACGCGCACGTGGACCAGAACCACACGCAGCTGGGTTACACGTACGACTGCTATCAGACGCTGTTCGGTCGCGACTCGTTCGACAACGCGGGCGCGGAGCTGCGCAGCACCGTCCACTACGACAGCGGCTATGTGAACGCCTTCTGGAACGGCACCCAGATGGTGTACGGCGACGGCGACGGCGTGAACTCCATCGAGCTGGGCAAGGACCCGGACGTCACCGTGCACGAGCTGACGCACGCGGTGACGGAGCGCGAGTCCAACCTCATCTACTCCGGCCAGTCCGGCGGTCTGAACGAGGCGCTGTCGGACACCTTCGCCGCCATCTGCCAGAGCTGGGCGTCCGGCACCTGGAGCACCACGCCCGCCATCTGGATGATTGGCGAGCAGGTGTGGACGCCGAACACGCAGAACGACGCCCTGCGTTACATGGATGACCCGAAGAAGGATGGGGCGTCGCTGGACCACCTCAGCGACTACACGTCCAGCACCGACGTGCACTACAGCTCGGGCATCCCCAACCTGGCCTTCGCGCTGCTCGCCAAGGGCGGCACGCACCCGCGCGGCCGCACCACCATCACCGTGCCGGCCATCGGCGTCGAGACGGCCGCGCGCATCTGGTACAAGGCCAACACGGACATCTTCACGGAGGGCACCACGTTCCTCCAGGCGAAGACGTGGACCATCCAGGCCGCGGCGGACCTCAACTACAGCCAGGCCATCCAGGACGCGGTGAAGGCGGCCTGGGAGGCGGTGGGTGTCAACGGCCTGTGGACGCCGCCGGTCTCCATCCCGCTGACCAACGGCACGGCCGTGACGGGCATCTCCGGCACGCTGGGCAACGAGAAGTACTACTCGCTGGTGGTCCCCGCGGGGATGACCAAGCTGGTGTTCACCACCACGGGCGGCGGCTCGGGTGACCTGGACCTGTACGTGGGCCGCGGCACCCAGCCGACCACGTCCAGCTACGTGTGCAGCTCCACGGGCACCAACAGCGTGGAGACGTGCACCATCAACAACCCGACGGCGGGCACCTACCACGTCCTGCTCTACGCGTACTCGGCCTACTCCAACGTGACGCTGACGGGCACGGCGAGCGCCACCGTGGGCAACGTGCTGCAGAACAACGTGCCGGTGACGGGCCTGTCCGCCGCGACCAGCGCCAGCGTGAACTACACCATGGACGTGCCGGCCAACACCCGCGTGACGTTCGCCACCAGCGGCGGCACGGGTGACGCGGACCTGTACGTCCGCTTCGGCTCGGCCCCCGGCACGACCTCCGGCACCTACGACTGCCGCCCGTACCTGGGTGGCAACGCGGAGTCCTGCCAGCTGACGAAGACCACGGCCGGCAAGTACTACGTGATGGTGCGCGCCTACTCGGCCTTCACGGGCGTGACGCTGAAGGGCTCCTACTAGCTCCAGAAGTTTCGAGGTTCGGGGTTGGACGGTGACACCCGGGGGGCCATCATGGGCCTCCCGGGTGTTGCTTTTTTCCGGGGGACGCAAAGGAGGACGCGGATGGCGTCAGACAGCGCGGCGAAGGCGCGGGCAAACCCTGGCGGCAAATCGTGGCGCTGGTACGGGTGCGGCGTGCTGCTGATGGTGTTCGTGTTCGTGCCGGGGTTGATTCTGTTCTTCTCCTGGCTGAACGCGAGCGTCGTGGTGCCGCGCAGGGAGCGGCAGGTGCAAGCGCGCATCGCGGGGTTCTGCGGCGAGGTGAAGGCAGGGGAGCTGCCGGAGGACGCGCTGGAGCGCTCGCGCTCCCTGGGCTACCCCGTCCGGTTGGAGGGCTCCGTCGCGAAGCGGCTGCGCATCATCCGCTTCGACGCGCCGGTGAGCCAGATGCTGGGCTGCGAGCTGCACACGGACGACGCGGGCCGGGTGAGCTCCACGAAGCCCTATGTCATCTCGATGGAGTACGAGGACTTCTGAGCCTCGGGCCCGGTGGGCAGCTCGACGGTGAAGGTGCTGCCCTCGCCGGGGGTGCTCTCCACGTGGATGGAGCCCCCGAGCGCGGTGAGGATTTCGCGCACCAGGTGCAGCCCCAGGCCCAGGCCGCCGTAGGCGCGCACGGAGACGGCGCGCTCGAAGCGCTCGAAGATGTCGGCCAGCCGGTCCTCCGCGATGCCGATGCCCCGGTCCGTCACGCTCACGCGCACCCGCCCGTCGTCCTCCCACGCGCGCAGGGTGATGGGCTTGCCCGGGCCGAACTTCAGGGCGTTGGACACCAGGTGCGTCAGCACCTGCCCCAGCCGCGAGCCATCCCAGTGCCCCCACAGCGGGCCCGCGACCTGGAGCTCCAGCGCGCAGCCGGCGCGCTCCAGGGGCTCGGCGAGCTGGCCCGCCGCGTGGTGGATGAGGTCCGCCAGGTCCACGCGAGACAGGCGCAGGTCCATCCGCCCGGCCTGGAGGCGGGAGATGTCGAGCATCTCCTCCACCAGCGTGGCCAGCTTCAGCGTCTGGGCGTCCAGCGTGCGCAGCGCGCGCACGGCGTGGGGCGGCAGCCCGGGCGGCGTGTGGCGCAAGAGCGTCTGCACCATGAGGCGCAGCGAGGTGAGCGGCGTGTTCAGCTCGTGGGAGGCCACGCTGAGGAACTCGTCGCGCAGGCGCACGGCGTCCTGGGCCTCGCGGTACAGCCGGGCGTTGTCCAGGCAGACGGCCACGCGGCGCGACAGCTCCTGGGCGAGCCCCAGGTCCGCCTCCGTGTAGCGCCTGCCGGGCGCGCCGGAGACGAAGGTGGCCACGCCCAGCGTCTTGCCTCCGGCGATGAGCGGCACGTGCATGGCGGCGCGTGAGCCGATGTCGCGCAGCAGGTCGATGTACTCCTGGCCGTGGCCATGCTCGCGCAGGATGAAGTCGGGGACGTCCGTGCGCAGGAAGGGCTTGCCGGTACGCAGCGCGTGGACCAGGGCGGGCGGGGACGTCCAGTCCACCGGGTACTTCTCCAGCATCTGCTTCAGGCGCGCCTCCTTGCGCGCGTCCACGTGCGCCGCCGACAGCACCCGCAGGTGCTCGCCGCGCTCGACGACGGTGACGATGCACCAGTCCGCCAGGAAGGGCACCACCCGCCGCATGGCGTTGCCCAGCATCACCTCCACGTCCAGCGACTCGGCCAGCGCCAGCCCCGTGTCCGCCAGGAAGCGCACGGCCCGCTCCGCGCGGCGGCGCTCCTTCACCTCCACGTGGAGCTGCTCGAACAGGCGGCTGTTCTCCAGCGAGATGGCGATCTGCGACGACAGCGTGCGCAGCACCCCCACGCGCTCCGGGGTGAAGGCGCGCGTGGCCAAATCGTTCTCCAGGTAGAGCACGCCCACCGTGTTGCCATGGCGCTGGATGGGGACGACGAGCGCGGACTTCACCGCGCGGCGGACCACGTAGGCGTCCCCTACGAAGCGGCCCTGGTGCGCGGCGTCGGCCAGCACCAGCGTCTCGCCGGTGCCGAAGGCGTGCTCCACCAACGTCACCGGCACCTGGTGGCTCGCCTCCAGCGGGGTGCGCTCCAGGCTGACGGGCTCGGAGCTGGCGCCCACGGCGCAGACCTGCGGGCTGCCGCCCTCGTCCAGGACGAGCGCGCCGCGCGTGGCCCCCGCGGCCTCGAAGCACACCGCCATCAGCTTCTCGAGCAGCCGGTCCAGCACCACCTCGCCCACCAGCGTCTCGGAGGCCTTGAGCAGGGTGAGCAGGTCCAGCGAGGCCCCCGGCGGCGTGGGCCCCGTCGCGGTGGCGCCGAGCTCCACCCAGGGCCGGTCCACCCGCGTCGCCAGCTCCGGGAACTCCTCCTCCAGCTGCGTCACCTTGGCCTGCGCGCCCCAGCGCATGTAGCCGTCCAGCGCCGCGCGCAGGTACAGCGGCACCAGGCGCCGGTGGCCCTGCTGCTGGTGGAACCGCCCCGCCAGCTCGTGGGCCAGGGCCTCGTCCTGGAGGAAGCCCTCGGTGTGCGCGCCGTCGATGGCGCTGTCGTACAGCCGCATCGCCTCCAGCGCCCGGTCCTCCAGCCGCGCCACCTCCGCCGCCACCAGCTGGTGCTTGTGGCGGAAGTTCTCCGGACACGTCCGGGCCCACGCCTCCAGTCGCCGCTGGTTGTCGGCCACGACGACCAGCAGGGACGCCTTCTCCGCGGGCACCCGGGACGCTCGCGCCAGCAGCGTCAGCGACGTGAGCACGTTGAAGTCCACGTTGCGGAAGAAGCCCTGCGTGTAGTGCACGTAGGGCAGGGCCTCGCGCGACATCCGCAGCGCCTCGTCGATGTCGCCCATCACGTAGGCGACGAGCAGCTTCATCATCGCGAGCAGGTAGAGGTTGGTCTGCTCCGCCCGGTCCGACGCGAGGTACGCGCTCTCATCGAAGTCGTCGTCGTCCAGGCGCGCGGGCGTGCGCGTGCGGCCCTGGAGCGCGCGGATGGCCTGCCGGTAGAGGATGGACACGTCCACCATGCCCCGCACGTTGACGCGTCGGGAGTAGGAGAGGGCGGTGTCGATGGAGCCGAGGATGCGCACCAGCTCGGTGCCCATGGCCATCTCCGTGGAGACGACGGTGGTGAGCGCGTAGCTGGTGAACTGCAAATCACCACTGGCCAGCCCTGTCGTCACCGCCCGGCGCAGCAGCGACAGGCTGGTGCGCAGGGGCGCGCGCCAGTGATTGACGTTGAGCGTGAGGCTGATGAGCGCCCGGCACTCCTGCCTGGCGTCGCCCAGCTTGCGCGCGAGCGCCACGCCCAGGTGTCCATGGGCCTGGGCTTCTTCCACCTCGCCCCGGCTCGCGAGCAGCATGCCCTGCGAGGCGTGGACGGCGGGGGCCCAGCGCGAGTTGCCGTGTTCCAGCGTGAGCGCCAGCGCCAGCGTGTTGAGCCACGCGAACAGGTCCGGGTCCACGAAGAAGGCGGGCGTGACGAGCTCGGACAACAGCTGCACGCAGGCCAGGTGCCGGCTGTCGGTCATCATCGGCGCGTCCAGCAGCGCCTCCACCCGGCGCCCGTCCAGGTGCTGGCGCACGCGCGCCTGTCCCTCGGCGAGCGCCTCCTGGTAGCCGTGCTCGGGGAACTCCACGCCGAACAAGCGCAGCCCCTCGCGGCCCGCGGCGAGCGCCTCCGCGTAGCGCCCGGTCATGAGGTTCGCGAGCACCTGGAGGACGTACAGGTCCGCCTTCTGGGTCGCGGACGCGGCGTGCGCGTGCGCGGTGCACAGCAGCTGCTCCGCCAGCTTCCCGTTGCCGGAGAGGTACGCGCACTCCGCGGCCTCCCGGTGCACCTGGAAGAGCCGCTCCTGTCGCCGGGCCTCCCCGCCCGCGGGGAGCAGCGACAGGCCCCGGGTGAAGTACACCAGCGCCGCGCCGAAGGCGGAGGCCCCCTTGGCCTTGAAGCCCGCGCGGAAGAACAGCTCCGCCAGCTGCGTGCGCTCCTCGCCGTCGCTCAGCTTGCCGAGGCCCCGGTGGAGGTGGTCCACCACCGCGAAGAGGCGCTCCTCCAGCGCGTCGCCCTTCGCGCCGTGCCACAGCTTCCGCCCCACGGCCAGGTGCAGCGTCTGGCGTTGGTCCTCGGTGAGCAGCGAGTACGCCGCCTGCCGGACGCGGTCGTGCGCGAAGCGGTAGGTGGCCTCGCGCCGCGCGCCGTCCGTCGCCGCGCGCGCGGGCTCGCTCTCGGGGACGAGCAGCCCTTCTCGCAAGAGGCTCCACAGCGCGGAGGCCGCGTCCTGCTCGCTCTCGTCGACGAGCGATGACAGCAGGCCCAGCTCCACCTGGTCCCCCAGGCACGAGGCCACCTCCAGCACGTGCTGGGTGCGCTCCGGCAGGCGGCGGATGGCGGCGAGCAGCAGCTCCACCACGTTCTCCGTCACCTCCACGCGGGACAGTCGCTCCAGCTCCCAGGTCCACGTGCCGTGCTCCCAGTCGAAGCGCAGGAGCCCGGACGCGTGCAGCAGGCGCAACAGCCGCGTGAGGAAGAGCGGGTTGCCCGCCGTCTTGCTCGTGAGCAGCCGGGCCAGGGGCGCCACCCGCGCGGGCTCCAGCTGGAAGGTGTCCGCGCACAGCGCGGTGGTGGCGCCGACGTCCAGCGGCTCCAGCTCGAAGTCCTGGACGGGCAGCGTGTCCTGCTCCACGAGCACATCGAGCAGGCGCGACAGCGGGTGTCCCGGGCCCACCTCCTGCGGCCGCCACGCGCCGACGAAGAGCACGTGGCGCGAGCCCGGGTCCGTGCACAGGCTCTCCAGCAGCTGGAGCGAGCCGGGGTCCGCCCACTGCAAGTCATCCAGGAACAGCAGCAGCGCGTGCCGGGGCGTGGCCAGCGACTGCACGAAGGACTGGAAGAGCAGGTGGAAGCGCGCGGCGGACTCCACCGGCCCCAGCGCCGGCGGCAGCGGCTGCGGCCCGAGCAGCACCTCCAGCGCGGGCACCACGTCGGTGATGACGCGCGCGTGCGGCCCCAGCGCGCCCAACAGCCGCTCCCGCCAGAAGTCACGCGACGGGGGGGACTCCTCCAACAGCTCGCGCATCAGCCCCTGGAACGCCTGGACGAAGGCGGCATAGGGCACGTTGCCCTGCAGCTGGTTGAACTTGCCGGTGAGCAGCCGGTCTCCGGGGAGCGCGTCGCGCGCCAGCTCGTGCACCAACGCGGACTTGCCGATGCCCGCCGCGCCCGACAGCAGCACCAGCTCGCTGCCACCCCGGCGCACGCGCTCGCGGGCCTCGCGCAGCTCCTCCTGCTCCGGCTCGCGGCCGTACAGCCGCTCCGGGAGCGACAGCTGGTGGGCCAGGTCCAGCCGCCCCAGCGTGAAGTCCCCGTCGTGCTGGCGCCGCCCGGCCTCGAGCAGGTCCGACAGGAGCGAGTCGGCGCCCTGGTAGCGCTCCTCCGGCATCTTCGCGAGCAGCTTGAGGACGATGTCCGAGACGATGCGCGGCACCGCGGGGTTGACGAAGGCGGGCGGCACGGGCGCGCGGGCCAGGTGCGCGTGCACCAGCTCCACCGGGTCCGGGGAGGTGAAGGGTGGCAGCCCCGTGAGCAGCTCGTAGAAGGTGGCGCCCAGCGAGTACAGGTCCGCGCGGTGGTCGATGGGCCGGTTCATCCGCCCCGTCTGCTCGGGGGCGACGTACGGCAGGGCCCACTGGAGCTCGCCGGGCAAATCACGCGTGGGGGCGATGCCCGAGACGCGCGTGGCCAGGTCGAAGTCGATGAGCGTCAGGTGCGTGCCGCTGGCGCTCATCACCAGGTTGGTGGGGTTGAGGTCGCGGTGGATGACGTGCTGCTCGTGCAGGCGGGTGAGGATGCCGGTGAGCTGGAGGGCCAGCTCCATGAAGCGCTCCAGGTCCACGGGCTTGCGGCGCAGCCACGCCTGGAGGGTGTGCGGCCCCGCGTCCTCCAGCACCAGCGCGGGCGGGTGCGAGGGCGCGTCCTCCAGCCAGACGGCCCGCGCGAGGTCGGGCACGGCGTCGCGCAGCTCGGTGAGCAGCGCGTGCTCGTGGCGCAGCATGGGCGCGCTGCCAGCGGCGAGCGGCCCCTGGCGGACCTGCTTGATGACGAGGGGCCGGCCATCGTGTGCCCAGGTGCGGAACACGACGTACCGGCGTCCTCGGTGGATTTCCTGTAGGCCTTCGGTCCCCGGCGCCTGCCACATCGTCCGTCCCCGCCGCGAGGCGAGCTCCTCCGTCCGGCCCCCAGGCGCTTGGACGCTTCCAGGCGCGGGCGGGCCCGTCTCCTTCAGGATTTGGACGAAGTCGCCCACAGGCGACGGGCGGCGGGGTGGGGCCTCGCGGGGTGCCCGGTCTGCGAGCAGCCTCAGCTCACGCGGCGCAGCTCCGGCAGGTCCTCCGGCTTGAGCGCCCAGGGCGGCGTCGCCGGCAGCGTGGACAGGAAGCCCGTCTGCACCGCGGGGAAGCCATCCACCTGGGCCGCGTCCGGGAAGAGCGAGCCGGGGCGCACCATGCTGCCGGCGCCGACCAGGCAGCCGCGCCCCAGCCGGCTGCGGTCGCAGAGGATGGCGCCCGCCTCCACGACGGTGCTCGCGCCCACGAAGCAGCCGTGCACCAGGCAGCCCGGTCCGATGATGGCCCCGTCCTCCACCACCAGCGTGCCACCCGGTTGCAGCTGCACCACCGTGTTGGCGTGGATGCGCACGCCCGCGCCGATGCGCAGCGGCGCGTGGGACTCGCCGATGATGCGCACGCCGGCGCCGATGATGGCGCCGGGGCCGATGAGCACGTCGCCCGTCACTTCGGCGGAGGAGAACAGGGTGGCGGTGGGGTGGACGAGCGGGTGCTTGTCTCGGAGGGAATAGAGCTGTCCCATGGGTGCATCCTCGGCGCGGTCTCGGGCGAAGAAAGGGGTGAGGGGCTGTTGGGGAAGGGTGAGCGAGCCGCCGCGCGTGGCGCGCAGCCGCTCGAGGTCTCCGGTGTCCACGCGCCGCACGACGCGCGCGGGTCGGCCGACGACGACGGAATCCGAGGGCACCCACATGCCGGAGGGCACCAGCGCCCCGTCGGCCACGAGGCAGCGGTCGCCCAGTCGGGCGTCCGGTTGGAGGATGGCCCCCGCGCCCACGTCGCACAGGTGGCCCACCGACGCGCCGAGCACCATGCTGCGCGGGCCCAACGTCGTCTTCTCTCCCACCACCACGGGATGACGCGCGGTGCCGACGACGGTGGTGTTCTCCCGCAGGACGGAGCCCGCACCGAGTTGAACCGCGCCCTCCGGAGAGCAGACCACCGCGCCTTGTGCGAGGTGGACTCCGGGTCCCAGGTGCACGCGCCCCAGCACGCGCGCACTGCTGGCCAGACGGAAGTGCGCGGTGCCCGGGCTGGGTTCTGACGGGAACGGCGTACGCGAGAAGCTCGTCATCATGAGTGGGCGCAAGCTACACCTCGCCTTGGCGATGAAGGACCGCCCGGCGGCGCAGGGGTGGTGTCGGAGGTGAAACGCCCAACAGCGCGGAACCCCGCCCACGGTCCAGGGTTCGTGACGTCCACCCACGCTCCCCCGGGCGGAGAGGACAAGGCCGTGCTCGCCCGTCCGCCGCTCCCATGGCGCTGTGCGGGTCAGCCGGTCGCGCACCTTGGCGTCCCTGGACGCCGTCGCCCCTTCCTGCCAGAAGGGCCGCAGGTCGCGGGGGCGGTCCAGGAGGCAGCACACATGTCGCAGGTGGAGGTGCGGGAAGCCGCGCCGGAAGAGGGCTTCTGGGCGTCGCTGAAGGAGGCCATGCACGGCACGCAGAAGGACCTCACGGGGCTGCCCGTGAAGCGCGCCATCTTCCTGCTCGCGGTCCCCATGGTGCTGGAGATGGTGATGGAGTCCATCTTCGCGGTGGTGGACGTCTTCTTCGTCGGGCGGCTGGGCGCGGATGCGGTGGCCACGGTGGGGCTGACGGAGTCGCTGCTCACCATCATCTACGCGGCGGCCGCGGGCCTGAGCATCGGCGCCACCGCGCTGGTGTCGCGGCGCATTGGTGAGAAGAACCCGGAGCAGGCCGCGCGCACGGCGGTGCAGGCGATGGGCCTGGGTGTGTTCCTGGCCATCCCCCTGGCGGTGGGCGGCGTGGTGTTCTCCCGCTCCCTGCTGGAGCTGATGGGCGGCGCGCCCTGGGTGCTCGAGCACGGCGTGCGCTACACGCAGGTGATGCTCGGCGGCATGGGCACGGTGCTGCTGCTGTTCCTCATCAACGCCATCTTCCGGGGCGCGGGGGACGCGGCCATCGCCATGCGGGTGCTGTGGCTGGCCAACGCCATCAACATCGTCCTGGCGCCGTTGCTCATCTTCGGCGTGGGCCCCTTCCCGGAGCTGGGCGTGATGGGCGCGGCGGTGGCCACGACCATCGGCCGAGGCTGCGGCGTGGTGTATCAAATCTACCGGTTGGCCCGGGGCGGCGGACGGCTGCACGTGCGCTGGGAGCACGTGCGTCTGGAGTTGGGCACCATGCTCTCCATGCTGCGGCTGTCCGGCGCGGGCACGGCGCAGTCGCTGGTGAACACCACGAGCTGGGTGGTGCTGGCGCGCATCGTCTCCTCCTTCGGCAGCCAGGCGGTGGCGGGCTACACCATCGCGATGCGCATCGTGCTCTTCGCGCTGCTGCCCTCGTGGGGGCTGGCCAACGCGGCGGCGACGATGGTGGGACAGAGCCTGGGCGCGCGTCAGCCGGAGCGCGGCGAGCACGCGGTGTGGACGGCGGGGCGCATCAACGCCGTGTTCCTGGGCTCGTTGGGCGTGTTGTTCGTCGCCTTCGCCCGGCCGCTGGTGAGCGGCTTCTCCATGGACCCGGTGGTGGTGGACCATGGCTCGCACGCGCTGCGCATCATCAGCGGGGGCTTCCTGTTCTATGCCTTCGGCATGGTGCTGACGCAGTCGTTCAACGGCGCGGGGGACACGATGACGCCCACGCTCATCAACGTGTTCTGCTTCTGGATACTGGAGCTGCCCCTGGCGTGGGCGCTGTCGGGGCCCTTGAAGATGGGGCCCTCGGGCGTGTTCCTCTCCCTCACGGTGGCCTTCTCCGTGCTGGCCGTCCTCGCCGCCATCCTCTTCCGGCGGGGGCACTGGAAGCTGCGCCAGGTGTAGGCGTCACGCCGTGATGTCACCGCGCGGCGCTTGACTCGGGTGGGGTGCGCGGAGGGCAATGGGCCCATGCGACGCGCGCTCCTCGTGGCCTGTCTGTTGTCCGGATTGTCTGCTTCCGCCGCACCGCCCCCGAAGTCCTACGTGCTCAAGGCCGCGCGTCTGTTCGACGCGAGGACGGGCAAGCTCGTCACGCCGGGCGTGGTGGTGGTGGTCGACGGCAAGGTGTCGGCGGTGGGCGCGGCGGCGAAGACGCCCGAGGGCGCGCGCGTGGTGGAGCTGGGGGACGCGACGCTGCTGCCGGGCTTCATGGACGCGCACACGCACCTGACGGGCGAGGCGGGGGAGGACTGGCGCCAGGACGTCATCGACTCCCTGCAGCGCACGGTGCCGGAGCAGACGCTGGAGGCGCTGCCGCGCGCGAAGGTGACGCTGATGGCGGGCTTCACCACGGTGCGCAACCTGGGCGCGGCGGACTTCATCGACGTGGGCCTGCGCAACTCCATCCGCCGGGGCACGGTGGTGGGGCCGCGCGTGCTGACGGCCACGGCGGGCCTGGGGACGACGGGTGGCCACTGTGATGGTGGCAACTCCTGGCGCAAGGGCGCGCTGGCGGACGAGACGGGCGCGGGCGTGGCGGACGGGCCGGAGGCGCTGCGCGTGAAGGTGCGCGAGGCGGTGAAGTACGGCGCGGACCTCATCAAGGTGTGCGCCACGGGCGGGGTGCTGAGCCTCAACGCGGACGTGGGCTCGCCGCAGCTGACGCAGGCGGAGCTGGACGCGGTTGTCGACGAGGCGCATGCGCGCGGGCGCAAGGTGGCCGCCCATGCCCACGGCGCGGAGGGGGCGAAGCGGGCCATCCGCGCGGGCGTGGACTCCATCGAGCACGGCTCGATGCTGGATGACGAGGCGTTGGAGCTGATGAAGAAGAAGGGCACCTGGTTCGTGCCCACCGCCATGGCCTTCCAGGGCGTGAAGGCGCTGGCGGACAAGGGGGGCCTCCCCGAGGAGAACGTGCGCAAGGTGCGCACGGTGGAGGTGTCGCGCGAGCAGGTGCTGCGCAAGGCCATCTCGCGCGGGGTGCGCATCGCCTTCGGCACGGACGCGGGGGTCTATGCGCACGGGCGGAACGCGGGCGAGTTCGCGCTGCTGGTGCAGGCGGGCATGTCGCCGGCCGAGTCCCTGCGCGCGGCGACGGTGCACGCCGCGGAGCTGCTGGGCGTGTCCGCCACGCTGGGCGCGCTGGAGCCCGGCAAGCTCGCGGACGTGGTGGCGGTGCCGGGCAATCCGCTCGAGGACATCCGGAAGACGCAGGCCGTGTTCTTCGTGATGAAGGAGGGGGTCATCCACCGCGATGACACCGCGGCCTCGTCGGCCCCGCGCTGAAGCGGGGGCCTTGTCACCACGTCAGGCGCCGTGCGCGCCGCCCGCGGACTCGTCCCAGAAGGACGCTTCAATCTTGTGGCCGTCCGGGTCCTTCACGAAGCAGCCGTAGTAGGGCGCGCCGTACAGCGGGCGGGGACCGGGGGCGCCGTCGTCGGTGGCGCCCGCCGCGAGCGCGGCCCGGTGGAAGGCCTGCACGGCCTCCTTCGATGAGGCGATGAAGCCGAAGTGCGTGCCATTGCCGACGTTGGCGCGCTGCCCGTCGAGGGGGGACTGCACCCAGAACTCGGGGAACTGCTTGCCGTAGGCCACGGCGTTGGGGAAGTCGAGCACCCGCTTGCAGCCGAGGGTGCCCAGCACGGCGTCGTAGAAGGCCACGGCCTTCGCGAAGTCGTTCGTGCCGAGGGAGACGTGGGAGAGGATGCTCGGGTTCGAGTCGCTCATGCGCCGGCTTTAACCCGGCCTGGGCCCGCGCGCGCGCCGAATCGCTCAGGGGCAGTAGGGGCAGGTCGCGAGGCCCGGGTTGTCCGTCTCGAACTGGGCATACACCCGGCAGTTGTCATCGCGCCGTGACGTCTGGCCCTGGCAGCCGTAGTGGTACGCGGCCTGGCAGAAGGCGGAGGACTGCGCGTCCGCGGAGGGGCCCGAGTACGGGGTGTTGCACGCGCCCGACGTGCCGCCGCACGCGTCCACGTCGTCCTTCAGCTCCGAGGAGTCACAGGCGCTGCGCTCGCCATACGCGGAGCACGTGCGGTCGGACGGACACCACTTGCAGGCGCTGGCGACGTACTCGCTGGCGCAGCTTCCACAGGTGGAGAGCTCGGTGCAGACATCGTCCTCGAAGCAGGCGGTGAGTCCGAGGCACGACACGAGGAGCGCGAGCAGGGCGATGGGGCGAAACACGGAGACTCCAGGAGCCGGGGTGACGCGGAGAGTCTCCCCGGAGCGGTTCGCCCCGGGCAATGAGTCCGGGAACATCCAGGCACTTCGACGCCCACGTCTCACCGTGGGGCGAAGAGGCGGACCTTGCGCAGGCGGACGTGGAGTGTCTGGCCCGCGCGCACCTCGAGTGGAGGGGCCACCGCGCGCAGGAGGGTGCTGCCGACGGGGAAGCGGTACTCGGCGGCGTGGCCGAGGAACAGGCGCGCGGACAGGGGCAGGGGCGTGCCGTGCTCGCCGAGCTCCACGTCCTCGGGGCGGACCACCAGCGTGGTGGGGCCCGGGGGGGCGGGAGTCTCGGGCGGCAGCGCGAACACCGTGCCTCCGGGGGTGGGGTGGAAGTGGCCCTCGCGCACCTCGCCCGTGAGCACGTTGGCGCCGCCGACGAAGCCCGCGACGAACGGGGTGGCGGGCTCGCGATAGAGCGTCTGCGGCGTGTCCACCTGTTCGAGCACGCCCTGGTTCATCACCGCGATGCGGTCCGACAGCGCGAGCGCCTCTGCCTGGTCATGCGTGACGAAGACGAGCGTGGTGCCCAGCCGCGCGCGCAGGGTGGCGATCTCCGCGCGCATCTGCTCGCGCAGCGCCGCGTCCAGGTTGGAGAGGGGCTCGTCGAGCAGCAGCACGCGGGGGCTCGCCACCAGGGCGCGCGCGAGCGCCACGCGCTGCAGCTGTCCGCCCGACAGCTCATGGGGCCTGCGCGTGGCCAGGTGCTCCAGGCGGACCTGTCTCAACGCCTCGCGCACGCGGGGGGCGAGCTCCGCTTTCGGCACGCGGCGCAGCGCCAGCGGATAGGCCACGTTCTCCTCGACGGAGCGGTGGGGCCAGACGGCATAGCCCTGGAACACCATGCCCAGCCCGCGCCGCTCGGGCGGCACGCGCACGCCGGGGCCGGCCACCGTCTCCTCGCCGATGCGGATGACGCCCGAGTCCGGATGCTCCAGGCCCGCGAGCATGCGCAGCGTCGTCGTCTTCCCGCAGCCGGAGGGACCCAGCAGCGACACCAGCTCGCCCTCGTGGACGTCCAGGCTCAGGCCTCGCACCACGGGCGTGGCGCCGTAGGACTTGAACACGGACTGCAACGCAATCGCCGCCATCACCGCGTCTCCGTCGCGCGCCGCGACACCAGCGCGAGCACCGCGTGTCCCGACACCACCAGCGCCACGAAGGCGCACGCGAGCACCGCCGCCGCCGCCGGGTCCGCGTAGCTCTGCAAGTCGAACAGCAGCTTGCCCAACACCTCCGAGCCCGCGGGCACCAGCAGCACGGACATGGTGATCTCCGTCGCGCACGCCAGGAAGGTCAGGATGAAGGCCACCGTCAACGCGGGCCGCAGCAGCGGCAGCGGCACGTCGAGGAACGCGCGCAGCAAGCCCGCGCCCGACACGCGCGCCGCCTCCGTCAGCGAGGGGTCCAGCTGCGCGAGCGCCTCCGACGCGTTGCGGGTGCCCAGCGCCAGGTACTTCCCCGCGTACGCGACGAGCAGCAGCCACGGCGTGTGCGCCAGCGCCAGCACGAAGGCCACGCGGTCCACGAGGATGAAGCGCCAGTCGCGCGAGAAGGCGACGAGCAGCGCCAACGCCAGCACCGTGCCGGGCACCGCGTAGGGCCAGACGGCGAGCGCCTCCACGCCCGCTCCCAGGCGACGCAAGGCCCGCTGGAGCAGCGCCGCCGCGAGCCCCAGGCCACACACCAGCGCGCCCGCGCCCGTCGCGAGCAGCAGGCTCAAGCCCGTGGCGCGCAGCGTGCGCGGCTCGAACAGCACGCCGGACCAGTGCGACAGCGTCAACTCCTCCCACGCGAGCCGCGCCCCGAAGCCCCGCTGCAGCGAGGTGAGGAGGATGGCGCCCAGGGGCAGCAGCACCAGCAGCGCGCAGGCCCCCGCCACGCCCCCGGCGCAGAGCCCCCGCGCGCGGCCCAGGGACAGGGGACGTGGGGACAACCCCTTCCCCGAGCTCAGCCGCACGCGCCCCGAGCGCCCGAGCGCCCACGTGGCGAGCAGCGACAGCGGCGTGAGCAGGAGCAACACGAGCGCGAGCGTGCTGGCGCGCCCCAGGCCCTCGTCGCCCAGCAGCACCAGTTCATAGATGCGCGTGGTGAGCACGCGGGTGGGCGGCGTCGCGGACACGCCCAGCAGGTACGGCACGCCGAACGACGACGCGGCCATGAGGAACACCATCACCGCGCCGGACAGCAGCGACGGCAGCACCAGCGGCGCCGTCGTCGTCAACACCGCGCGCAGGGGCGAGGCGCCGCACACGCGCGCGGCCTCCTCCAGCGCGGGGTCCACGCGCCTGAGCGCCGCGGCGCCCGCGAGCAGCACCAGCGGGAGGCCGGACACCCCTTCGACGAAGGCGATGCCCACCGGGCCGTGGATGTCGAGCGTGCCCTGTCCCAGCATGCGATTGAGATAGCCCGCGCGGGGGCTGGCCAATGACAACCAGCCCATGCCCCAGATGAAGGCGGGGATGGCGGAGGGCAGGGTGAAGAGCACGGTGAAGGCGCCGCGCAGCGGCAGGTCCGTGCGGAACAGCAGCAGCGACAGCGGCGTGCCCAGCACCAGCGCGAGCAACGCCGCGCCTGCCGAGATGGCCAGCGTGTTGAACAGCGCGCCGGTCTCCGCGCCCAGGCCGCCCATCCCCGAGTCGCCCGACTCCGCGCCGAGCCCGCGCGCGAGCAGCGCCACCACCGGGCCCACCGCGAAGGCGAGCAGCGGCACCAGCCACGCGACGAGCCCCAGCCACCGCGAGGAAAACCTCATCGCGCGAACGCCCGGCTGAAGGCTTCCTTGATGGCGCTCCCCCGCGTGAGCCCCTGCTCCAGGAGGGGCGGCGTCCACGGCTGCGTGCGTCGCAGCAGCGCGTCCACGCCCGGCTCCTCGCGAGGGCCCCGCAGCCGGGGGTCCACCGCGTGCATGTCTCCCTTCTCGACGATGAGGCGCTGGCCCTCGGGGGACAGCAGCACATCCACCACGGCGCGAGCGGCCACGGGGTTGGGCGTTCCGGCGAGGATGGCCACGGGGCCGGGGATGGTGACGGCGCCGTCGGTGGGCCAGACGACGTGGAGCTTGCTGCCGCGTGCCTGGGCCGTCAGCGCGTTCTCCAGCAGCAGCACGCCCGCGTCGGCCTCGCCGCTCTCGACCTTCTGGAGCACCGCCGCGTTGCCTCCGGCCACGAGCGCGCCCTGCGCGCGCAGGCCGGTGAAGTACGCCTCGCCGTACTTGGAATGACAGAACACCGCCCACGTGAAGGCGGTGCCCGACGTGAGCGGGTCGCCGATGGCCACGCGCCCCTTCCAGCTCCCATCCACCAGCGCCGCGAACGAGGTGGGCGCAGGCGGCGAGCCCTCGCGATGCACCAGCACCATGGTGGACACGCGGATGGCGGCGTAGCGCGCATCCAGGTCCACCAACGCGCGTGGGGCGCGCAGCACGTGCACGGACGCATACGGCAGGAAGGCCCCCTCGCGCGCGAGCCGCTCGACGAGGAACGGGTCCGACGCGGAGAGGATGTCCGCGCGCACGGCGCCCGCGGAGCGCTCGGCCTCCAGTCGGCTGGCCACCTTCTCGCTGCCGGCCTGGTACCAGCGCACCGTGACGCCCGGGAGCTTCTTCTTCAGGAGCGGCTCCATCGCGTCCAGCACGTGCTGATACATGGACGTGTAGACCCAGACCTCCCCCGACGGAGCGCCCGCGTGCGTGGCGGTGGCGCCGGAGGCGGGCGCGGCGGACTCGATGCGGCACGCGGCGAGCACCGCCAGCGCGGCGGACAGGCCCACGGCCCGGGCGAGGTGGGGAAGGGACATGGGTCTGCGATTATGCGACACGAACGCCGAAAGTCCTGGGGGGCGATGTCACGAAAGGACCCATGGGTCCACGAAGACAGGGCCAGGTCCCCGGAGGACCCGCATTGCACAACCTTGGATGTGAATGCGACACAGTGCCGCATGTCACGCCGGATGGAAGACGTGGACGTGCGCCTCGACTCGCTGGACCTGGGGTACCTGGCCCTCTTCGTGGGGCAGCGGATGAACGACCAGGTGCTGGAGGAGCTCCACGCCGCGGGCTTCACCGGCCTGCGTCATTCGCATGGCTATGTCTTCCAGCACCTGTTGGGGGGCGCGCGCACCATCAGCGAGCTGGCGAAGCTGTTGGGCGTGACGCAGCAGGCGGCGTCCAAGTCCGTCGCGGAGCTGGAGTCGCTGGGCTACGTGGAGAAGACGGAGGCCGGGGACGCGCGCGTGCGTCAGGTGGCCCTGTCGGCGCGAGGGCTCGCGTCGGTGGAGAAGTCCCGGGCGCTGCGCTCCGCGCTCCAGAAGCGCTTCGAGCGCCAGCACGGCGCGGGCCCGGTGGAGGAGGCCCGGACGCTGCTCGCGGGCATGCTCGTGTCGCTGGGCGGCGAGGACGCGGTGCGCCGCCGCCGGGTGCGCCAGCCTCGTTGAGGCGCTGAAAGGCGAAGGCCCTCCGCCGCGCCTCGAGGGGCATCGGCGAAGGGCCTCACCAACACTCAGGACGATGTCGTGCCGCTACTTGCAGGACTGCGGCGGCATGGCGTCAATCCAATCCGCGATGAGCTGCGAGCCCACGTCGTGGCGCAGGGCGCGGCCAATCTCCGGCATCATCTTCCCCGACTCCTCGGTGTTCATCCGGTACCAGAGGATGGACGTCGAGTGGTCTCCGGGGACGATGTCGAACTCACCGCCCACGCCGCTGCCCGCGGAGCCCGGGCGCTTGCAGTAGCCCAGGCTGAACTCGTCCGTCGTCTTGATGTCCAGGAACAGCCGGCTGGTGATGCCCGGCTGCGCCTTCGGGTTGTGGCAATGCGCGCAGTTGATGTCCAGGTACGTGCGCGCCCGCTCGGCCACCGTGGCCTCCGTGGCGTCGAACGCGTTCGGCGCGCGAGGCACGCCCGTGGCCGGCAGCCCGCCCAGCTTCCCCAGCGCCGCCAGGTGCTGGAGCTGGTTGACCGGCTGACCGTCGTAGACGTGCTCCCGGTTCAGGTAGCGCGCCTTGACGCCGATGGGCACCAGGTACTGGTTGTCCTGCGCGTCCACCTCGTGGTGGCACTTCTGGCACTGGTTGCGCTGGGGCACCAGGTAGTCGAACGTCTTCTTCACGCCCTCGGCGTCGATGAACTCGAAGTTCTTGAACACCTTGCCACCCACGGCCTTGTCCGCCTCCGTGAGCGCGTCATTCCAGACGTAGGGATACGCCTCCCAGCCGCTCGGCTGACGCACCAGGATGCGCGTCTCCAGCGGGCGCACGTTCTTGTCCGGCTCCCGGAAGTCCGCCGGGTACGCGAACGTCTTGGTGATGATGGTCCCCACCGGCAAGTCCAGCACGTCGTTCTGCGAATACAGCGCCTTCTTGCCGTCCGGCACATACAGCGTGCGGGACTTCAGCGAGTAGTCGGAGAACAGCGGCGTGGTCAGCTCGTACGGGAGGTTGCCCGCCACGGGCTGGAAGTCCCCCGTCGCCGGGGTGCCCGTGAAGAGCTTCAGGTCCGACAGCTTGTTCGGGATGACCACCGTGCCCGGAGGCCCGGCGTCGGGCGTGCCGGCGTCGGGAGGCCCCGCGTCCGGCGGTCCCGCGTCGGGGGGCCCGGCGTCGGGAGGACCCGCGTCAGGCACCCCCGCGTCCGGCGTGCCGGCATCCTCTTGCGAGGGATTGCCCGCGTCCGGCGTGGGCACGTTGCCCGGTGGGTCCTCGTCACCGGAGCAGGCGGCCACCGCCGCGGCGAGCAGCACCGCGGCGAGGCCCAGGTGTTTCGTGTACGGCGCGCGCATGGCGACGGGTGTCCTCGGTCCGCTCACTTCAGGGGAGCGCCAGCGCGGGCGCGAAGCCGCGGCAGTTGAACGGCTCGGCGCCCTGGTCGTAGCGCGCCGTCGCGGCCCACGCCGCCGGGGCGTTGGCCGGCTGCGCCGTCAGGTACGTCTGCACCGACTGCAGGTCCAGGTCCACCACCGCCTGCTTCGTCGTGGCCGGCACCGTGTTGTTGTAGAAGCACAGGTTCAGCGCGTTGGGCTCGCGGCCCTCCTCGCGCGGCGCCGGGTCGATGCCGTCCCACAGCACGTGCTCCACGCGCTCCACGCCGTGCACCGCCTTGCCGTACGCGTACAGGTTGAACATCAGCGCGCCCAGCGGGCGGCGCTGCAGGTCCGGCTGGCCGTTGTCCACGTTCGCGCCGCTGCCACCCAGGAACGTGTTGTCGTGGATGGACACGTCGCCGGTGTTGAAGTTGAAGAAGCCCGCCGACCACAGCAGGGGGTTGGGCTCGATGGCCAGACCGCTGAGCACCGCGATGTCCACGGAGCCGTTGTCACCCCACGTGTTGCCCACGAACTCCACCCGGCGCGACGCCAGGATGAACGTGCCCGTGCCCGCCGGCACCTGCGACACCGTGCTGCTGCTGGCCGTCACCGACGCGAAGTTGGGCCGGTTGTTGCCGGTGATGGTGTTCTTGGTGATGAGGATGTCGGTGCCCTTGATGGGGTTGCCCGGCAAATCGAACACCACCAGGCCCGTGGTGTTGTCGATGGCCGTGTTGCCCTCCACGTAGGCGAAGCGCGTGTTCTCGATTTCGATGCCCGCCACGTTCTTCTTCGCGATGTTGCGCCGGACGATGGTGTAGCGCGTCTGGCCCACGTAGATGCCCGCGTCCGCGGCGTTGTACGCCTCGCAGTCCTCGATGAGCACGTAGCGCGACTTCACCGGGTAGATGCCGTACTTGCCGTTGTTCTCGTCGTTCTCCACCGCCCACTCGGTGCGGATGCGCTGGATGAACACGTTGGACGAGTTCTCCACCCGCAGCGCGTCCTTCTTCGCGTTCCACAGCGCCACGTCCTTCACCGTGAACAGCTTGCCCACCACGTCCAGGCCGTTGGTGTTGGCGGCCGCGTTGGTGAAGTCCAGCACGGTGCTGGCGGCGCCGCCGGTGCCCTCGCCCTGCGCGCCCCGACCCGCGCCGACGATGGTGATGCCGTCCTGGCGGATGGTCACCGCGTTGTCGAACTTGAACGTGCCCGCGCCCAGCTGCACCGTGGTGCACGGCTGCAAGTCATTGACGGCGTTCTGCAGGTCCTGCTCCTGACCCGGATTGAAGGTCAGCGTCTTGCGCTGCGCGTCGGTACACGAGAACTCGGCCGGCCACACGTTGCCTGAGCCGGAGTCCGGCGTGCCGGAGTCAGGCGTGCCAGCGTCCGTCGCGGGCTGCCCCGGGCTCGGGTTGGGGTTCGCGAACTGACGGTCCTCGTCGTCGTCCGAGCAGGCGGGAAGGGCCAGCAGACTCAGCGCGGCGACGAGCACGGCACGTGACAGACGGTTCATCAGGCTTCCTCCAGGATTTGGCCATGCCCCCTCGTGTCTCGACGGGGAGCGGAGCGGGGCGGGGCCAAGGGATGGCGCGAATCCTCATCCCGGCGGCGCCCGACCTCAAGGGTGAGGTGAGGAATTCCTTCGCGCCTGGGTTTCGTGACGCGCTGCGATGTGCAAGGAATGGCTGGCTGTATTTTTCTCGGGCCTGGAGCTCCGTCCACGTGCTGCCCTACTTCCCCTTCGAGCAGGACGCCTATGCCATGGCACTTGGAGTGCGCGCCTTGCGTCCCGGTGAAACACTCATCGAGATAGACGCAGCGCATTATCGTGCTGAGCTGGCGTTGAAAGCCTCACTGCTACGAGAGGACCCGTCCGCGCGCTTCCAGGCCCAGCCGGGCACCGAGCCCCAGCAATGGGAGGTGTTGCGGCTGTTGCTGTCGCGCATGGCGGAGGAGACGCCGGAGTCGTTCACGCTGCGGGCCGGGGAGGATGGGCGCTGGCATTGGCACAACCGGCTCACGGACGCGTCGGCCACCTTCACGCCGGGGCAGGGGGACGACCTGCCGTGGGCGCCGCTGGATTGGGTGGGCCGACAGGTGCAGGAGGACCTGCTGGTGCTGGACGGCACGCGCGAGGGCTACCCGCTCATCGCCGGACAGCTGTGCTTCCCCTCCGGCTGGAGCCTGGGCGAGAAGCTGGGCAAGTCCCTGCTCGCGGTGCACGCGCCGGTGCCGGGCTTCGCCGAGCAGATGGGGCGCGGCACGCTGAAGCTGCTGGAGGGCCTCAAGCCGGGCCGCCCCGTCACCCGCTGCAACTGGGCCGTCACCGTCACCGACAGGCTGTGCATGGAGCCGCGCTACTTCTCCGAGTGGCGCCACCTCTTCGAGGGCCTCACGCCCGACAACGCCGGGGAGCGCTGCTTCCTGCGCCTGGAGCGGCAGACCTTGAGCCGCCTCCCGGAGACCGGCGCCATCCTCTTCACCCTCCACACCTACGTGGCCCCGGTGGCCGGCGAGGTGCCCACGCCCGAGCGCCGTCGGAGGCTGGCCCGCGTGCTCGGCACCGTCCCGGAGGACCTGAGCGGCTACAAGCGCCTGGGCCCCCTGCGCGAGCCGCTCCTGGCGTACCTGACCCGCCCGGAGGCTTGTTGACGCTCGCGCCCGGAGTCCCTTCGCGCTCGTAGGGCCTCGGATGGTGGGTGGAGAAATATCCTACCCGGATGAAACGACGGCGGCGGATGGGCGTCACGGTGCGGCGCCAAGAGGAAGAGGGAGCGTTTCTGTAGTAAGTCGCCCCTCCGGAACGAGAGATTGGCGGCGCGCTTTCGCCGCCGCGGCCACAAGCGAAGGAAGGGCAAACACATGCGGAAGATGTGTCTGGTTGCGATGATGCTGAGCCTGACGGCGTGCCAGCCGCAGGGTGCGAAGGACGGAAGCGCCACCGCCACGGCGACGGCGGGCGCGGCGGCCAACCCGCAGACCGAGGACCAGAAGACGCTGTACGCGCTCGGTCTGTCCATCGGCAAGAGCATCAGCGTGTTCGACATGACTCCGGAGGAGCTGGAGTACGTCAAGGCGGGCCTCAACGCCCAGGTGAAGGGCGACAAGCCCGCGGTGGAGCTGGAGACGTACGGGCCGAAGCTCCAGGAGCTGGCGCGCGCGCGCACCACCGCCAAGGCGGAGAAGGAGAAGGAGAACTCCAAGAAGTTCCTGGACGAGGCCGCCAAGGAGTCCGGCGCCACCAAGACGGAGTCCGGCCTGGTGTTCAAGGACATCACCCCCGGCACCGGTGAGTCCCCGAAGGCCACGGACATCGTGAAGGTGCACTACAAGGGCACGCTGCCCAACGGCACCGAGTTCGACAGCTCCTACAAGCGCGGCGAGCCCACGCAGTTCCCGCTCCAGGGCGTCATCAAGTGCTGGACGGAGGGCGTGCAGAAGATGAAGGTCGGCGGCAAGGCCAAGCTGGTGTGCCCGTCCGACATCGCCTACGGCGACCGCGGCGCGCCCCCGAACATCCCGGGCGGTTCGGCCCTGGTGTTCGAGGTGGAGCTGCTGGAGATCGTCAAGCAGCCCGAGGCTCCCGCTGGCGCGCCGGGCGCTCCCGCGACGCCTCCGTCGGCCGAGCAGAAGAAGTAGCTCCGCGCGCTCCACCTGATGGAGCGTGAGCACTCGGAGGGCTGGTGGGGGAGCTTTCCCTGCCGGCCCTCTTCGTTTTTCGCGCGGGGGGGCCCGGTGGAAAGAACCTTGGCGCGGGGGCCTGGAGTCGGAGGATTCTCGCGGGCCTCACGGCGAAGAGGAGAGTTCATGCACCGTCACCTGCTGCTGTTGGGTGTGTTGTTGCTGGTGGGAGGCTGCACGCGAGGCAAGCCCATGGAGGTGCGGCGCGAGCCCTCTCCCACGGGCGCGGTCTCCGAGGCGGAGTTCAAGGCCATGCACACCCTGCGCGAGGACGCGCCGCCCGAGCTGAAGGGGCAGGAGGTGGAGGTGGCCGGGACGAAGATGTACCTGAGCCTGCCCGAGGGCGCGAAGGGCCCGCTGCCCGCGGTGCTGGTCATCCACGAGTGGTGGGGGCTCAACCCGCACATCAAGCACTGGGCGGACCGGCTGGCGGCCAACGGCTACGCGGCGCTGGCGGTGGACCTGTATGGCGGCAAGGTGGCCACCACGTCCGACGAGGCGCTGGCGTTGGTGAAGTCGGTGGACCCGGCGCGCGCGGGGCAGACGCTGGTGACGGCGTACAAGTTCCTCCAGGACGATTCGCGGGTGAAGGCCACGCGCACGGGCAGCCTGGGGTGGTGCTTCGGGGGGAGCATGTCCCTGCGCACGGCCATGCTGGTGCCGGAGCTGGACGCGGCGGTGATTTATTACGGCAGCCCGGTGACGGACGTGAACGAGCTGTCGACCATCAAGGCACCGGTGCTGGGCATCTTCGGCACGCGGGACGCGTCCATTCCGCTGGAGAAGGTGGCGGAGTTCCGCGCGGCGCTGGACCAGGCGGGGGTGCCCCACCGCATCGTCGAGCTGGATGGGGAGCACGCCTTCGCGAACCCCTCGGGGGCGCGCTACAACGAGCAGTCGGCCGCCATGGCGTGGGCGGAGACGTCGATGTTCCTGGAGCACCACCTCAAGCGCTGAGCGGGAGTGTCCAGCGGTCCACACGAGCGAGCCTGGACGCGACACGGTGTTGCGTCCGGGGCCCCGGGTCGGCTTGAACGCGCGCGCGTCAAATCATCGGAGGCGTGGCGTGTCGAGGCTGGGTGTGAGCGTGGCGGTGGTCCTGGGGCTGGTGCTCGTCGGGAGCGGGGCCCGGGCAGCCGGGACGGCGGTTCTCTTCGAGGGGGTCTGGCGTCGTCCGGATGGGGGGCTGGTGCGGGTGGCGGGGGAGGACTCGGCCCCGTTCCTGATGGACTTCGCCTCGCGGCGGCGCTGGCGGTTGGAGCCGAAGGAGCCCGGGGTGTGGGTGCTCGGGGGCAGCCGCCCGGAGGCGCGTGTCACGTGGCGACCGCCAAAGCTGGTGCTCGCTGGGTTGGGCGCGGAGCCGATGGTGCTCGAGGTGGTGCCGGTGCGCACCGAGGCGGTGACGGTGCCCGGGGAGGACACGGCGCTGCCGGCGACCCTGTGGCTGCCGCCGACGGGGAAGCCCAGGACCGCGGTGGTGTTGTTGCACGACGTGGGGCAGGGCTCGCGTGAGGCGCTGGAGCCCTATCCGACGCTCCTGGTGGAGCACGGGCTGGCGGTGCTCACCTACGACGCGCGTGGTGCGGGATTGAAGGCGCAGGGCGATGATGGCCTGGCGGCGGTGAAGCTGCTGCGGAAGCGGCTGGGCCCCTCGGTTCGCGTGGGACTGATGGGCTTCGGGCAGGGCGCGTGGGCGGCCGTGGCAGCGGCGGCGCGCGCACCGGAGGAGGTGGGCTTCCTCGTCCTCATCTCGGGCGGAGCTGGCGCGGTGTGGAAGCAGGAGCAACACCGCATGCGCAACGAGGGGCGCAAGCGTGGACTCACCGGGCCGGAACTGGTGGACCTGAACGAGTTCCTCGACGTGCTCCACGACGCGCGCCTGTACGCGGAGGGCGGCGAGGCCCGCGCGCGCAAGACGCTCGACTTCCACTTCCAGCGCGCGAAGCGCAAGCGCTGGCTCGCGGTGACGCCGCTGTCGTCACTCGGAGACGTGACGGTGGAGCGCTTCCTGGTGCACCAGCGTCCACTCTGGCGTGACGTGCTGTCCTACGACGCGGCCGAGGACCTGCCTCGCGTGCGAGGCCCCGTGCTCGCGCTGCTGGGCGAGCGTGACGAGACGACCCCCGCCGCGCTCACGGCGCGGGCGCTCAACCAGGGCCTGTCGAAGCGCGCCGGAGAGGACAACCGCACCCAGGTGAAGGTCATCGAGGGCGCGGACCACGCGCTCGCCGTGGCCACGCGTGAGTCACCCGCCGTGGAGACGATGTCCCGCCAGGCGCTGGACACCCTCTCCTCATGGCTGCGCGCCCTGGAGGCTCAGTAGGGCTTCTGGCCGGTGTAGTTCCCCGGCGGCGCGTAGTTGCAGACCCAGTACTGCCACGTCGGGAATCGACTCCCGAAGGGCGAGTTCTCCGTGCACGTCACGGTGGCGCAGCCCACGCGCTTCGTGTTCCGCCACACCACCTGCGTGTAGTGGCCGCACTGCTTGCCCGACGCACACGCGTTGTTGGCGTAGTTGTAGTCGGAGACCTCGCTGCTCCAACCCTTCACCACATCCAGCGTGGACATGGAGTTGGGCGTGGCCGCGGTGATGTTCTCACCATGGGGGCCTCGGTCGGGGTTGTGCCCCCACTGGCACTTCGCCGCCCACGCCTTCGCCACGGCCTCCGCGCCCGTGTCCCAGCCGAGCGGCTCCAGCGCGGGGCTCGGCGTGGGCTGCGCGGAAGCACGCGTCGCGTTGTGTCCCGTCAGCATGTCCTGCGCGAACTGTGACAGCGAACCCGAGCCCGAATCGGGAGTCCCCGAGCCCGAGTCCGGAGTCCCGGAGTCCGGGTTGCCCGAGCTCCCTCCATCCGGAGTCCCGGCATCACCCGATGGCGTGACGTCATCGTTGTCGTCATCGGAGCCGCAGCCGGTGGCGAGGCAGGGCACGAGCAGACCGAGGGCCAGCAGACGTCGGACGGAGGAGCGGTTCATCCCGCGATTATCGACGGCGCCACGAGCGTCCGGAAGGTGTACGCACCCACGTACCCTCCCACGACGACACCGCGTCTCAGTAGGGCCGCTGTCCCACGAAATTTCCGGGCGGCGCGTAGTTGCAGACCCACAGCTGCCACGTGGGGAAGTCCGCGCCGAAGGGCGAGTTCTTCTTGCACGTCACGGTGGCGCAGCCCACGGCCGTCGTCTTGCGCCACACCACCTGCGTGTAGTGCCCGCACACCTTGCCCTTCTTGCACGTGTTGCGCGCGGGGTCGTAGTCGGAGACCTCGTCCGCCCAGCTCTTCACCACCTGCTGCGTGGTCCACGTGTCCGGCGTGGCGGCGGCCAGGTTCTCGCCGAACTCACCCCGCTCCGGGTTGTGGTCGAACTTGCAGGCCTTGGCCCAGGAGGCGGCCTGGCGAGCGGCCTCGTCGGACCAGGCGAGCGGCGGCAGCGCGGGCTTCGGCGTGGGCCGGGCCTGCGCTCGCGCCTGGTTGTGCGCCTCCACCATGTCGCGCGCGAAGTCCTTCGCCGTGGGCGGCGCGGGGCGGGGCTGCGGGGTGCTCCGGGCCTGCTGTCCGCGCGAAGCGCTGGCGGACGCCCGCGGGGCCGGCGCGGCCTTGCGCGCGCTGGACTTCGAGGCCAACGCGCAGCCGGGAGGAAACACGAGCAGCAGCAGCACGAACGCGCGGAGCACGGAAGACGGACGCATGCCGAGGATGATGCGTCAGGACGTCCGTCCATGCATGGTGACGTTTTCCGTCCATGCTGCGAGGTCGAGGGCTACCCCCCGAATCCCGGCAATTCCCCCGTCCCGTCCGAGCCGAAAGTGGTGATGCCGGGCACGCCCATGGCCCGCATCATGGAGATGTAGAGGTTGGCGATGGGGACGCCGGTCGCGCGCAGGTGCCTGTCAGTCCCCACCGCGCCGCCGCACCGGCCGGCGATGAGCACGGGCAGGTTGCGATGGATGTGCCCGTTGCCGTCCTCGATTTCGCTGGTGAAGTAGATCATCGAGGTGTCGAGCAGCGACGCGCCGTGGGCATCCCGGCTCTCCTTCAGCCGCCGCACCAGGTAGGCGTACTGCTCCACCTCCCACCGGTCGATGCGCGAGAGCGCGTCGAAGTTGGACGGGACGAACTGGTGATGCGAGTACGCGTGGTGTCCGCCGCTGAGTCCGAGGAAGCCGTACACCTTGTTGCTGCGCGCGTTGGCGAGCATGAAGGTCGCCACGCGGGTGAGGTCGCATTGGAAGGCGAGGACGATGAGGTCCATCATCGCCTTCGTCTTGGCGCGCGGGTCCTCGCTGTCGTCGGGCGACACCGGGACGCCGCACGCGGGCCCCTCTTGCCCCAGGGCCTCCAGCTGCTTCTCCAGGTCCCGCACGCTGGTGAAGTATTCGTCGAGCTTGCGCCGGTCCGTCGCGCCGAGCTGCTTCTGCAGCGACGTGGCGTCCTCGCGCACGAAGTCGATGATGCTCAGGCCATAGGCGCGGCGCTTCTCCACCTGGGCCTGGGTGGTGCCGGGGTCCAGGCCGCCGAAGAGCCGGTCGAAGACGGCCTTGGGGCGCGCCTCCTTGGCCATGGGCGTGCGAGGCCCGGCCCAGGAGATGTTGTTGGCGTAGGGGCACGCGTAGCCGGAGTCACAGTTGCCGATGCCGCGGCCCGCGTCGTTGCCCAATTCCAGTGAGGCGAAGCGCGTGGCCTTCTGCTGGGCCAGGTGTCGGGCGATGACCTGGTCCATGGAGATGCCCGCGTGGAAGTCGGTGCCCTCCGTCTTGAAGGCCTTCATGCAGGACAGGAGCGCGGCGGTGCCCGCGGCGTGGTGCCCGTCGCCGTCCGGCTTGCCCGCGTCGTTGGCGAGCCCGCTGATGACCAGCACATCGCTCTTCACCGCCGCCAGGGGCTGGAGCGTGGGCGTCAGCTCCCAGGCGGGGCCGGTGCCGGAGGGCATCCACTTCTGCATGTGGATGCCATTGGGCACGTAGAAGACGGCCAGGCGGCGGGGCGCCAGGGTCGCCTCGGCGGCGTGGGCGGTGGAGCCCCAGCGCTCGAGGAGCGGGAGCGCCATCAACGCGCCCGCGCCGCGCAGGAAGGTTCGACGGGAGAGTGGCCGCTTCGTGCTGCTCATGGCGTCTGGGCCTCCGTGTCGCCGCGTCGGGAGGTGAACGAGTCACTGAGGACGATGGCGAGGATGTAGTCGACGAGCCGCCCGCCGCTGGCCTCCGCGGAGGCGGAGATTTCGCGCACCCTGCACGCGTCGGCTTCGGACGTGCCTCGGCCGAGCGCGTACGTGAGCAGGTGCTCGGTGATGCACGCGGGCAGCTTCGGGTCCGCCTTGACGAAGCGCCGCATGTCCGCGCCGCCGTTGAGCACGGCGCCGTCGGGCAAGTCCCCGGTGGCGTCCACCGGCGCGCCGCTGACCTCGTGGAGCCGCCAGCGGCCGATGGGGTCGTAGTTCTCCAGCGCGAGCCCCAGCGGGTCCATCATCCGGTGACAGCCCTGACACTGCGGCAGGCTGCGGTGCAGCGCCATGCGCTCCTTCATCGTCATGAGCGGGTTCACCGGAGGCGGCAGGCCCTCGACGTTCGGAGGAGGAGGCGGCGGCGCGGAGCACAGCAGCTGCTCGAGCACCCACACCCCGCGCTGCACGGGTGAGGTGCGGTCCGGATTGGAGGTGACGGTGAGCAGCGAGCCGTGGCCGAAGATGCCCTGACGCTCGGGGTGCGCGGACAGGTCCACGCGCTGGGGCGTGGCGCTGCCGGGGAGCGGCAGTCCGTAGTGCGCGGCGAGCGCGTCGTTGACGTAGGTGAAGGGCGCGTCGAGCAGGTCGCGCAGCTTGTGCTCGCCGGTGAGGAACTCCTGGAAGACGAGCTCCGTCTCCTGGCGCATGGCCTTGCGCAGGTCGTCGTTGAAGGTGCCGTAGAGCATCGGGTCCGGCTCGGCGGAGTCGAGCGCGCGGGTGAAGAGCCACTGTCCGGCGAAGTTGCTGACCAGGGCGTGGGCCTTGGGGTCCGCGAGCATGCGGCGCACCTGGGCCTCCAGCTGCGCGGGCGTGGCGAGCTGCCCCTGCTCCGCGGCCTGGAGGAGCGCCTCGTCGGGCATGCTGCTCCAGAGGAAGTAGGACAGCCGGCTCGCCAGCTCGAAGCCGTCGAGTCGATGGGGCGTGAGGGACGAGGCCTGCGGGTCCTTCTCCACGCGGAAGAGGAAGTGGGGTGACACCAGCACCGTGCGCAGGGCGAGCTTCACGCCGGCCTCGGGTGTGTCGCCATGTTGCTTCGCGAGCGTGAGCGCGCCGAGCAGCCGGTCCACCTCCTCGGGTGTCACGGGGCGGCGCCAGGCGCGGCGGGCGAAGCGCGAGAGGATGTCGCGAGCGCAGGGCTCGGGGTGGGTGGCATCGAGGGCGCAGGTGCGCAAGGTGCCCTGGGCCCAGGCGGTCTCCACGAGCTTCTCCGCCGCGCTGGCGTACTTCTCCAGGAGCAGGGGGGAGAGGCTGAGGACGTCCGCGTTGTTGTCGAAGCCGTAGCCGTGGTCATCGGCGGGGAAGTCGCGCGCGGGGCGGGTGGTGTCGCCGAGCAAGTCCCTCACGGTGGCGTCGTATTCGGCGCGGTTGAGGCGATGCAGGGTGACGCGGCCCGGGTCCGCGGAGGTGTTCTCGCAGCCCTCGGCGTGGGGGGCCGGCGGTGGCTCGGGGAGGACGCGGGCCTTGGGCAGCGAGTCCCCCTTGCAGGCGGTGAGCAGCAGGAAGAGGCCCGCGCTCGCGCGGACGAGCCAGGGTCGTCGCCTCCGTTCGTGAAACCTGGAAGTCACTGCGCCTTCCCCCTTTCACCGAACCGCCCGAGGCGGAGTCAGGTGGGGGCCGAAGCAAATCCCTCTCCAGCGCGAGGCGGTGGGCGGTGAACGCGGGGGCCCGTCCGAGGGGAGGGTGAGGGGGTGGGGAGTGCCCTGCCATGGCGAGGTGGAGGGCGGTGGAGGGGAAGCGGGGTGCCACCCGTGGGAGTGCGGGAGGGCGGTGGAGGGAGCAGGTTGAGGTGGAGGGGCATGGATGCCGCCCCGGGCGTTCCGGTAGAGGAGAGGCGCCATGACTCCACCGCGTGTCGATGCCGTCGCCGAGGACTTCTTGTTGCTGGTGGAGGTGTTGCCGGAGGGGCTGCGGGCGGTGGTGGGCGCGCTTGCTCCCTCGGAGGTGTTGGAGGTGGTGTTGGATTTGGGGCGGGTGCCGGAGGCGCGGCTGGTGGACCGGGTGGTGAGGCTGCGCGAGGCGCCGGTGGGGATGGAGGACTTGCGTCAGGTGATGGCGCGGGTGGGGACGCCGGGGGAGGACAACCGGGCGGGCATCGAGCGGACGTTGCATCGGGTGTCGGCCATCCGGAACCGGCGTGGACAGGTGGTGGGGCTGACGCTGCGGGTGGGGCGGGCGGTGTTCGGGACCATCGACATGGTGAAGGACCTCATCGGCTCGGGGCGCAACCTGTTGCTGTTGGGGCGGCCCGGGGTGGGGAAGACGACGAAGCTGCGCGAGGTGGCGCGCGTGCTCGCGGATGACCTGGGCAAGCGGGTGATGGTGGTGGACACGTCCAACGAGATTGGTGGGGACGGGGACGTGCCGCACCCGGGGATAGGCGGGGCGCGGCGGATGCAGGTGTCGCGGCCGGACCGGCAGCACGACGTGATGATCGAGGCGGTGGAGAACCACATGCCCGAGGTCATCATCGTGGATGAAATCGGGACGTCGGCGGAGGCGTCGGCGGCGCGGACGATTGCGGAGCGCGGGGTGCAGTTGGTGGCGACGGCGCACGGCAACACGCTGGAGAACCTGGTGTTGAACCCGACGCTGTCGGACCTGGTGGGCGGGGTGCAGACGGTGACGCTGAGCGACGACGAGGCTCGGCGCAGGCGCACGCAGAAGACGGTGAGCGAGCGCAAGTCACCGCCCACGTTCGACATCGTGGTGGAGATGGTGGGTCGTGACGAGGTGCGAGTGCACGGCGACACGGCGGCGGCGGTGGACCGGCTCCTGGCCGGGAAGGACGTCGGCGGCGAGCGACGGAGACAGGACGCGGAGTCGGGACGCGTGGAGGTGGAGCCTGCGAGGCAGGTCGCGGTGGCTGCGGAGGGCCGGACTGCGCCGAGCACGGGAGTGGAACCCACGGGACAGGCACCTGAGAGCGTCTCTGCGTCAGGTGGGACATCCGAGAGCGTGGTGCCCTTCCCTGAGCCACCTGACGAACTGCCGGCACCGAGTCCGGAGCCGCGCACGCCAGAGCCCGCGAGCGCCGAGCCGCCCCCCAAGCAGACGCGGTTCTCCTCGCGGTTCGTCGACGAGCCCTTGGAGGAAGGCCCCGCACCGGCAGCTGGCCCCACGCGCATCTATCCGCACGGCGTGGGCCGTGAGCTGCTGCAGCGGGTGCTGCGCGAGATTCCGGCGGAGGTGCGGCTGGTCAGCCGGCTGGAGTCGGCGGACCTCGTCGTCACGCTGCGCTCGAACGCGAATGACCCGAGGATGCGCCGGGTCGTGGCGAAGACCGGCGCGCGGGTGGAGTCCGTGAAGCGCAGCAGCTCCGCGGAGCTGCGTCGGATGTTGAAGGGCTTCTTCAACGTGCTCGAGGGCGTGGACGCGGAGGAGGTCCGCGAGGCGGTGGCCGAGGCCGAGGCCGCCGTCCAGCGCGTCCTGCGTGAGGGCGTCCTGGTGGAGCTCTCACCGCATCAGCCCCGCGTGCGCAAGCTCCAGCATCGGCTGGTGAGCCGCTACCGGCTGGAGGCGGTGAGCCACGGCAGTGAGCCCTCCAGGCATCTGGTCATCTACCCGCTGGGCGCGGAGATCGACGCCGCGCTCGCGGAGGAGACGGAAGGTGGCGCGTGAGCGCTCAGCGCCCGTCCCAGAACACCCGGTCGCCGTACTCCCAATCGAAGGGCACGCCGGTCTCACCCAGCACGAAGCGCACCAGCTGAGGGAAGGCGTTCTCGGCGCGCACGTCGTTGGCGAGAATCAGCACACAGCGGCGCGAGCCGGGCAGACACACGAGCGTGTTGCCGGTGCTGTCGTTGTGTCCGCCCTTGTAGAAGCCGCGTCCCTGCGGCCCCTCGAACACCACCACGCCGAGCCCCGCGGCCAGGTCCTTGCGGCGCTGCTCCACGGGCAGCTCCTCCTGGAGTGAAGGGAACTGGCTCTTGGTGGTGATGGCGAGCTGCGGCGAGGTCAGCGCGGTGAATGACTCCGCGGACAACCCCTCACCCCGCACCAGCGCGGCGGCGAAGCGCGCCAGGTCCTCGAGGGTCGTGTCCATGGAGCCCGCGGCGCGCACGGTGCTGCGCTCGTCATGCGGCTCCACCGCGCCCTCCATCGTCCACCCATCCGCGAGGTTCTTCGCGAAGTCCGGTCGCCACACCATGCTGGTGTTGACCATGCCGAAGCGGTCGAACACGCGCTTCTGCATCTCCGCGCCCAGGTCCAGCCCGAGCCCGCGCTCCAGCACGAACTGCAACAGGATGAGCCCGTCCCCCGAGTACGCATACCGACTGCCCGGGTCGAAGTGGAAGCGCAGCCGCTGGTCGGGCTCGAGGAAGCCGAAGTTGGCGAAGCCGATGCTGTGGGTGAGCGGGTGGCGCGGGGTGATGCGCTTCCAGCGCTCGTCATCCGCCAGGTGCGACCACGTCGAGTACCGCTTCTCGTCCGGATACGCCGGGAGCGGCTTGTCCAGATACCGCGAGATGGGCGTGTCGAGCTCGAGCTTCTTCTCGTCCACCAGCTGCATCACCGTGTAGGCGAAGACCGTCTTGGTGATGGAGGCGCCATACATCACCGTGTCCGTCTGGAGCGGCTCGCCCTGCGCGTTGCGAGCGCCATAGGCCCGCGTCGCCACCACGCGCCCGTCATCAATCACCGCGATGGCCAGGCCCTTGGCGCCCGTCGCCGCCATGGCGCGAGCGACCTCGGCATCCAGCGCGGCCGTGTCGGGAAGGGAGGGCGCCTGACGCGACGCGGACGTCGTGGCACAGCCGCTGGTGACGAACAGACCCAGGACACACGCATGCAGCAGTTTCATCGAGATGAGCTCCGGACCGGGGCTTCTTCACCCACGAAGTCGAGGCTCAATCTACCGGCGCCACCGTGCTCCATCAATTGTTCCGAGGAGACTTCGGTAACCTGATTACCGGGACATGCGGCTCATCCCCGCATGTGGCACACCGAGGAGCCCGTGGTGGCACGGGCTCCCCGGGGGACATGCGTTACTTCCCGGCGTCGACGTAGGCGCGGTACGCCTCGAAGCCATAGTCACGGCCGAGGAAGTCCTTCACCAGCTCGGCGGCGGGCTTGGCGCCGCCGGGCTCCAGCACGGTGCGGCGGTACTTCATCGCCGTCTCGCGGTCCAGGAAGCCCTTCTTCTGGAACTCGGTCTCCAGGTCCTTCGCGATGACGGAGGACCACAGGTACGTGTAGTACGCGGCCGAGTACCCATCCAGGTGGCCGAACGCGAGCTCGAAGTGCGTGCCCGGGCGGTGCTCGTGCTTGAACGGGCTGAGCTTCGTCTGCTGCTCCACCAGCGCCGTCGTCGTATCGAAGCCCGGCTTGCGCGAGTAGTAGTCCAGGCTCACCGCGGACAGGAACAGCTGCCGCCGCGCCCACAGGCCCTTGCCGAACTCCTTCGACGCGCGCAGCTTCTCGACCATCTCCGCCGGAATCGCCGCCTCCGTCTCGTGGTGCTTGGCGAACTCCTTGAGCACCTCCGGGTTGCCCGCCCACTGCTGCAGGAGCATCGACGGCGTCTCGACGAAGTCCCACTCGGTGCGGATGCCGGAGATGCCGCTCCACTGCTGCTTGCCGGAGAACACCGCGTGCAGCAGGTGGCCGAACTCGTGGAAGAACGTCTCCACCTCGTCGTGCGTCATCAGCTCGCCGGGGCGCGCGAAGTTGCACACCAGGGTGCCCTCGGGGAGCCGCTTGCCGGCCTGGCCCTGCGCCAGGTCGAACTGGGCCGCGTGCTTGTACTTGTCGTCACGCGGGTGCATGTCCAGGTAGATGCGGCCCAGGAGCGTGCCGTTGTCGAGCACGTCGTAGGCCTCCACCTCGGAGTGCCACACCTTGGCGTCCGCCGCGCGCTGGTAGGTGATGCCCCAGATGCGCGAGGTGATGTCCATGACGCCCGCCTTCACCCGGCTGTACTCCAGATACGGGCGCACCTGCTGTGAGTCGAACCCGAAGCGCTCCGCGCGCAGCCGGTCCTCGTAGTAGTCCTGGTCCCACGGCTCGAGCGTCTTGGCGCTCGGGACGTCCTTCTTCTTGCGCGCCAGCAGGTCCGCGAACTCCTGCTTCGCGCGCGCCTGGGTGGCGTCCGCCAGCCGGTCGATGAACTCCGACGCGGCCTTCTGCGTGCGGGTCATCTTCGTCTCGGTGGTGTACGCGGCCCAGGACTCATAGCCCAAGAGCGTGGCCAGCTCGTGGCGCTTGGCGATGAGCTGCTGGAGCACCTCCTGGTTCGCCGGGAAGGCGCGCTGGCGGTAGGTGCGCCAAAGCTTCTCGCGCGCCTTGCCGTCCTTCGCGTACGTCATGAACGGGAAGTAGTCGGGGTAGTTGGTGGTGATGACCACCTTGCCGTCCTTCCCGACCGGGTGGGACTTCACGTAGTCCTCGGGCAGCCCGGCCAGCTCCTTGGGCGAGAGGGACACCTGGCGAACGCCCTCGGCGATGTTCTTGCCGAACTGCTGGCCCAGCTTGAGCAGCTCCTCGTTGAGCGACTTCACCTTCGCGCGCGTGGCGTCATCGCGGTCCACGCCGGCGCGGCGGAAGTCGAGCAGCGTGCGCTCCATCCAGTACTTCGTCGGCCCGTCCGCCTGGGACAGGTCCACCGCGGACAGCGCGTCATAGACGCCGCGGTCCTGCGAAATCTCCACGTTGAGCGCGTCCACGCGCTGCTCGCACTCGCGGGCGGAGTCGCGGAAGGCGGGCAGCGGGTGGACCTCGCGCGCGAGGCTGGAGCGGTTCGCGGCGGCGATGAGCGAGCCCGTCGCCTCGTCATACGCGGCCAGCACGGCCTGGGCGTCCTTCTTCGCGTCCAGCTGCTTGAGCGCGGTGATTTGCGCCTGGGCCCGCTCGAGGTCGGCGGTGCAGGCGGCGGTGAAGGCCTCGGCGGTGCCGGAGAGCACGTCCGACGTCCGGGGCGCGGGCAGCGGCGCCGGGGTCTTCTCTGGCGCGGGCGCGGCGGGCGCGGTGGCCTGCTCGGGCGGGGTGGTCGGCTCGGTGGCCGCGGTGCCATGCGTGCAGCCAGCCGCCGCCAGGGCCGCCGACAGGGTGAGCGCAGTCAGTCTCTTCAAGGCAGATTCCTCCGGGATTCCAACACAAACGCCCGAGCGTCATGCCACATCCCGGACTGCCGTGCTCGCCCGTCGCCCAGGCCTGCTGACATTCTGGGGCGACTTCGGACACAAGGAGGCGCGTGGTGAGCGACGAGGACCGCGTCGAGCTGATGCTCTGGGCGGGCCCATGTCTTCGCCTGCGACTCGAGGGCTTTATTCGGGGGCGAGGGCAGGTGTGCAGGAGGGCGCGGTGAGGGACGAGGACTGCGTCGAGCTGATGCGCTGGGCGGGCCCGCGTCTTCGCCTGCGGCTCGAGGGTTTCCGTCGGGTGCGAGGGCAGGTGTGCAGGAGGCCGCGGTGAGGGACGAGGACTGCGTCGAGCTGATGCGCTGGGCGGGCCCGCGTCTTCGCCTGCGGCTCGAGGGTTTCCGTCGGGTGCGAGGGCAGGTGTGCAAGCGCATCGGCCGCAGGCTCGCGGCGCTGGGGCTCACGAGCGTGGCCGAGTACCGCGCCCGGCTGGAGTCCGACGAGGGCGAGTGGGACGTGTTGGACGGGCTCTGCCGGGTCACCGTCTCGCGCTTCTACCGAGATGCCGAGGTCTTCGATGCGCTGCGGGACACGCTGCTCCCCGCGCAGTTCGGGTCCACCTCCGTGCTGCGCGTGTGGAGCGCGGGCTGCGCTTCGGGGGAGGAGCCCTACACGATGAGCCTGCTCTTGCAGCTCGGGTTGTCGCCGCGCTTCCCGGAGGCACGGTGGGAGGTGCTCGCCACGGAGGCCGACAAGGCGCTGCTCGCGCGGGCGAGTCGGGGTTGCTATCCGCGCGGCTCGCTCCGGGAGCTGCCGCGCGCGTGGGCCGAGGAGGCGTTCCCGGGCACCGATTCGGAGGCCTGTCTCGCGCCTGCGTTTCGCGAGGGGCTCACCTTCGTCCAGCAGGACTTGCGAGTCCGCATGCCGGAGGGTCCCTTTCACCTCGTCCTGTGTCGCAACGTGGCCTTCACCTACTTCGCGCCGGCTCTTCAGCGAGAGGTGCTCGCGGGGCTCGTGGCGCGGCTCGCGCCGGGAGGGCTGCTCGTCACGGGAGTGGATGAGGTGCTCCCCGAAGGTGGCGCTGGGGTGGTGCGCGTTGCGGGCTCACTGCCCATCTTCCGTCGTGTTGAACAGTAAAGCCGGGTCGGTGCACACCCGTGAGACATGCGTGATGTTTCATCCGTGAGATGTGACGCACCCGGCCTTGAGTGAGCAGAGGGCGCCCGGTACCACCGCGAGACTTTCGGGGCCAAGTCAGTCCCCTGGCCGGAGGGATGCAACGGTATGCGCAAGGCGCTCTGTGCGGTCGCGACGTTGATGCTGTGGGCCTGTGGTGGCGCGAGCGGGAGCTCGCAGGTGAAGCAGGAGGGCTTGTCGTTGGCCGCCGAGGCGGGTGACACGCGAGGCACGTTCGTGAAGGACGGCGGCGCGGTGTCGTTCGTGGCGCTCGAGGTGGAGCCGGGGGTCTACCGGTTGGAGGTGCGGCTGCGCGAGATGACGCTCGCGGGGTTGTTGGACCCGGCCAGTGGTGTGTCGACGATGGATGGCTTCGCGGACGAGGGCGCGGCGGACACGCAGCTGACGGACGCGGACCGGGAGCTGCTCGAGGCGCTCTATGCGGCGCTGAACGCCGAGCTGCCCGCGGGTGACGCGGCGGCGCCGGAGGCGATGTACCTGAGGCGCGCGGTGGGCCTGTGGGCGCAGCATCCCTCCACGGTGGAGCTCCAGCGCACGGTGATGGGCGAGCAGGGGCGCGGCTACACGATGTTGTGCAGCTATGCGCGCTGCAACGGCAAGTTCACGGGGAGCTGCGGGGGTGTGTACAACTGGTACTCGTACGCGAAGCACGACTGCAACAAGGGTGGCTTCGACTTCGCGGGCAACCAGCAGATCGCGCAGCTGGGCGACCACACGTCGTGCAACGGGGATGAGTTCTACCTGAGCGGGAGCACGTGGCTGTGCGGCGAGCCGGACCACTGGTCGCGTCCGAAGGTGATGGGCAACTGCTTCGGCCGGTGTGGTGGGAGTTGTGGTGGTGACACGCAGTACACGTTGGACGCGACGAACCACGATGGCTGCGTGCGCAACGGCCACATGTTGGCGAGCGCGTGGTGTGATGACCAGTTCGTGTCGGCGGCGGACGACGAGCTGTTCGCCTCGAACTGCTACTGAGCCATGCGTGTGAGTCGTGACGTGGGGATGTGGGTGGGCGGGGCCGTGTTGGCCCTGCTCGCGTGTACGTCATCCGCCTCGAAGACGGAGGCGGCGGAGGCGACGGTGACGCGCTTCTTCGAGGCCTTGCCCTCGGGGGACTGCGCGGTGCTGGGGCCGATGCTGGCCACGGGAGGGAGCATGCGGCCGTGCGAGGAGGCGGTGTCGGAGATGCATGCGCACGGATTGATGCTGGTGGGTATTGTGGAGTCGAAGCTGGACGGCCGGGATGCGGACGTGGTGCTGGTGCGGGCACGGGTGGCGAGGGATGGGAATGTGGGCAAGGAGCCGTGGCTGCTCCGGGTGGAGCGGCAGGGCGGTGGCTGGCGCGTGCGATTCTGACGAGGGCGGGTGATGAAGACTCGATACCGACTGATGCTGGCGGCGGCGGTGGTGCTCGTCGTGGCCGTGGGGGTGGGGTTGATGGGGCAGGGGACGCCCCCGGCTTCGCGCAGTGTCGAGCAGGCCGAGCTGGTGCCGGTGCCCATCCCGTCGTCGCCCGAGGCGCGCGCGGTGGAGGGGGCTGGGCCCGAGCGGGTGGTGCCCGGTGGGGAGGCGACGCCTCCGGCGACGGTGGTGGCGTTGGGGCCCGGGGATGTGGCGCCGGAGCCGGAGGTGGCGAACCCGCCGCCGCAGCAGAACGACGAGATTGTTCCGGAGCAGCCGCAGACGGCGCAGTGGAAGTTGGAGAAGACGAAGCACATCACGGCGGTGTTGGGGCGTGACGTGGAGCGGCTGGAGCGCGAGCGGGAGCTGGCGGAGTCGCGTGGGGACCTGGAGCGGGTGCGGCAGACGGAGATCCTCATCCAGCGTCACCGTGGTCGGCTGGTGAGCCTGGGTGAGGAGATCCAGGCGCTGAGCAAGGAGGCCGCGGCGGAGGCCACGCGGCAGTGACGCCCGCGGCGACTCGAGGATGGAGGGTATGACGCGCGGAGCGTGGCTCCTCCTGCTCGCGATGGGGCTTGCGTGTACTCCTGTCACGGAGGACCGAGCGACCTGGGGCGAAGGGGTGTCGCGAGTCGTGGAGGGGACTCCTGCCCCGGAGGATGTGGCCACGGTGGCGTTGCTCGCGCGGCGCACGCGGTGCAGTGAGCCGTCGCCGTTGTTGCTGTGCTCGGGTGTCCTCATCGCGCCGGACGTCGTGCTCACGGCGGCGCACTGCCTGGACCTCTTCGGGCCCGAGGGTGCGCACGAGGTCTTCCTCGGCCGGGAGTTGATGCCGAGGCCGAGTGAGGAGGGGCGCTTCGTGCGGGTGGCTCGCGCGGTCATCCATCCGCGCTATGAGCCGAAGACCCATGCGTACGACGTGGCGCTGCTGCGGCTCGCGAGCCCGGTGAATGTGGCTCCCGCGCAACTGCCCTCGGCAGTGGTCCCGATGCCCGGCGAACGGGTGCGCGCGGTGGGCTATGGCGACACGAAGGATGTGGATGAGCCCGCGGGGCAACGACGCCAGGGAGTGCTGAGCGTGACGGGCGTCGAGCCCACGTTGTTCCGGGCGGGACCGTCACCCGGCATGAGCTGCGTGGGAGACAGTGGCGGGCCGGTGTTCGCCCGTGACGACGCGGGGCGAGACGTGCTCGTGGGCATCACGGTGAGTGGTGACGTCGCCTGTCGGGAGGAGGCGGTCAACGTGCGCGTGGACGCGTTGATGGGCGACTTCATCGAGCCCTTCCTTGCGCTGCCAGCGCCTGCGCAGGGCTCGACGCTCTCTCCGGAGGCTCTGTGCCTGGAGGACTGTGAGAACGACGCCCAGTGCCCTTCCGGGCTCGCGTGCGTGGTCACGGAGGGGATAGGCCGGTGCCTGCTGCCTGCGCTTCGCGAGGGTGACTTCGGAGCCTCCTGCACCGAGGACGTGGCCTGTGGGGTGGGTGGTCTCTGTGCGCGTCTGGAGCCGGAAGGAACGGACGCCTGCCGTTGCTTCACGCCCTGCACTCCGCCACCTCCGGACCCTGAGCCACCTGGAGCACCTTCTGCAGGCGGTTGTTCCTCCGCACCAGGGCTCGCACTCCTCGGCATCCTGCTGCTCGCGGGGGTCGTGCGGCGTCCTTGGCGGGCCGAGTTTCCGGTTTAAGTGCCTGAAATCACGACAGGTTCTCTTGTTTTAGAGAGCTTTCATTCCGAGACTCGTTATTTAAACAGAGGGCCCTTTACTTAAATAAAGGGCCTTGGATACTGAACGCATGTTCGACACCTCTGCAGGAGCTTCCCGCCTGGGTCGGTTCGTGGAGACGACGGTCGCTGGGGAGCACGTGCGCGCGTTCGTTCCACCGTCCTTGCCGCCAAGCCCGGCGATCGACGTCTTGGGATTGTTGGAGCGGCTCAGCCTGGCCGAGCGTTCGTTGGGTCGCCTCGATGGCATCACCGTACTCCTGCCCCGTCAGGAGTTGTTCCTCTACATGTACGTCCGCAAGGAGGCAGTGCTCTCCTCGCAGATCGAGGGAACCCAGTCGACGCTCTCCGACCTGCTCCAGTTCGAACTGGGGGCTCAGGAGGGGGCACCCATCGATGATGTTCGTGAGGTCTCCAACTACGTCGACGCGATGATGTACGGGCTCGAGCGGCTCGAGAAATTGCCCCTCTCCCTCCGGCTTGTCCGCGAGCTGCACGAGCGGTTGCTACGGAGCGGACGCGGAGGAACGAAGGACCCGGGGGAGTTCCGTCGTTCGCAGAACTGGATTGGTGGGACTCGACCTGGAAACGCCTTGTACGTCCCGCCTCCTGTCACGGAGCTCGATGGCTGCCTGGCTTCGCTCGAACTCTTCATGCATGAAGAGCAGTCCAGGTTGCCGGCGCTCATCAAGGCGGGTCTGCTGCATGTGCAGTTCGAGAGCATCCATCCGTTCCTCGATGGAAACGGCCGGATAGGACGGCTCCTCGTGACGCTCTACCTGTGTGCGCGAGGAGTGCTCCGCAAGCCGCTGCTCTACCTGAGCCTCTACTTGAAGACGCATCGAGCGGACTACTACCGACTGCTCCAGGAGGTTCGCGAGAGAGGGGCTTGGGAAGCATGGCTCGAGTTCTTTCTCGATGGCATCGAGAAGACCGCGAACCAGGCGTTCGATGCCGCCACCCGCATCGTCGAGCTGTTCAAGCGCGACCGTGAGCGCATCACGACCCACGGCGAGCGGGTGGGCTCCGCGCTCCGGGTGCACGACTTGTTGCAGGAACATCCCTACCTGACGTCGAATCAGCTCGTTGAGCGGACGGGACTGACCTCCCCCACGGTGAATGCGGCCCTGGTGGATTTGGAGCGCCTGGACATCGTGAAGGAGGTCACTGGGCGCAAGCGAGGTCGCGTCTTCGCGTACCGCGGCTATCTGGAGATCTTGAACGAAGGGACGACGCCTTTGTCGTGAGTCTGCTGCTCGCGGGAGTCAAGCGGCGGCGCTGATTTTCTCTCGAAGTTCACTGGGCCGAAGGGCCATTTTTCGAGCGAAGAAGCTCGGTCCCGAGCCGCGTGTCTGGTATTGTCTGGAGGTGCAAAACAGCGGAGAGGAATTGCGGCGGGCCATCCGCCGACGGCCAGCAATGTACGTCGGCGACACCATGGAATTCGGCCTGGGGCAGCTCGTCGAGGTCCTGCTGTTGCTGGGGTTCCTCGGCGCGCGGAATGGGGATGTGCGGGACATCTCCGTGGAGCTGCTGGCGGATGGCGCCTGTCGCGTCACCTTCGACGACTGGCCCTGGCCCTCCGGGTCCAGGGAGTCGGCCCGGTCGAGCCTCGAGCGCTGGTTGTCTTTCGAGGGCTTCGACTGGAGCGCGCCACCTCCACTGGGCTTGCCCCGAGGCGTCATCTCGCTGCCTCCCTACGTGGAGCTGGGGCTGGTCAATGCGCTCGCGTCCCGTCTGGAGGTCATCGCGTGGGAGGGTGCCCACCATTGGCGGCGCAGTTACCGTGAAGGGCTCGCGGAGCCGGAGTCCTCGAGGAGCTTGGTGGACGCGTCCCCTCCACGCCTCACGGAGCAGGGGCTGTGCATCACGTTCACCCCGGATGCTTCCATCTTCGAGCCTGGTGCTCGCATGCGCTCACAGCACATCCTGGAGCGGCTCCAGGTCCTCTCGGCCCTGCACCCAGGCGTCACCTGGCGCCTGCGAGATGTCCTCGTGGGCCGCGAGAGCTGCTTCCACCGGACGCGAGGCCTCGCGGACCTATGCGACGAGCGCGTGGACTCCCGCGGGCTTCTATCGCCGCCGTGGAGCTTCGAGGGCCAAGTGGGGTCGACCCAGGTGGGCCTCGCTCTCCAGTGGGGGGACTCCAAGGGGGCCGGAGTGCAGTCCTGGGCGAACATCCATCGCTGTTACGAGGGCGGAACCCACCACCAGGGGCTCCATCAAGGCCTGCGCAAAGCGCTGCGCTCCAGGATGAAGGCGCGAGGTTCCAGCCAGGGGGCCTTGTCGTTCCCCGACGCGGCCCTGGTTGCCCACCTCACGGCGGTGCTCAGCATCGGTTTGCCCGAGCCCGTCTGGAAGGGCCCCACCCGGACCCAGATCGCCAATCCCGAATTGAAAGAGGACGTGGCCCAGCTGGTCGCGACCTGGTTGGAGGCCGCGCTCGCCCAGGACTCAGAGGTGGAGGCCCAGATTCTGGCGCTGTCGGGAGCCCCCTTGAATGCACTCCGACCCTGACTCAATTGGCAGCCAGATTCGCCGACGGCCGGGGATGTACGTCGGCGACACCGGGATGTTCGGTCGGAGCTCGCTCGTCGAACTCCTCCTGATGCTGGGGTTCGTCGCGGCCAGGGACGGCGGTGCGCGGGAGATCTCCGTCTCGCTGCGCACGGATGGCTCCTGCCGCTTCTGTGTCGGGCTCTGGCCGTGGAAGCTCTCTGGTGGCGCCTCCTTCGCTCAGCTCGAGACGTGGCTCGCCCCGACGGCGGCCTTCGTGGAAATGGATGGGGACCTGGGGACGCTCTGTGCGCTCTCCTCTCCGCTGGACGTCATCGCCTGGACCGAGGACGACACCTGGTGTCGTCGCTACCGCGAAGGACTCGTCGAGCAAACCCTCGCGGACGACACCACTCCACGAGCGTCGAAGTCCGGGCTGTGCATCACCTTCACGCCGGATGCCTCCCTGTTCGAAGCGCCCCCTTGCTTCGACGTGCCGCGCCTGCGAGAGCGCATTGAGGCGCTGTCCGCCTTTCATCCAGGAGTCACCTGGACGCTGCGGGACGAGGCCACTGGCACCGAGGCGCGATTCCTTCGGGAAGAAGGGCTCGCGGATTTGTGTCGGGACCTCTCGCCGTCTCCGCTCGGCCCCTGGAACCCCCTGAGCTTCGAGGCCGAGGTGGGCACGACGAAGCTCCGGCTCGCGCTCGTCTGGACGGAGGGCCCGGGGCGGGGATTGATGTCGTGGGCGAACCTCTTTTCGCGCAACGATACCGGGCCTCATCGCGTCGGATTCCGTCAGGGGATGCGTGAGGCCCTCTCCGCGTGCCTGAGGCGCCGAGGTGCCGGAGCGCGAGCCCAGCGCTTCGACGCCACGGCCTTGTTCGCGCACCTCACCGCCGTGCTCGATATCCAGGTGGAGAAGACGGACTGGTACCTGCTGACCCGAGAGCGGGTCGCCAGCGAGGAGGTCCAGGCCACGGTCGCGCGGCTCGTCGCGCAGTGGGTGGAGCAGGCGCTCGCAGCGGACCCGCGGCTGGAAGTGTTCGTCTTGAAGCTCGCGGGGCTTCCTGCCCGCTGAAACCCATTCATGACCTCGGGGCCCCCACCTCACCTGGCCACAGCCAGGGAGCGAGGACCTCGATGGAATGAGGACCTTAGTATGGAGCATGAGTTCTCTGTCGAAGACTGGCACCGCATGATTCGTCGGCGCCCCGGGATGTATGTCGGAGGCCTGGACGCGTTCGGGCTAGGCATGTTCCTGGAGCACCTCCTGGTGCTCGGGTTCAACGCGGGCAGGCTGGGACGCGTGCGCAACGTCTGCGTGGACCTGCTCGCGGACGGTGCATGTCGCCTCTCCCTCGATGGCTCACCGTGGCCGCTGCCTCCCTGGACCGCGCCCCTCGCGAGCCTCGAGCCGTGGCTCACGGTCGACGCGTTCGCGTCCAAGTCGGTCCTCGTCCCTGTTGCGCCGGGCATTCCCTCGGGCATCCATTGTCGGGACTCGGAGGTGTACCTCGGCGCCATCAACGTCCTCTCCTCGCGGTTCGACGTCGTCGCGTGGTCGAAGGGGCAGACGTGGCGGCGTCGCTACCGGGAAGGCCGCGCCGAGGAGGACGTGCTCCCGCTCTCGGTGAGCGACATCTCGGAGTCGGGGCTGTGCATCACGGCCACTCCGGATGACTCGCTCTTCGAGTCACCGTGCCGCTTCTCCTGGCGCTGGCTCCAGGAGCGCGTCCAAGCCCTGTCGGCGTTCCACGCGGGCGTGTCCTGGACTCTTCGGGACGAGTCCACGGGCACAGAGGCGCGCTTCCTCCGTGAGCATGGACTCGCGGACCTGTGCGCCGAGCTCGCGGACACCTCGTTCATCCGAGAGCCCTGGACCTTCGAGGGACAGGTGGAGGCAGTGTGGCTCCGGGTCGCGCTCGGCTGGAGACATCGTCCGAGCCGAGGTCTGTCGTCCTGGGTGAATCTCCAGCGCTGTCTGGTGGGTGGACCGCACCATCGGGGATTCCTCGTGGGGATGCGCAGGGCGTTCGTCTCGCGCCTGCGGCGCCTGGGCCGTGAGCGCGATGCGCAGACCTTCTCGGACGGAGCGTTGCTCGAACACCTCACGGGTGTGCTCGACCTGCGCGTCGCGCCGGACATCCTGGGCAATCCCCACAAGCGGGTGTTCGCCCCGTCCGAGGTCGAGGCCCCCGTCGCGCGGCTCGCGGAGGACTGGGTGACGCGTGCGCTCACTGAGGACCCGGAGCTGGAGGCCACGTTGTTCAAGTTCGCGGGGTGCGAACCCGCTGGAGGGAACGGGGCATGAAGAGCGATGGAGAAGAGCTGCGGCGGAGCATCCGCCTGCGACCGTCGATGTGCATCGGCGGCGTGGGCACTTCGGGGCTTCAGTCTCTCGTGGAGCCCTGGCTGTTGCTGGGATTCATGGGGCGCGGTGAGGGCAGCGCTCAGGACGTGTCCGTGGACCTGCGCGCGGACGGCTCCTGTCGAATCGCATTCGAGGGCTGGCCCTGGTCCGCTCCGTTCGGGGAGAAGTCCTTCGAGGACCTCTCGAGGTGGCTCACGTTCGACGGTTATGATTGGCAGGCACGTCCCCCCAATCAGGAGGTTCCTCTCGGAGTCCTCCGGCAAGGCCCCGGTGTGGACCTGGGCCTCGTCAACGCGCTCTGCTCCTCATTGGAGGTCATCGCCTGGGGTGGCGGTCGGACCGGGCGCCTTCGCTCGTTTCCCTGCCCACTTCATCCTGGAGCGGATGCGTGACCTCTCCGCCCTGGAGACGGGAGGGGGGTGGTGTCTGCGGGACGAGGTGTCTGGCGCGGAGACCCGGTTGCGCCGTCCCCGAGGTCTCCCGGACCTGTGTGACGAGCTGTCGAAGCAGTGGGGCTTCCTTCCCCATCCCTGGAGCTTCGAGGGACAGGTAGGACAGACGCGGGTCCGGCTCGCGCTCCAGTGGTGCTCCTATCAGCACAAGGTGATGCGCTCCTGGGTGAACCTGCGCTGGGCGTCCGAAGGGGGCACCCACCTCCAAGGGTTCCGACTGGGGCTGCGCAAGGCCTTGCGTGCGAGGCTCAATGCGCGAGCGCCTCAGCAGGAGGCCTCACTCCCCTCCGACGAGGAGCTGGAGCAACACCTCACGGTGGTGCTCGACCTGCGACTGTCGGAGCCTGTCTGGCATGGGCCCAGCGGCACGAAGCTCACCAACCCCGAGACGAAGTCAGAGGTCGCGTGGCTCGTCGCCGGCTGGTTGGAGAAGGCACTCGCGGACAACTCCGCGATGGAGGACCGGGTGCTGTCGACGCTGGGCCTGCTCAGGAGCAAATCGCACGACCTCGAGTGAGCTCGCACCCGGTTCGAGCAGAACCGGGGAGCCACCATCACGAGGAAGAAGAATGAGCGCGCCCGAGTGAGGAAGCCGGAATCTCTGATTACGAGTCAGGTGCCGCACCCGCGGCGTCACCCCCATGAGAGTGGAGGTGGACGGAGTTGAACCGTCTTGAGGAGCGTGTAGGACCTTCTCGAACGGGCGCGCTCGAAGCAGAGGGACGGTAATGCCTCACCGTCCCTGACGGCCCACCCCTCACCCACAGGTACCCGAGGGGCCACACGTCTCCGGAGGGATGCAGACGGCGGCGCAGTTGTTGGGCGAGGGGCACGTGCCGCAGTACACCGAGCGGTGTTTGCCGCACGAATCGACGGCCATCACTTGTCCGCAGGAGCCGAAGCTCCGCATGCACAGCGCCGCGTCCGGCTCGCCCTTGCAGGTGGACAGGGTGGACTCGTGCGGGCTCTTCGTGGGCGAGGGGCGCGCAGCATTGGACTTCCGCACGGCACCGCAGGCGCACAGCATCAACACGGGCAACAGGAAGAGGCGCTTCATCATCAGGACCTCGTGCATGAGGAGCACGGGCCACCCCCGCGCTCTTCTGGTGCAACCCCATGGCCCCCCGACTTGCGAACCCCACCCGTGTGGACCCAAAACCACACGCGAAGCTGGCTCACCCCTTGCTCTATACTTGGGGCTCTCACGCAGACTCCCTCCTCGCGTGGTCCACGGGCCACGCCTGAGTGGCCCCAGCGCCACACCCATGTCCTCGGCCATGACCCTGTTCTCCGTGTCGCGTCACCACGGCCTGTTGCCCGCCACGCTGTGCAGCGTCCTCGCCGTGGCCCTCCTGGCCCTCCGCCTCGACTGGAGCGAGCGCGCCAGCTTCGCCTTCCTCACCTGGAACCTGTTCCTCGCCTGGGTCCCCTATGTCCTGGCCCTGCTCGCGCGGGTGCTCATGGTGCGAGGCCATGGCCGTGGCTGGGTGCTGGCGCCGCTCGCCCTGGGGTGGCTCGCGCTGTTCCCCAACGCGCCCTACCTCCTCACCGACTTCATCCACCTGCACCAGCGGCCCGTCGTCCCGCTCTGGTTCGACGCGGCCCTGTTGGCCCTGTTCGCCGCCACCGGGTGGATGCTGGGCTTGTTGTCCCTGGAGGTCTGGAAGCAGTGGCTGGAGGAGCGCCACGGCCGTCGCACGGCGTGGGCCTTCGTCGGCGTCACCTCGCTCTTGTGTGGCTACGGCATCTACCTGGGCCGCGTGGAGCGGTGGAACAGCTGGGACGTGCTCGCGGACCCCTGGCGCCTGTTCGCGTCGATGGCCGCCCACCTGCGCGAGCCCTGGGCCTTCCCCTACCTGCCCCACCTCACCGTCTTCTTCGCCCTGGTGCTGCCCGTGTCCTACGTCGCCTTCGAGGCGTTCGTCCTCCGGCTGCGCCGCCAGCGCGCCACCCCCTGAGGCACGAACACCGCCCACGCTCCGGACAGGAGCGCGGACGGTGGGTTGTTGATGAGAGGGCCTTTGGAAGCGGCGCTCAGCCGCCGTGGATGCGCGAGCGTTTGCGCGGACCACCCCGGTGCTTCACGTTCATCTCGCTGGGCGCCTTCTTGCGTCCGTTGAGCGAGGTGCGCCGCCGGTTGCTCTTGGGTGCGTGCTCCTCCGCCGCTGGGCCCAGCGTCACGCGCGCCAGCGTCTTGGTTCGCCTGAGCGCCGCCGCCTCGTCCCGGGGCAACGTCTTGCGGCCCTTGGAGGCCTGCACGCTGGGCTGCGCCTCGCCGGCCGAGGCCACCCGCCGCTTGTTCTTCACTCCCGCCATTTTCGTCCGGACCGCCATGTCGCCCTCCTTCCCTGGAGAGGTAAGGACGGCTCCATGGCTTGTCCAACCCCTCCAGGGGCGGAGCCAGGGGCTCGACGCCCCACGCTCAACGTCCGCCTGGCAGCCCGTGTGGGCTTCCCCGAGGGAGTGGGCCCGGCCACGGGGTCGACCCGGAGCCGTGAGGCCCGCTGCCCTCGGCGAAAAGACGATGCGCCCTTACGTCGACGAGCGCTTGCCGCGCCGGGGAGGCCGCGTGCTGGTGGTCGTCTCGGGCGGGAACAGCCAGCCCTCCTCACTGTGGGAGGCGGTGTTCGTCTGGGTCGACTCGCTGGGCTCCAGGTGCTGGCCCCGGCAGCCGCGGCACCAGGACTGGGGACGGCGCTCGCCGCGCATCACGCGGAAGCCGAAGTCCTGCTCGGTGGGGCCCACGTGGTCGCAGCGCGGGCAGCGGCTCAGCGACGTGACGCCAATCTCCTTGGCCTTCTGGCGGCCATGCTCCACCACCAGCGCCAGCGCCGCGGCGAAGCCCAACCGCTTCTCGGAGGCGACGTGGAAACGACGGGCGCGCTTGCGCCCACCCCGGCCGAGTACGGGCATGAGGTCCATCCCCCCGAGCAGGTTGCGCTGCTCGAGCACACGCGACGACGAAGAGCTGTCCTGGGTTGATCGGCTCACCCGACAACTCATAGCGGAGGGGTCTGACACGCCCTTTCAGAGGGGAGATGCCTGCCTGCCCTTCATGTAACCCCTACTGAACGAAAATCCAGTGAGTCCGCGCACTTGGGCCTCCCCGAGAGCAGCCAGGCGAGCTCGGGGAGGCCTGGAGGGCCGCGGGGCTACTCGGCGTCGGCCATGCCCCCGCCGCTGTCGGTGGCGGGGAAGACGGGGGTGCCGCCGGGGAGGCTCGGGTCGTGCGGCAGGCTGCCTCGGGGGCTGCGCAGGTAGACGAAGGGCGTGGCGAACAGGAAGTTGGAGACGCGCGACGTGTAGATGTCCGCGTAGCGCTCCACCTGGCGGGCCAGGTGGCTCTTGTCGTTGCCGGCGCGGGTGAGCAGGCCCCAGATGGGGTTGGACAGCTCGGTGGCGGCGCGGGCCATGGGGCCCAGCTCCGCGTCCAGCGCCTCCAGCTCCTCGCGCAGCGTGCCCAGCTTCGCCACCAGCTCCTGCTCGGTGGGCGAGTCCGTGCGCGGGCCGTAGTCGGCGCGGCGGCGCTGCAGCTCCAGCCTCAGCTGGCAGCTGTCCCACTCCAGCCGCTCCTTGAGGACCATGCGCTCGGCGAGCCGGGCCTCGGTGGGGCGGAACGACGCAATCGCGCGCACCTCGTCCTCCAGCTCGCGCAGGATGAGCGCCGTGCGCCAGCGCAGCGCGCTCTTGGACACGTGCACGTCGCCGAACATGTGGTCGCCCACGTAGAGGACCTCGTCGCCGCTGATGCCCAGGTGGCGCTCGAGCTCCACGGCGCTGCCGCCGAAGTACGGCTTGCCCTCCTTGAAGGGCCCCGAGTGCGGACGCAGGAGCGCCTCGCCGTTGGTCTCCACCACCTCGAACAGCGCCGAGCGCGTGGTGAAGAACTCCGGCTTGCGCGCGGACACAATCACCACGTCGAACAGCTGCCGCCACGTCATGCCTGGGGGCAGGTGCTTGTCGAAGGCGAAGTGCATCATGGGCTCGGTGTAGGCCCACTCGCTGTTGGTGATGAGCAGCAGCTTCTTGCCCGCGTTGCGCTGGTCCAGCAGCGCCAGCGGCGTCTCCGGGTCGTCGATGACGTAGCGCTCCGGGTCCGCGATGATCTCCGCCTTGAGCCGGCCCTGCATGTGCGTGGCGTCCAGGTTCTTGCGCACGTGCTCGTAGAGGTCCGCGTAGCCCATGGGGCCGGGCAGCTGCCCCGCGTCCAGCCGGTCCACCAGCTGCGCGTAGAGGCACGCCTCCGACAGGGAGAAGAGCGTGTTGAGGAACACCCACCGGCGCTCGTGCAGGTCGATGACGACGTGCGAGTACTCGTCGCGCTGGGTGATGAAGTCCAGGGTGCGCGTGCCGTGCAGCGCCTTCTTCACGAACCCGAAGCGGTTGGCCTTGAGCAGGTTGCCCTTCTCCGTGTCGATGATGAGGCCGCGGATGGCGAGCGCCGGGTCGAACTGGAGGTCCCCCACGGGCCAGCCCTGCGCGACGAGCCTGTCCCGGATGTGCTCGTACGCGCGGCGCTCCCACGCCTCCACCCGGTAGTGGATGAGCGTGTAGTCCATGTCGTAGCCCACGGCCTTGATGGCGCGCAGGTTGAGGGTGCGGTTGCAGAACAGGCCCCGCTCGGGCGGGGGACCAGCAGGTTGCGAGCGCATAGGAGGCTTGGATTGCCCCGTCCGGAGGCAAAAGTCGATGCCTCTGTGCGGGCTCGTCCGCTGCCGCGCACCACCGGGGGGCGGTGGCCCCATTCCCAGGCGTGTCGGGTGCACGGCACTCGCCCCGGGGTGCGAGGGATGAAGCGTGACTTCCTTGACTAGTTTGCGCGACCCCTCAACCCCCTGAAGCGAGGTTCGTGCATGTCCTGGACGATTCGCGGTCTGTTGGTGAGCGCGCTGTTCATGGTGGGCTGTCAGCACGCGGCGCCGTCCGTCACGACGGAGCCGTCGACGCCGGTGGCGCAGAGCTGTGACGAGAAGCAGTCGGAGCTCTCGCGGGAGGCGGACCAGCGGGCCTCGCCGTACGGCATCGAGCAGCACCTGGAGAAGAACTTCCCGGAGGGCTCGGTGTCGTGGCTGATGAAGGATGCGCAGTATCAGCAGTACGTGGTGCAGCCGGGGGCGACGAACTTCGGGCGCTGTGACGACAGCGGCTGCTACCTGTTCGCGGCGCCCTCCTCGGTCATCCGTGACGCGGTGAAGAAGGCGACGTCGGGCGGGACGCATGACCCGGCGGTGCTCGGGCAGGCGCTGGGGCTGCCGGCGAAGAACTTCGAGGGGCCGCTGCGGATGATGACGTTGGACTTGCGCGCGGCGTCGCCGTGCGTGCGGCTGCCGATGGACAGCGACCCGGGTGCCTGGAAGTGCCAGTCCGAGCAGGACAAGGACTGCTTCAAGTTCGGGGGCTACACGTCGGGCGGGTTGCCGGAGGTCATGATCATCAACGCGCCGGTATCCCAGGCCGTGGTGACTGAGATTCCGTGAGCACGGAGCACGTCCTCCACCAGAGCCCCTTGCTCTACCGCGTGCTGCGCGAGGAGGGCGGGGGGCTGGTCATCGAGGTCGTCGTGGGTGGCGTCTCGATGACGGCGGTGCGCGTTCGCCTGACGACCGAGGAAGCGGAGGACTTCGGCCGTGAGGGCCCCTCGTACAGTGACAGGCTGGCCCGGGACATCATGGCGCGGCCCTCGTTCGGGGGGCGAGCTTACGATGCGCGCGGGTGAGCGGCACACGTGGGCCCGAGCCTCCTGACCGAGCGTGCGGGCGTTCCGAGGTGGGGTGCGCCGCAAGGGCTGCGGAGCCTTTCGGGGCACGCGCAAGGCTTGCGGCGGATCCGAGGCGTCGGGCGTGGAGCCCCCGTGGCATGGTTCCTGAACTATTCGTTCCCCATAATCTTCCTACTGGGGAGTGTGTCGCGGTGAGCGCGACCGCTGCGCCTGGCGGGGAGTCGCGGGAGGCGAAGATGGACAGTCTGGCTCGAGAGGCGCGTGACGCCCTGGTGCAGCGCGGCGAGCGGCTTCGGTCACGGACGCGTCCCGTGGCGGTCAGGGAAGCGGACGGGCCGCTGTCCGAGGCGGAGCGGAAGGAACTGCTCGACATCGAGGCGGCGCTCACCCGCATCGCGGTGGGACAGTTCGGGCGCTGCGAGCAGTGCGGAGGCGCCATGGGACGCCACCGCCTGCGCGCCATCCCGGAGGCCCGCTTCTGCATGACGTGCTCGGCCCTGTACCGGTGAGCCCACCCCGTCAAAGCTGGGGGAAGCTCACCGGGCCCAGGTGCAACGGAGGCGAGGTGGTGTCCTCGCGCAACTCGAGGAGGTAGTGGCCTCGGAGCTCCTGGGGTTTGGCCTCGGTCTCCAGGACGAGCATCACCTCTGTGTCCTTGTCTCCGAGCGGACGTGACTGCCAGACGAGCAGCTGTCGGACACGACGCCCCGAGGGCGTCACCAGGACGGCTTCGCGAGCGGTCCAGGGAGGATGCCCTCCGGCCGAGAAGAGCTTCAGCACCAGGGCGACCCGTGAGGTCGTGCGGTGTCCGTGCGCGGAGGTCAAGGTCGACAGCACGGGCGTGGCGGGCGCGACGATGGGACCGAGGACCTGTGTGGAGAGCCCTCGCTCATTCATGGCGCCGACGGCGTACAGCCTGCTGAATGCCCCGGACGGGGTGAGGGGCTGAGCGGGCGGCTCATGGGTGCTGGAGGCGGTCTCCACCTGTCCATGCATCCCGGCCTCGTGCACGGTGGGGTTCGAGGGATGGGCCAACGCGGAGGTGTCGGAGACGTGAGCCCACATGAGCCAGGCTGCGACCGGGAGGCGCCACGCCTCATTACCAGTCGTGCCCACGAATCTCCCGGAAGCGGTCCACGACACGCACGTCGATGAGATTGAAGATGACCGCGTGGTCCTCATCTCCACCAGGCAGTTTCTTCAATCCGACATCGCTGAACGTGTGGAACACCATGCACACCGGATACACCTCGTCTTTGACGCGGAGCTCGCGGATGCGGCCGTAGACGCGCTCGTTCGTGAAGATGATTTCGGTGACGAGTTGTGAGCCGCGAGGGACCTTCCCGATGGTGTGATGCACGTTCGTCATCAGGTGTCCCTCGCGAATGGTGATGTTCCGGTAGGGCGTTCCGAAGTTCTCGCCGATGGAGCCCTTGAACTGGTCCTCCTGCTCGAACCCGAAGCGCTCGGCGGTCTCCTTCGCGCCGGCGGGACACGGGGTCTCGGGAGGAATGGGCCGATGCTGCACGTAGGGCGTGCTGCTGGAGCAGGCGAGCCCGGTGCAGGCCAGGGCCACCTTGGACAGACGGGCGAGTGAGGGCGCGCGAGGCTTCGCGGGTGGAGCGGGGGGCTTCATCACGGGAGTGGGGTCCTGGAGTGGCGGCGCCACGGGGGCGACGGTCACGGGGATGGGATTCGCTCGGGGCGAATCCGTGACGGCCTCACTGTGATGCGAGTTCGCGTGTCTGGCTATTTTATGACCTTCCAGGGGGTCGATTTGATGGGTGACTCGTGGAGTTGTCTGTCTCCAGGTCTGGAAGAACCCCCCGCCGGCCAGGAGCAGGAGCACCGTGGACACGGCGAGCAACAAGGGGCGCGAGAGCCGGGTCCCCGGGTTCGGGGCCCGGGCCGGAGGTTTGCGCGGAGGCGCGGGTGTGTCCGTGCCGAAGAGTGGCGCGTCCCAGTGCTCGGAGGTGAAGCGGCCCGGAGCGAGGGTGGAGGCGAGCTCCGCGCCGCTCTGGAAGCGTTGCTCCGGGAGCTTCTCGAGGAGCCGCAGGATGATGGCGTCGAACTCGGGCGGGACGCGCGGGTTCAGCTCCGATGGGGCGACGGGTGGTTGCGAGGTGATGGCGGCGCACAGCACGTCGGCGGGCCAGTCCGGAGGGAACGGGTAGTGGCCCGTGGCCGCGCGGTAGAGGCACACGCCCAGGGCGTAGAGGTCATCGGTGGCGACGGACTGGTAGCGGGCGTCCGGGTGGCGCCAGTGACGCTGATGGAAGCGGATGGCCTCGGGGCTGCGCAGGTGTCGGGTGCCCGGAGGCAGGGGCCCCGTGGTCAGCGTGGGCGCTCCGGTGTACGCGCTCGCGCCCAGGTCGATGAGCACCGGGTCTCCCTCCGTGTCTCGCAGGAGGATGTGCTCCGGCTTGAGGTCCCGGTGCAGCACGTCCCCGGCGTGCAGGGTGTCCAGTGCCAGGGCCACTCGGCGGAAGGTCTCCGCCAACCGTCGGAAGGAAGGGTTGTGCTGGTCCGCCCAGACGTGGAGCGGTGGCCCGGATACCCAGTCCATGACGAAGTAGAAGTGACCGGTGACGATGTCCGGCCAGCGGCCACAGGCGTGGACCGCGACCACATTGGGATGGACCGCCCGGTCCAACAGGAGCGTGAGCTCGCGCAGGGCGCGGCCCTCGGTGGTGTGGCGAGTGAGCTTGAGGGCGAAGTAGCGGCCTGGCGAGTCCACCGGCTCCACGCGGTAGACGACGCCGTAGCCGCCCACGCCGAGTCTCTCGAGGATGCGCCAGCCTCCCGTCAGGACGAAGCCCGGGGGCAGGGCTTCCGGGGGCATCGACGATGGATGCGGGCTCATGGACGTCAGAGGTCTCCTGGACTCTGACGAATCTAGCAGGTTGAATACCCCTCGGGTGGCCTGCCGCCCTGGCCATCCCACGGGTCACCCAGGGGGCCGGGCGCGGGGCGCTCCTGGGGGACGTGTGTCAGCGGGGGCTCGATGTGAGCTCGCGCATCATCACGACCTTGGGGTAGGCGACGAAGAACCCCATGCGCTCCATGTTCCGCTGCGAGGGGCTCGCGGGCAGGGTGCTGCTCGACGCGAGGGTGCAGCCCTGGCGGGTGGCCCAATCGAGGCGGATGGAGATGAGGGCCTGCTGGAGTCCTCGGCCCCGGAAGCGCTCGCGCACGCCGGTGCCGGACAGGGTCGCCACGCCGTCGTGCACGGACACGGTGCCGCCTCCCGCGGGCTCACCGTCCACGAGCGCGAGGAAGCACGTGGTGCCGGGCATGGTCGCCGTGCCCAGCATGAGCGAGGACTCCTCGTCGGAGACCTCGTCACGTCCCATGAAGCCTTGGGCCACGGTGCGCGCGAAGACCTGGGCCTCACCGGGGTGGAGCGGACGAAGCTCGATGCCGGGCGCGGTGGGGAGAAGAGGGCTCGCGGGCAGGGCGCGCACGAAGACCTGCTGGAACTCACCCACGCGGTAGCCGCGACGAGCCAGCTCCTGGGCGAACGACGGGTCGGCGAAGGGGGGCAGGTCGACCTGGAGGAGCCCGCCCTGTTGTCCCAGGTGGGCTTCCACCTGGTCGAGGGACTCGGCGCTGACGGGGCCCGCGAGGCCGAGCGCGAGTGCCTGGGTGAGCGGTGAGTTGGCGCCGTTGAAAAGCGCGAGGCCGCCCGCGACCTCGAGGATGCCGTGCGTGGGCGTGGCGGCTCGGTTCTGCGCGGCCTGGGCCAGCTCCACGCGGCGGACCAGCGCGGCGTCCACGGTGGGGCGAGAGGAGGGGAGGGACATGGGGGCACCCTTGCTCACGTCGCGCCAGGGCGTCCATCAGGTTCCTGCTCCGACTATCGGGCTCGTGCGATTCGTCGAGTCCGGCACCTCTGCTGGACGGCCTGCGTTCGGAATCGCACCACGGCTACAAGCCAGTCGTTGGAATGACTCCGCAATGCAGAGTTCGACCTTCACCTATCGCACAAACTCCGCAGGAAGCTCCCAGGCAAAAACAACCACACACTCTGCTTCGCGCCCCGCCACCACGCGAAAGCTGCCTTCAGGAAACTCTGCGACATCCCCAGCGGCGAGCTGGGCGACCTGCGTGCCGAATTCCATCTGGCAGTGCCCCGCCAACACGTAGACCGTACCGGCCCGCATTTCGCCACCGATATCAGCCCCTGGCCAATACCGATTAACGCTCACCCGATACTTCTTCGCAGGCACGTGCAGCGCACGCACACTCTCTTCCGAGAGGGGTTTGCTGGAGAGTTCGGACCAGCGTCGCACCGTGACCTGTTTCGGTTCCATCATGCACCTCACTGCGGGAAGGTCATGCAGGGTGGCGCCCTTCATGGGACCACCGTTATCAGCCCCTCGGGGCGACCGGCCAACGGAGGAGAGGCGCCCTGGAGTCTGCCCTGTTTCGTCGGGGCGATTCACCGGACATCCGATGAAGTGGCCCCCAGGTTTCGACCCCATCGCGCACGGAGTCGTCATCCGCTGACGCGGCCGTGGCCCAGGCGAGCGAGAGCCCCCCTGGTGGCACCCCGCACCCACCCTGTCGTCCAGAGGCCGCCCGGCAGGCCACCCGCCGGGTGGGCGGAAAGAACCCGTGCACCCAGGCATGTCTACGGGTATAGACAACCCCTCATGTGTCCCATGGTGAAGACGGAAGACCTCATCGACGCCCAGGGAGTGGCCGGCCTGCTGCAACTGCGCCACACCAACAGCGTCAGCACCTATCTGCGCCGCTACCCGGACATGCCCCGCCCCATCCTGGACCTGGGCACCGGACGCCCACGCTTGTGGCTGCGTCCCCAGGTGCTGCGCTGGCTTCGTGCCCGCAGGTCCGACACGACTTCCATCGGAGTTGAGTGATGACCACCGCCATTCCCCGTACCCCTCCCGCTGTCCTGCCCGGCCCCAATGACACCTGTTGGTGCGGCAGCGGCACCAAGTACAAGAAGTGCCACCGTGGCGCCGACGCCGTCGAGGCGCGCAAGAAGGGCCCCGACGTCGCGCGCAAGGGCATCCGCCCGGGCATCATCAGCCCCCGCCGCGACGTCCCCCTGCACATCCCCCGCCCCGACTACGCCGTGTCCGGCCGCCCCCAGCGCCGCCCGAGCGACTCCGAAATCCGCTCGCCGGATGTCATCGCGCGCATGCGCAGGGCCTGCAAGGCCGCCGCGGAGGTGCTCCAGGAGGTCGCCTCCCACGTGCGCCCGGGCATCACCACCGACGAACTGGATGCCATCACCCACGAGGCCTACATCCGCCGGGGCGGCTACCCGAGCACGCTCAACTACCACGGCTTCCCCAAGTCCCTGTGCACCTCGGTCAACGAGGTCATCTGCCACGGCATCCCCGACAACCGCGCGCTGGAAGACGGCGACATCGTCAACCTGGACATCACCATCTACCTGGATGGCGTCCACGGCGACTGCTCGGCCACGCACTTCGTGGGCAAGGTGGACCCGGAGAGCGAGCGACTGGTGCGCGTCACCCGCGAGTGCATGGACGTGGGCATCGCCGCGGTGAAGCCCGGCCGGCCCATCAGCGACATCGGCCGCGCCATCGAAGACCACGCCACCAAGAACGGCGTGAGCGTGGTGCGCGCCTACTGCGGCCACGGCATCGGCGAGACGTTCCACACGTCCCTCCAGATTCCGCACTACTACGAGCCCGAGGCCGACACCCTCATGGAGCCGGGCATGATCTTCACCGTCGAGCCGATGATCAACCTGGGCGGCTGGGGCCACCGCACGTGGGACGACGGGTGGACCGCCGTCACCGCCGACGGCAGCCGCAGCGCGCAGTTCGAGCACACGCTGCTCGTCACCGAGCAAGGCCCCGACATCCTCACGGTGGCCTGAAGTCGCGTCAGCGCCCCACGGTGATGAGACCGTGGGGCGAAGCCACCGTGTGACGGGCGACAGTCCTCCACGGTGGGCGTCACAGGCAGGACGTCCCCTCGAAACCGCTCGGCTCGCCGCGCGCGTCTGACGCTATCCACGCGTTCCAGGCCCGAGGTCCCGAGAGGTACGCCGTGTCCCTCGACATCGCCGTCGACGCCGACCGTCTCAAGAGCGTCCAGGACGTCATCCAACTGCTGGAGGACTCCTTCCAGGTCGACTTCATCCCAGGCATCCTCAAGAAGCTGGACGAGAAGCTCCTCGTCGAGCGCGCGGCGTTCCGGACGAACACCCTCGCGCGGCGCTACGAGCTGGACGTCTACTTCGGGCTGAAGGGCCCCGAGGCGAGCTCCCGCTCCCCATTCCTCAAGGTGGGGATGTGCATCACCATCCAGCCGGAGGTCGCCGTGCGCGGCCGTCGCGAGGCGCGCTACGACGGCACGCTGGAGGTCCCCCTCACCCACGAGGCCATCACCCACGTGCCGTTCGCGCTCTACCTGCGACGCGCCACCCGGAGCGCGCTCACGACGCCTCCCTCGGAGTGAGCGCTCCCCCGCCGGTACAGGGTGAGAGCGTCGTCCCCAGGCAGAAGCGCGCGGACCTCAGCGCCTGCACCACCACCTGGCCTCCCTGGTCCAGGGGCACGCTGCCGCCGCGCTCCAGCACGTAGTCCCGAGGGTCCGACTCGAAGGTGAGCCAGAGCTGGCCTTCGGTACACGTGAGCAGCAGGCCCTCGTCCCCCTGGATGCGCTGGCTCCAGAGCGCGCCCTCGCGCAGCCCCTGGCCGCCCGGCTCCACGCTGGGACGAGCCTCGGGCTTCAGGTGATTCCACAGCGAGCTCCAGAAGCCTCGCCGCGACGACATGAGCTTCGACTCCATGGCACCACGACCTCCTCATGTCTCACCATGCGCTCCGTCAGGGAAACAGAACAGAGGCAGAAATCCGACATTGTGACCAGTACAGTTGAAGTCCAAGGAACTGTACCGGTCCGTCCGGTGGGCAGGTGTGTCTGGGCAGCGGAGCCCGAGCCCGTTACCGATACGGGTTGGCGGGAGACGGACCTCGTAGCGGGGGTGGTATGGGCGCGCTGGCACACAAACCGAAGTTGTACGAGCAGGTGGCGGAGCGGCTGGAGGACGCCATCAACGCGGGCACGTTGCGCGCGGGAGACAGGCTGCCCTCCGTGCGTCAGCTCAGCCTGCGCGAGCAGGTGAGCATCTCCACGGTGCTCCAGGCGTATCTGCACCTGGAGTCGGTGGGCCTCATCGAGACGCGGCCGCAGTCGGGCCACTACGTGCGCCGGCGCGAGCGTCCCCGGCTCGCGGAGCCGCAGGTGTCCCGCCCCGCGACGAGCGCCACGCCCGTCACGGTGAGCGCGCTGGTGTCGCGCGTGTACCAGTCGATGCGCGACCCGAACGTCGTGCAGATGGGCGGCGCGTGGCCGTCCACGGAGCTGCTCCCCACGCGTCGGCTGTATCGGGAGCTCAACGCGCTCACCCGCGAGATGGGCGATGCGGGGATGCTGTACGACGTGCCCCCGGGGTGCCCGGAGCTGCGGCGACAGCTGGCGCGGCGCTCGCTGGACTGGGGCGCGGCGCTGTCGCCCGAGGACTTCATCATCACCGTGGGGGCGGCGGAGGCCATCCACCTGTGCCTGCTCGCCGTGGCGCGGCCGGGGGACACCATCGCCATCGAGTCGCCCGCGTACTACGGCACGCTCCAGGCCATCGAGTCGCTCGGGCTGCGCGCGTTGGAGATTCCGTGCTCACCGCGCCATGGCATGGAGCTGGATGCGCTCCAGGCGGCGCTGGAGCGGCGGCGCGTGGCGGCGGTGCTGGTGGTGCCCAGCTACAGCAACCCGGTGGGCAGCTGCATGCCCACGGCGAACCGCCAGCGCCTGGTGTCCATGCTCGAGGAGCGTGGGGTGCCGCTCATCGAGGATGACCTGTACGGTGACCTCCACTTCGACGAGCGCAGGCCGCGCACGTGCAAGTCGTTCGACAAGACGGGCAACGTGATGCTGTGTGGCTCGTTCTCGAAGACGCTCGCGCCGGGGTTCCGCGTGGGCTACGTGGCGCCGGGTCGGTTCCGGGAGCGGGTGGAGCTCTTGAAGTTCTCGCACACGGTGGCCTCGCCCACGCTGCTGCCGCTGGCGATTGCCCGCTTCCTGGAGGAGGGCGGGTATGACCGGCACCTGCGCACGCTGCGGCGCCGGTTGACGGAGCAGGTGGCGCGCATGGCGGAGGGCGTGGCCGAGCACTTCCCGGAGGGCACTCGCGTGGCGCGTCCGGCGGGGGGCTCGCTGTTGTGGGTGGAGCTGCCGTCCACGGTGGACTCGCTGGTGCTGCATGGGCGCGCGCTGGAGGCGGGCGTGAGCATCGCGCCGGGGCCCATCTTCTCGCCCCGGCCGGACTCGTACCGGAACTTCATCCGCCTGTCGTGTGGCCAGCCGTGGACGCCGCGCATCGAAGGCGCGATGGCCACGGTGGGCCGGCTGGTGCGCACGCTGATGTGAGCTCAGCGCGCGAAGAGCAGGCCCGCGCCCTGGCGTGAGGCCTTGTCCAGGGCCTGTGTCACGGCGTCGAACGCGCGCGCGGGGTCTCCGCGCTGGCCGATGCGGCGGAGGCGGGAGGTGAAGCGGGCCCAGCCGCTGACGGGCTGATAGGTCGGCGCGCCGTCGAGGTGCTCGCGCAGGCCCTCGCGCAGCTGGCGCACCTCGGCGTGCGTCCAATAGCCGAGGTTCGGGTTGATGCGCTGGAGGTCCTCGGCGGCGCCTTCCTGCGGAGGGACGCGGCCCCAGACGGTGTAGCGCCAGAGTCGATGGAGGGTGTCTGGGCAGGCCGCGCGGATGACGGCCTCGGCGGCCTGGAGGTCGTCGGCGTCGGGGCGCTGCGAGGAGGCCAGCTCCAATCGCTCGCTCCGGGGCTCCTTGTCGGCGTGGACCAGGTCCTCGGCGAGCACGTCGAACAGCTCCAGCAGCTCGTCACCGAGCGGCTCGGGCAACCGCGTCAGCGCGGCGCCGCCGTGCTGGGAGAGGTGGTCCATGAGCGCGAGCAGCACCTCCTCGTCCTCCATCGCGTCGGGGTCCTCGCGCACCACCGCGGCGCGCAGGGACGCGAGCCGGGCCGGCGTCAGCACACCGGCGAGACCTTCGGCGGGAATCAGGAAGACGGAGACAGGGGTGCTCATCGCCCCTGTCTACACCGTCCCGCGGGCCTCGGCCCACACCGGCTACAGCCCCTGCACCCGCACGGGCACCAAGGCATTGTCGGTGGAGCCGTCCCCCAGCTGTCCCAGGCCGTTGTAACCCCACGCCCAGAGCGAGCCGTCCGAGCGCGTGGCGAACGAGTGATAGTCCCCCGCGACGATGTCGGTGGCTCCGGTGAGGCCGATGACCAGCCCGGGCAGCAGGCGGTTGTCCTGGGTGCCATTGCCGAGCCGGCCGTCGTAGTTGAAGCCCCAGGACCACACCGTGCCGTCCGAGCGCAGCGCGAGCGTGTGGTAGCTCCCGGTGGCGATGCGGCTCACGCCATTCAATCCGACGACGCGGACCGGAACCGCGCTCAGCCCCGTCGTGCCGTTCCCGAGCTGTCCCGAGGCGTTGTAGCCCCAGGCCCACACGGTGCCGTCGGCGCGCAGCGCGAGCGAGAAGAACATCCCCGCCGAGACGGAGACGACGTTGTCCAGCCCGCTCACCTGGACGGGGAGGAGCGTCCAGGCCCGGGTGCCATTGCCAATCTGCCCATCGAAGTTGTAGCCCCAGGACCACACGGTGCCGTCCGAGCGCAGCGCGAGCGTGTGTCCTCCTCCCGCGGCGATGGCCACCACCTGCGACAGCCCGGAGACCTGGACCGGCAGCGGTTGGTCGGTGGTGGTGCCGTCACCGAGCTGCCCGTAGCGGTTGAAGCCCCAGCCCCACACGGTGCCATCCGAGCGCAGCGCGAAGGAGTAGGCGTTCCCCGCGGCGATGGCGACGATGGAGGAGAGCCCCGACACCTGGACGGGCGTCGAGCGGTCCGTGGTGGTGCCGTCGCCGAGCTGTCCGTCGAAGTTGGTGCCCCACGCCCACACGGTGCCATCCGACTTGAGGGCCACCACGTGCCGGGCCCCGGAGGAGACGGCCCTCACGCCCGACAGGCTCACTGGCAGGGGCGTGCCGCTGGGCTGCTGACTGCCATTGCCCAGCTGCCCGTTCTCGTTGTCACCCCAGGCCCAGAGCTGACCGGAGGGGCCGAGGAACAATGAATGCAATTGCCCCGTCGTCAGGTCTGAGTTTCCCAGCGAGAGCCCGCGCACCTGCACGGGCGCCATGCGGGCCTCGAAGGTGGTGTCTCCCAGCTGGCCGAAGAGGTTGTCCCCCCAGGACCACACCGTGCCATCGGCGCACAGCACCACGGAGTGCTTGTAGCCCGCGACCAGCGTGACGCCGCCCATCATCCCCGCGTGGAGGGGCGTGAGGCTGGGGACCAGGTTCCCTGTCCCGAGCTGCCGATAGCGATTGTCACCCCAGGCCCACACCGCGCCGTCCGCGCGCACCGCGAGCGAGTGGTAGTTGCCGGCGACGACGGTGCTGACCTCGCTCAGCGCGAGCGTGACGGGGGTCGCCCGCTGCGTCGTCGTCCCATCCCCGAGCTGACCGTAGGCGTTGTAACCCCACGCCTTGAGCGTCCCGTCCGAGAGCAGCGCCAGGCCGTGGTAGGCGCCGAAGGACAGACCGACGACCTGGTTCAGCTGGGCGACACGCACCGGGGTGATGCGGCGGGTGGTCGTCCCATCCCCAAGTTGTCCATAGCGGTTGTCGCCCCAGGACCACACCGAGCCGTCCGCGCGCAACGCCAGCGAGGAGTAACCGCCCGCGACCACCGCCACCACGTCGTCGAGCCCCACGACGCGAATCGCCGAGGCGCTGCGGGTCACCGCGCTCGTGCCGAGCTGGTTGTAGCGATTGTCGCCCCAGGCCCACACGGTGCCGTCCGAGCGCAGCGCGAGCACATGGGAGAAGCCCGAGGCGAGCGAGACGACCTGGCTCATGCCCCGGACCTGCTGGGGCCTGGGGTTCGCGGTGAACGTCCCATCGCCGAGCTGCCCGCTGCTGTTGTCGCCCCACGCCCAGACGAGGCCATCCGAGCCCAGGCCGAGCGAGTACTGGTCTCCGGCCGCCACGGCGCTGATGTTCGTCAGCCCGCTCACCTGCACCGGGGTGGGCTTGTCGAGGACGGTGCCGTCGCCCAGCTGCCCCAGCCGGTTGAACCCCCACGCCCAGACCGAGCCGTCCGAGTGCACGCCCACGGAGTGGTATTGCCCGAGCGCGAGTCGGGCTGGCGCGAGCCGTCCGCGCAGGGGCTGCGCCGTCGAGGTCTGTTCCGGGGCTGTCGAGAGGGGAGCCGGCTCACAGCCGATGCAGAGGCTCACGCCCAACAACAACAGGGCCCACCACCCGAACCTGTCACGTGTGCGTCGAGGTTGTTCGCGCATGAGGTCTTCCTTTGGTGCGTGCGTCAGGGCTTGCACGCGCGCTGCCCTGTCGGGTCCTGGCATCCCTCGAGGACCCAGCGCGCGATGCGTGAGAGGGTTTCATCCGGGAGGGGCTCGCCCGCCATGGGCATCCCGGGCTTGTCGGCCACGAGCCCGTGGCGTGCTTCCACGCGGCGGGTGGCCAGGCGCGTCCAGAACTTCGTCCCGCCGTGCTCGCGCAGGTAGCGACGCAGGCCCTCCTCGGTGGCGGTGAAGGCGCGCGCGGCGCGAGGGCTGGTGGCGTGACAGTGCACGCAGGTGGCCTCGCGCAGGAAGGGCCCCCAGAGGTGGCGGATGAAGTCAGGGGACACCGGGGCCCGCGCGGCCTCGGCGTCGAGCCGCAGCTTCGCCACGTCGGCGTCCACGGCCCGCTCCGTCTCCACGCGCTTCTCACCGAAGAGGCGATACAGCAGGCGGGCCTCCTTCAGGTCGAGGGGCACCTCGGGCATGGTGCGCTCCACGCCCGTGGGGGAGGTCACCTGGTTCGCCGCGTACGCCTGCATCCACTCCGGCGTGTAGAGCCCGAGCGTGACGGCGCTCCTCCCCGCGAGCAGCTGCTCTCCGCCGTGGCAGGCCACGCAGCGGGTCGTCCAGAGGGACTCCGCCTGGTTGCGCTCCGGGGCGGACAGTCGTGGGTCCTGCGCGGGCGCGCGCGCCGTCGTCCGGATTCCCATGACGCGGCCGATGTCGCGGGCCTCGCGCGCGGTGAGGTCCGGATAGGCCATCATCCGGGGCGCGCGTCGACCTCCGGTGTGGGAGAGGGTGCTGGGGCGCTCGAGGAAGGCCGTCAGCCGCTCCCAGGCGATGCGAGGCGGCGCCGGGGTGGGAGACTCCATGCGCTCGGGGGCCGTCATGTACGAGAGCGGCTCGGTCGTGGCCATGCGCTCCAGCCGCTCCTCCCTCACGGGCACCGCGACGTAGCGCGGGTCCGGCAGGCGGCGATGGCGCATCCGCGCGACGTCGTTCAGCTCCGCGTGGCAGCCGAAGCAGTGCGCGTCCGTCCAACGCCCCAGGCCGTTGCCGAAGCGCGACTTCGGGACGGTCCGCTGCGCCGTGTGGCAGCCCGCGCATTCCGCGGACTTCTCCTCGAGCGCCTGGGCGGTGAGCCCCACCAGGAGCACGAGCGCGAAGAGGGCCTTCAAGGGTTGTCTCCTCCGCCAGGGATGAACTGGAGGCGCGAGGGCTGGTCCGGCGGGCTCCGCACCCAGCCCGTGCACAGGGTCTCGAAGTCCTCAACGCTCGCCGCGTCCGTCTCGGTGCACGCCGCATAGGCCTGCACCAGGGTGTAGCCGGAGAAGGTCCCATCCGCGGCGTCTGTCGTTTCGCGCACGTGTCTGACGATGCAGGCCCGGAGCGCGTCGGTCCGCCCGGCGTCGGTGGGGCCGGAGGGAGGCGTGTCCGGCTTGCAAGCGCTCAGCACGAGCAGCGTGGCGAGGCTCCAGCCGCGTTTCCACATGAGGGGTGCTCCTGGTGACTGGGGTCCGGCCCCGTGTCGTGGTGCACGGGGCCGGAAGAGGGCGCGACTCAGGGCGCGGGCGTGCTCGTCCCGTAGGTGACGATGAGCGACTGGGAGACGCACATCAGCGGGCGCTGCTGGGCGTTCGCGGCGCTCATCGTCGCAATCGACGTCGTCGCGTCGACCTGGAAGAGCTTGATGTACCGCGTCCAGCCATCCTCGGGGTTCGCCGTGCCGAAGAGCGAGGGGTTGCTCTGCGAGAGCAGGACGGACTCATAGAGCAGCCGGAAGTGGTTCCCGGTCCACACGCCGGACGAGGACACCTGCAGGACGCCCCGCGTGCGCAGCGCCTGGTTGATGGCGTTGACCTCCAGCCGGGGGCTGTTCGGCGCGCACAGCGGCACCGACGCATTCAGCGTCATCACGGGCCCCGCCGCGACGCGGGCCAGGACCTGCTGCTCCACGACGTCCAGGTAGTAGAGGCTGAGGACGCAGGCCTCGGGATAGCCGCCCGAGGACGTGGTGGGGCGGTACTCCTCCGGCATGAAGGACAGGTAGTCCTTGATGGCCTGGGTGGGCTGGCAGGTGCCGTAGGTGGGCACCAGGGCCGTGGGGACGTCGATGATGTTGTGCTGGTTCAGGAAGGGGATGTACTGGCCCTGGACCACGGCCGTCGGCGTGAGGTTCACCGAGAGGTGGCGAAAGCCATCCCCGATGGAGACGGGCCCCAGCGAGACCTGGGTGTACTGCTTGAAGAAGAGAGGTCCCCGATTCGCCATTCCCTCATAGGGGACGAAGACCATGGACGACTGCTCGAGCGTCCGCGAGTAGTCCAGGGGCGGCGTGGTGGGTGAGGCGGAAGGCGTGGCTCCCGCTCCCATGGAGCAGAGCGCTACCGCGAGTGCGGCGAAGATTCGATGGGCAGGCATATCGACAATCCATGACAGCGGAAGGAAGTCGGGGAGGGAGGCACTGCACTGCATGCCTCCCTCCCGAAACTCACATGGCAGGGTTTACTGCTGGCCCACGCGCGCGCGGCAGCGCGGCTGCATCATGTCCCAGAACACGATGCCGGCCTCATAGCCACCCAGCAAGCAGTCGAGGCTCAGCGTGGTGTTGGCGCCGAAGGACTTGGGGCCCTCGTTGTAGGTGAAGTACATGACCTCGTTGCGGTTGGTGATGATCTTCTCGTAGTTGGCGCGCAGGGTGAAGATGGCCCGGGCCTGGGTGGAGACGGGACCGTTGACCGCGCGAATCTGCGTGAACAGCTCGGCCCAGAGCGTCTGCTCCAGCGCGTTCACCGCGTTGATGAAGGCCGCGTTGTTCGGCGCCTGGGTGCTCCAGGTTCCGTTGGGCTGCCGGTACTCGACCATGACGCCGCAAGGCGTGGGACCGCCCTGGCACGTGGCGATGCGCTGGAAGAAGGCGCTGATCTCCACGTCGATGCAGGCGTTGGCGTGGAAGGCGGCGAACGCGCTCGCCTGCTCGAAGACGGACTGCCAGTTCACGGTGACGCGGGCCTGACGGGTGAGCGACTGGGTCCCGACCTCCCACTGGATGGTCGAGTAGAAGATGTCATTCCAGGGGGCGCCCGTGTTCATCTTGGTGCGCAGCTGCGACGCCTTGGCCGGCAGCACCGTGGCCTGGAAGGAGATGTTCTGGTTGGCCGTGCCGTTGGGCGGCGCGCGCACGGAGGTGAACTGATACATGGTGTCGGTCAGCACCATGTCGCCGAACTCGTTCTTGACCTTGCACTCCGGGACCCGGTTGATGAACTGCTGGCCGTCGATGATGACGATGACCTCCTTCGCGACGCACTGGGCGTCCACGCGGCCCACCAGGTTCTGCTGTCCGAAGATACTGAAGATGGTGGTCGCGCTCTTCACGGGGGCGGGCGCGATGACCAGGCCCTGGGCCTGGGCCTCGGTCTGCAGCGCCCCCAGGGCGCCGAGGTCCGCGGTGGGCGACAGCGTGCCGCCCATGCTGGTCAAGACCTTCCCCGTGAAGATGCCGTCCGTCGGCATGTACGCGCTGATGGCGAACTGCGGCGCGGGGTCGCTGCTCTGGGGCGCCAGGATGGCCACGCCGCCAATCTTGGGGACGAAGTAGACGAGGCTGTTGTTGTCCGAGTCCGCCAGCAGCTCGAAGCTGCTCCGGACGTACGGGGAGAAGTTGCCCGGAGGGGTGCGCTCCGACGGATTCATGGGCGCGGCGACGGCCTGACCCGAGACACCCAGGGTGAGCGCGAGCACGGCGAGAGACGACACTCTCGATTTCGACATGACGTGATGTTCCCTTCTGACGACACGGTGGTGCGGCGACTGCGATGGAAGTGGAGGCGGCGGGCGGAGCGCCCTCGGGCTACGGGTTCCAGCAGTTGGCCTGCTGGTCATTGATGTAGACCCAGAAGCGGGTGTCGGAGCGGACGGCGCCATAGGCGTTGAAGCCCCAGCCGGCGCCGTCGTGGAACGTGGCCATCCGCCAGCCCGGCCCGAAGAACTGGATGCAGAGCTGGGTGGCGCGAGGCAGGCTCTCCAGCAGCGTCCCCGCGACGGGGAGCGTGGTGGCGATGTTCCCGCCCGCCCAGCCCGCGTAATAGAGGTGGCTGAGGTTGGCGGGGCGAGGGGACGTGTCGTACTTGATGCAGAGGATGGGCCTCCGCTCGGTGCAGGCCGTGTCCCCGTCATAGGGATTGCAGCCATCGCAGCCGACCTCGTCGATGCCCGATGCGTGGCTGATGCGAGCCCACGTCAATCCCTTGCCTCCCGTGGCGTGGGCCGTGGGAGCGAGCGCGAGGAACCCAAGACAGACTCCGGCCGTCAGTGCGTGGCGCACGGTGAATCCTCAGTGTTGGAACTTGAGTGCAAAAACAACCAAGTGGTATTGGTTGCTCGGTACTATCCACGATTCGACATGCGGCTTTTGTGAATTTCCCGTTGAAGTCCTGAAATTCTCGACGTTGCACAATCTTGATAATCATTGGAGGACGCCATGAAGGGATTGGGACTGGCGCGGCCGGACGGGCGCGTTTGGGAGTGCCTCTCGTCGTTGGGAGGCTGGCTGGTGTTGGCGCTGACCCTGCTGGGCGCGGGGGGCGCGCGGGCGCAGCCTTATGATGAGGAGCACGTCCTCATCCTGTTGGACCGCAGCGGCTCCATGCAGAGCACGCGTCAGGGTGGGGCGACGCGCTTCGACGAGGCCCTGCTGCGCTCGCGGCGCTACCTGACCGCCTCGTCCGACCCGACGAGGGAGGTCTCCATCTGGACCTTCGAGGGGTACTCCTCCGTGGAGGAGTCTGGTTTTACCCCCGCGGCGGGCGCCCTCTCCACCCTGGCGCGGCTCCAGGTGGGCAGTGGGGTGACGCCCCTGGCGCAGGCCCTCTGCGCGGCGGTGGACCGCCTCTTGGAGCACAAGCCCGGGGTGAATGCCTTGAAGCGGCTTTGGCTCATCTCCGATGGCGAGGAGAACAGCACGCCGGTGACCTCACCCTGCTACGGGCCTTCCAGCGTCGGGGTCTATCCAGACCTGACGTGGGACTCCTGGCAGTGGAAGGTGCGCAACATGCTGAAGACCGGAGACCCCTTGCGTGAAGACAGCTCGGATTACGCCCTGGTCTTCGACGTGGATGTCTTCGAGGGCTATGTGAACTTCGGGCTGACCGCGTCGATGCTGCCGTCGAGCTTCATGTCCTTCCTCCAGGGCGCCTCCCAGGCCTCCGGTGGGCGCTTCACGCGCATCGCGGACAACCGGCCCCTGCCGGTGTTGGGGGACGTCAATCAGGATGGGTGCGTGAACCGGTTGGATTACCAGTACGTGCTGACGTACTTCGGTCTCCGGGTTCCGCCGGCGCCCGCGGCCGCGGATGTCGACCTGGACGGGGTGGTGGGCTACTCCGACTACATGCTGGTGGTGGGCGCGCAGGGGCACGGGTGTGGCCCGGTCCCGTTCGCGCGCGAGGTGCCTCCGATGCGCGTCGAGGAGTCGCTGGGACGGTGACGTAGGGAGGGGCGGCGCTCTGGGGCCCTCTCAGAGCGCCGCGAAGATGTCGCCGAGGGTCGCAATCATGGACTCCGAGTCGCGCACCTGGAACGTCGCGGCCTGGAGGCTCGCGGCCTCGATGCGGTCGACGCGGAGCATGCGCACCGCGCCGCGCAGGTGGTCCCAGACGAGCAGGTACCACGCGGGCCAGCTGAGCAGCAGGTAGTGCGGCTCCACGACGCGCACGGTGCGCGTGTCGCTCGCGCGGTAGGTCAGCTCCAGCGTGCGCTGCTCGAAGAAGGCTTCCTGGAGGGGGCGCAGCACCGCGGCCCTGGGCGGCTTCCACGTCGCGCTGATGCTGCGCGCGGTGGGGCCGACGAGGATGCGCTGTCGCAGCCTGCCGACGCGGGCGCGCTCCTCGGGTGGGAACGAGGCGGCGAGCTTCTGGCGCAGGCTCTTGAGCGTCGAGAGCAGGAGCGGGGACTCGAGCCGCTCGGCGAGCGCCAGGGCGAGCAGCAGGTCGAGCAGCTCCTGGGTGTTGAGCTGCACGCGCCCGAGCCCCGTCCTGGGCGGGACGCGGATTCCGCCGCCCCGACCCGCGTCCGATTCGATGGGGACGCCTCGCGCGGAGAGCCGGGACAAGTCCCTCCGGATGGTGCGCACGCAGACGCCCAGCTCCTCCGCCAGCTCCGGGGCCGTCCAGGACGGCCGGGAGGCGAGGAGTCCCAGGACTCGGTCCAGACGGTCGGTGACGGGCTCGCGCTTCAAAGGTGACTCATCCTGTCACGTTCTGGGCCCATCTTCATGGGGTCGCGAACGAACGCGGCCTGGACACGGGAGACAGCCATGAAGAACACCTTGCGCGGATTGAGCACCTTCAACCTCTGGGCGGATGACCTCCGGGCGGCGACGCGCTGGTACACGGAGCTGCTCGGTGTGGAGCCGTACTTCAGCAGCGAGGCGGCGGGGCGGGGGCCCGGGTATGTCGAGTTCCGCATCGGCGACTACCAGCACGAGCTGGGCATCATCGACCGGCGGTTCGCGCCTCCGGGGCTCGGCACGGAGCGGGGTGGGACGGTGGCGTACTGGGCCGTCGACGACATCGAGGTGACGCTCGCGCGGTTGCTCGCCCTGGGGGCTCAGCTCCTGGAGGGCGTCACCGAGCGGGGGCCGGGCTTCGTCACGGCGTCGGTCATCGACCCGTTCGGCAACGTGCTGGGCATCATGTTCAACCGCCACTACCTGGACGTGCTGGGAGGTTTCCGTGGCCAGCGCTGAGGGGGTTGCACCCGTGATGGCGTTCCGGGGCGCGGCGGAGTTCGAGGCGTGGCTCCAGGCACATGTCGATGCGCCCGCGGGCGTCTGGTTGAAGCTCGCGAAGAAGGGGTCGGAGATTGCCTCGCTCTCCGATGACGAGGCGGTCGACGTGGGGCTGTGCTTCGGATGGATTTCGGGACAGCGCAAGTCGCTCGACGCGCGCTTCTATCTGCAGAAGTGCGTCCCGCGCCGGCCGCGCAGCCGCTGGTCCTGTGTGAACGTGAGGAAGGTGCAGGCGCTCGCGCGGGCGGGCCGGATGCGGCCCTCGGGGCTCGCCGAGGTCGAGGCCGCGAAGGCGGATGGGCGCTGGGACGCGGCCTACGAGTCGCAGACGCGGACGGGCGCGGTGGATGGAGCGGGCTCGGCGAAGCCCCGCTCCATGTGCGTGCGGGCTCTCAGTCCGCGGACATCGCCACGCCGGGGGGCACCTTCGACGCGCGGCGGGCGGGCAGCCAGCTCGCCAGCGACACCACCGTGAGCAGCAGCATCGGCACGGCGAGGAAGGTCAGCGGGTCCGTCGCGCTCACGTCGTACAGCAGGCCCTCCAGCAGCCGTGACAAGCCGAACGCCAGCGCGAGCCCGACCCCCAGGCCCAGCGCGCACATCCGCAGCGCCTGCTTCATCACCAGCCGCACCACGTCCGAGGGCAGCGCTCCCAGCGCCAGGCGGATGCCCAGCTCCCGTCGCCGCTGCGCCACGCTGTACGCCATCAACCCGTAGATGCCGAGCGAGGCGAGCGCCACCGCAGACACCGCGAAGGCGAGCAGCAACACCCGCTGGAAGCTCCGGTCCGCCACCGAGCGCTCCATGTCCTGCGCCAGCGTCGTCGTCTTCGGCAGCGTCAGCTGCGAGTCGAGCTGCCGCATCTCGCCCTTCACCATCGCCGTCACGCTCTCCAGCGGGAGCTTGCTGCGCACCACCACGGACGTCATGGCCCACGGCGTCTGGCCGAGTGGCGCGTACAGCTCCGGCTCCGCCGGCTCGTCCAGCGCGCGGGCGCGGACATCGCCGACCACGCCCACGATTTCACGCTCCTTGGGCGGGCCGTAGCCGATGATGACCCGCTTGCCGACCGCGTCCTCGTTGGGGAAGAACCGCCGCGCGAAGGACTCGTTCACCACGACCACCGGCGGCGTGTTCGCGGTGTCCTGCCGCGTGAAGTCCCGCCCCTGCTTGAGCGGAATCCCCAGCGTGCCGAAGACGCCGTCGCTCATCGCCCGGTATCCGGTGACGAGCTTCTCCCCCGCGGGCGAGGGCTTCTCGGGCAGCTCCAGCGACAGACCGATGGCGCCGCCCGTCACGATGCCCGGCGTCACCAGTGACGCGGACTCCACGCCCGGCTGCGCGCGCACCTGCTCCAGCAGTCGCTCGTAGAAGGGCGCAATCGTGTCCCGCGAGTAGCGCGCGGCCGGGAGGTTGACGCCCAACAGCGACACGCCGTCGGGCCGGTAGCCTGGGTCCACATCGGCCAGCCGCTGCGCGCTGCGCACCAGCAGCCCCGCGCCCACCAGCAACACCAGCGCGAGCGCCACCTGCGTGGAGACGAGAATCGAGCGCCAACGCAGCGCTGTCTTGTTCGCGCTCGTGCCGCGCGTGCTCTGGAGCAGGCCGCCCAGGTTGGCCTTGAGCGCGGTGCCCAGCGGCGCGAGGCCGCACATCAGGGACACCGCGAGCACCAGCGCCGCCGTGTACGCCAGCGCGCGCCCATCCACGCGCACCGCCTGCACCTGACGCACGGACTCCGGCAGCATCGCGCTCAGGATGTCGGTGCCCCACAGGCCCAGGAGCAACCCCAGCGCGCCTCCCGCCAGGGCCAGCAGCGAGCCCTCCGCCAACAGCTGTCGGGCGAGCGCGCCCTTGCCCGCGCCCAGCGCGGTGCGCACGGCGAACTCCTGCTGCCGGGTCATCGCGCGGGCGAGGAGCAACTGCGCCACGTTGACGCAGGCGATGAGCAGCAGCAGCGCCACCGCGCCGAGCAGCAGGAGCGCGGGGCGGCGGGTCTTCTGGGACAGGCGCTCCTGAAGGCCGCGCACGCCCACGCTCTCATGGGTGTTGGTGTCCGGGTACGTCTGCGACAGGGCCTGCATCACGCCCTGGGCCTCCTGGTGGGCCTGCTCGGCGTTGAAGCCCGGGGCCAGCCGGGCCACGCCGGAGAGCAGGTGGGTGCCGCGGTTCTCCCAGTTGGAGCGGACGATGTCGCGCGCGGCCAGCGGGGCCCACAGGCCGATGGGCTCCTGCGAGTCCTCACGGGGGAAGTCGAAGCCCTCGGGCATCACGCCGACGACCTCGTAGGTGTTGCCGTCCAGCTCCATCGTGCGGCCGAGCACGCTCGGGTCCGCGCCGAAGCGTCGGGTCCAGAGGCCGTGTGAGAGCACCACGGCGCGCGGGCCGTTGAGCTGGAACTCGTGGGCCTCGAGCGCCCGGCCGAGCAGGGGGCGCACGGCGGCGACGCGGAAGAAGTCCTCCGACACCGCGGCGCCCTCCACCCGCTCGGGCTCCTGATGGGGGCCGGTGAGGGTGAAGCCGCCGATGTCGTAGACGGCGAGCGCGGCGAAGGCCTTCACCTTCTGGCGGAGGTCCTCGGAGTCCAGGCGGGACAGGGCGCTGTTGTCGTCGTGCTCGCGTGGGTCCAAGCCCCACACGGAGACGAGCTGCTCGGGCTGGGGGAGGGGGAGCGGGCGAAGGAGCAGCGCGCTCACCACGCTGAAGAGCAGCGTGTTCGCGCCGATGCCGAAGGCCAGCGCGAGCACGGTGGCCAGCGTGAAGCCTGGGCTGCGGCGAAGGGAGCGCAAGCCGTGGCGCAGGTCCTGGAGGAAAGAAGGCATGGGCGACCTCAGAGCCAATCGCGTGCCAACGCCCCATCCACCCCAAGGGCGCGATGTGACGACAGACCCGCGAGGACCTGGGTGTACCTGTTGTGCGCTTGTGGGACGAGCCCTGTTCGGAGGTGACACGCCCTGAGGGACGGTTGCCTGGGGCGTTGCCTCGTCAAGTTCGGACAGGTTGGCCGCTCGACGATGCGCTCCTGTCACGCCTGTTCTGAAAAACGCTTCTTCCACTCTTCTGGCAACGCGGGCGGGCCGCTCAACTCAAGAAGCTGCCGCAAGTCGTGCTTGAAGTGCCGGAGTGCCGCGCGCAGGTCGTCCCAGGCAAACTCCGCGTTCTGCCACTCGGGATGTGGGGCGCCACCACCGATGCCGGCGACGATGGAGAGGGAGAGGGACGCGTCCGTGCGCTCGAAGAGGAAGGCGGGGTCGCCCTGCTCGCACGTGTCGAGGGTGTAGGGCTGTCTGTCGGAAAGTGCCGCTACGGCCCTGGTGAGCTCGTCCCACCATTGCCCGAGGCACACATCGTCCGGCCCCCAGAAGCCCATGCATGGCACGCGTCGCCCGCCGAGGGTCCACGCCAGTTCGCCATGAACGTGAGGCGCATCTTCGCAAAGCACTGCCAGGGGCCGACGCTCGTTGCCCTCACCGGGCACGTGGGCGCTGCGGAGTTCAAGCTGCATCGATGGGGAGCCTGACGACATCCGTCGACCTCCGTTGGACAGGCGCCTGCGGCCACTGCCCCCTGACAACCTGAACCCGGCCAGCCCCCGTGTGGCGGCACACGGGGGACGGTCCGTCTCAGCCCATCTTCTCGCGCAGGTAGCCTTCCAGTTCGGAGATGGCGACGCGCTCCTGGGCCATGGAGTCGCGGTGGCGCACGGTCACGGTGTCCTTCGTGGACGTGTCCTTCCCGTCCCCCAGCGTGTCGAAGTCCACCGTGACGCAGAAGGGCGTCCCGATTTCGTCCTGGCGCCGGTACAGCTTCCCGATGGCGCCCGTGTCGTCGTACACGACGCGCATCGAACCCGAGGACTGGAGTCGACGGCGGATGCCCTTCGCCACGTCCACGATGCCCGGGTGGTTCTTCTTCAGCGGCAACACCGCGACCTTGATCGGCGCCACGCGCGGCTTGAAGTGCAGCACCGTCCGGTAGAACTCGTCGACCACCGGGTCCACCTGGCCGCGCAGCTTCTTCGCCACCTCGATGCCCTCCGCCCCCGGCATCGACAAGAGCCCCGTGATCGACGCGAGCCGCTCACCCAACGCGCCCGCGATGCGCTCACCCTCCGCGAGCAGCGCGTTCTTCGCGTCCGCCGTGAGCTTCTCGTTGCGACTCACGGACTTGAGGAACGTGCCCAGCGCCTCCTCCACCGGCTTGAGCCGGTCCGCCGGCGCGGGCTTCACCTGCTCCTCCGCGTACGCCTCGCTCAGCACCGCGAGCACCCCGCGGTCCACGCCCGCCGACGGCTCGATGACGAACGGCACCACGTGCTGCTTCGTCTCCGCGTCGAAGTACGTGAGCTTCTCCGTGCTGTGGCTGTTGGGCGCCACGCGCGCCTTCAACCCGAGCGAGCCCTGGTCCTTGCTGTGCGAACCCAAATCGTAGTCCGTCCGGTTCGCGATGCCCTCCAGCTCCTCCAGCCCGTGCGGGAAGCGGTAGAGCAGGTCCACCGTCGCCTTCGCGTAGTGCGCCAGCTCGTTCGCCTTCTGGTGGTACGGCACCAGGTTGTCCTTGGACAACCCCACCGACAGCCACCAGTTGATGCGGTCCTCCACCCACTTCTGGTGCCACGCCTCGTCCTCGCCGGGCTTCACGAAGAACTCGATCTCCATCTGCTCGAACTCACGCACGCGGAAGATGAAGTTGCGCGGCGTGATTTCGTTGCGGAAGGACTTGCCCATCTGCGCGATGCCGAACGGCAGCTTGCGCGACGTCGAGTCGAGCACGTGCTTGAAGTTGAGGAAGATGCCCTGCGCCGTCTCGGGGCGCAGATAGGAGAAGGACTCCGGGTCCGGCACCGGCCCCACCTGCGTCTTGAACATCAGGTTGAAGGGGCGCGGCTCGGTCAGCTCCGCGGAGCCGCAGCTGGGGCACTTGCCGGCGATCTGGTCCGCGCGCCAGCGCATCTTGCAGCCCTTGCAGTCCACCATCGGGTCCACGAAGGTCTCTTCGTGCCCCGAGTAGCGCCACGTGAGCTTGTTCATGAGGATGGAGGCGTCGATGCCCTCCATGTCCTCGCGCTCCCAGACGTTGGCGCGCCACCAGGCCAGCTTCAGGTTGTTCTTCAGCTCGACGCCGAGCGGACCGTAGTCGTACGTACCCTGCAGGCCCCCGTAGATGGCGGAGCCCGGGAAGATGAAGCCCCGGCGCTTGGACAGGGAAACCAGCTGCTCCATCGTCTGTGCGGCCATCGGCGTACGGCTCCTTCGTGAGCGGTGAGCCCCCAAGGCTACACCGTTCCCAGGAGCGCCGGACGTTAGACGCGGATGGGCGGCTCGATGAGCGCCGGCGCCGTGGCCTTGGCGTCATCCGGCTCGTACGCCGGGGCGTGTGGCCCCGCATGCGTGCGCTTCCACCGGCGCGGCACCCGTTCGATACCCACCGGGTAGACGGTGAGCTGTCCCTTCTCGTCGATGTGCAGGCGCAGGAAGTTCTTCCAGTCCGGCAACGCCAACGAGATGAACGCCTCGTTCGAGTGGGCCCCGAACAGGTTGACACTCAGCCACAGGTACAACCCCATGACGAAGGGGCCCACCAGGAAGCCACCCAGGAAGGTGAGCGCGGAGGACACCAGGAACTTGCCCGCCAGGTGCGCCCAGCCCGCCGTGCAGTTGAGGCCGTCCGGCGTCAGGTCGGGGCAGATGCCCATCCCGCTGACCGCCAGATACGTGCCTCCCCACGCGACGAAGAAGGCCGCGAGGATGTGGGCCACGCCGTGCAGCGTGCCCGCGAGCCACCGGAGCTTGCCGAACGCCGAGTCCGCCAGGCCGATGAGCCCGCCGATGGTGCCCAGGCCCAGCACCATGGTCCACGGACGGCTGACCATGCTGTTGGCCACGGCCATGATGACGTCGCCCAATTGAGAGAAGCCCAGCGAGCCCACCTCCGCGTACGCGGCCAGCGCGAGCAGCAGGTACAGCGCGCCCGTCATCAGGCCGAACAGCGGGCTGTAGCGGATGAGGAACAGGTTCTTTCGCGCGAGCGCTCGCGAGGTGCGCTCATCGGGGAAGCTCTTCTCCAGCCGGTAGCCGTCGCGCAGCACGTGCGCCTTGGGGGCGTGCGTGGGGTGCATGAAGGCGCCGCCGCCGCCGGCCGTGATTTTCTGTCGGCCCGCGGGGTCCTCGTGCCGGCGGTAGTGGTGCAAGTCACCGGCGAGGAAGATGCTGATGCGTCGGCCGAGCACCTTCTCCTGGAGGTACTCCAGGTTGTTCTCCAGGTAGCTGCCCTTGCGCCGCTGCGTGGCGGCGAGAATCCACGCGGGCTCGGCGTTGCACAGGATGACGCGGTCGTCGGGGCCCATGCTGTCGGCCACCTGGCGGAAGTACTCCACCTGGGGCACGTCGATGTCGCTGTTGAGCTGTACGTCCGTGCCGATGAGCCACCAGCGCTGCGGCAGCTTGAGCGCGAAGTAGCTGCGGCTCTGCCGCGTGCGCCGTCCGGCAATCCAGCGGTTGGCGCAGAACAGCCGCATGAAGGCGGACAGGCCGTCGTACCAGTCGTGGTTGCCCGGGATGACGAACAGGTCCGGATTGGGCGCGACGGAGCGCCGCATGGCTGCCTCGTATGGCTGGATGAGGCGCTCCTCGTAGGCCTCGCGGCTGGCGCCGGGGTACACGCCGTCGCCGCCGAAGATGAGGACGCGGCCGCGCTCGGTCTCGAACTCGCCGACGCGGGGCTGACCGCGCACGGGCAGCTTCAGCTGGGGCAGCGCGAGCAGCCGCGCCACCGAGTACGTGGAGTCCCAGCCGTCGCCGGTGTCGGAGACGTAGTCGAGCCAGAAGTCTCCCTCGGGGCGCGTCTCCTCGGAGTAGTCGAAGTAGGGGACCTGCGGGCGCACCACGGCCTCGATGAGGCGATGGTCCGCGCGGGCGCCGAAGACGGCGGCGACGACGGCGTCCAGGCCCGTGCGAATCAGCTGCGAGGGGTGCAGCCAGCGCACCATGGGGGCGTGGCGCTGGGGGTGGGTGGCCGTGCCGCTGTCGGAGATGAGCGCCGTCTCGTTGCGGGAGGGGACGAGGTGAGGGCGCTCGACCGAGGGCACATCGGAGGGTTCGTTCCGCTGGCGCGCCGCCGAGGATTCGCGCTCAGCGGCCATGAGGAGCGCTCTCCCGGGGGCCCTGCATGAAGCGCTGCTCGGGGCCCGGGCCCGCGTAGACCTGCACGGCCTTGAACGGTGCGCCGGGAGACACGACGCGCGCGGAGTGCTTCGCGCCCGCGGGGATGTAGACGGCGTCGCCCTTGCTCACGCGCAAGGTCTGTCCGGCCACCGTCATGTCCGCGGCGCCGTCCTCGATGTAGAGAATCTCCGCGCTCGTGTCGTGCGTGTGCTCGGGGACCTCGCCGCCGGGCTGGAGCTCGAGGAGTGTCAGTGATGCGGCGGTGGCGCCCGTGGACTCGTTCAGGAAGAGCGTCGCGCGGCCCTTGCCGTTCGCGATGATGTGGCGCGGAGCCTCGGTGGCGGTGACGCGGTGGCGCACCGTGGGCTTCGCGTCCGTGGGGCGCGTGTTCGGCGCGGCGGAGCCGGGCGCGGTGGTGCTCGGCGCGGAGCTTGGTGTGGAAGTACCCGGCGCAGCGGAGCCGGGAGCGGCTGTGCTCGGCGTGGAGCCTGCCGGCGAGGCGGACCAGCGTTGCGCGGCGATGCTCGGTGCCGCGGTCCTCGGCGCCGCAGTCCAGTGCGGCGGAGTGACGTTCTGTGTGGACGAGGTCGGGACCGAGGTCTCGGTCGCGGCGAGGCCCGCTGAGACAGTCCCGACGGACCACCGTTGCGCGGTGATGCTCGGCGCGACGGTGCTCGGCGCGGCGGTCCATGCAGGCGAGGTGACACCTGGCGTGGACGATGCCGGTGCGACGGGGCGCGGCGCTGTGTCCGCGACGGATTCCGGGCTCGCGACCCAGCGTCGCGCGGTGATGTTCGGTGAGACGGTCCACTCGGGCACGGAGCTGAAGCGAGCCCCCGTCACGGCCGGGACCTCCGAGGAGGCCTCACTCGCCCAGGCGGGCGGGTTGATACCGAGGCCCGTGAGGGCCAGCGCGGAAATCAGGAGTCGTGGACTCATCGTGTTGCTGGATTATCACGACACCGGCCCCTGGCTGGAGAGCAGGCAGGCGGCGTTCTTCGTTCCCTCATGGCCTCGAGTGGGGCACCCTGCCCGCCATGGCGGACCTCAGCCCCAAGGACTTCCCCGTCGTCGTCCCCTTCACCCTGCACTGGAGTGAAATGGACGCGTTCGGCCACGCGAACAACGCTCGCACCTTCACGTGGTTCGAGACCGCGCGCATCGCCTACCTCGCCCGCATCGGCATGACGGGCCCCTCGGGCGCCGGCGAGACGCGCATCCAGGGCGGCATTGGCCCCATCCTCAAGGCCACCCAGGCCGAGTACGTGCGCCCGGTCGTCTTCCCCGTGCGCCTGGTCGCCAGCGCCCGCGTCTCGCGCATCGGCACCACCTCCGTCACGCTGGAGCACGCCGTGTTCGGCGAGGAGGACGGCACGCTCTACACGAAGGGCACCGCCGTCATCGTCACCCTGGACTACGTCAAGAACGAGCCGGTGCCGGTGCCCGCCCCCGTGCGCGCCGCCATCGAGGCGCTGGAGGGGCGGACGTTCGGCCCATGAGTCCTCCGGCCGTCACCAGGACGCACGTCGAGGTGCGCGCGCATGGCTGAGTCCGTGCTCGAGTTCTACCAGGGGCTCGCCGAGGAGTATCACCTGCTCTTCGCCAACTGGGCCCAGACGGTGGAGCGCCAGGGCGCCGCGTTGGACGCGCTGCTGCGTCGTTGTGGCGCGCCGCCGCCGCGTCGGGTGCTGGATTGCGCGTGTGGCATCGGCACGCAGGCGCTGGGGCTCGCGGGGCGCGGTTACGTGGTGCACGCCACGGACCTGAGCCCCGCCGCCGTGGCCCGCGCCGAGCGCGAGGCGCGCACCCTGGGCGTCACCCTCACCACGGGCGTCGCGGACATGCGGACGCTGGACACGCAGGTGTCGGGGATGTTCCAGGTGGTGCTCGCGTTCGACAACGCGGTGCCACACCTGCTCACGGATGAGGACTTGGACGCCGCCGCGCATGCGATGGCCTCGAAGCTCGCGCCGGGGGGCCTGCTGGCGCTGAGCGTGCGCGACTACGACGCGTTGATGGCGCAGCAGCCGCGCTTCACCTCGGAGCGGGTGCTCGACGCGCCCGAGGGCCGGCGGATTCTCTTCCAGGTCTGGGATTGGGCCGCCGACGGCAGGACGTACACGGTCCACCAGTTCATCCTGCGCCCCGAGGGCAAGGGCTGGCAGGCCACGGAGCACACCGGCGTGTACCGCGCGCTCCAGCGGGTGGAGGTGGAGGGCGCGATGACACGGGCGGGGCTCGTCGACACGCGGTGGTACTCGCCGGAGGAGACGGGCTTCTATCAGCCCATCCTCACCGCGCGCAGGCCGTGAGGCTCAGCCGCTGCGGCGGACCTCGGCGGGGGCGTTGGGGTGGCGGGTGAGGAGCAGGCGCAGCTGCGGCTGCCTTCGCACGGCCTCCTGCTTGAGCAGGTGGGCGATGAGGGCCGGGGGCGCGGCGCTCCAGCGCGCGATGTTCTGGATGAGCATGGGCGAGCGGTAGGTGCGTCCGCACAACATCGACGCCGTCTTCCCATCCACGGACATGCCGATGAGCGACGCGAGCGCGCGGCCCTCGGTGTTGAGGATGAGCTCCACCTTCTCCTCGGCGGGGCCGGTGGTGAAGCGCTGACGGAGCACCTCGCGCGACGAGCGCCGCGTGGACTCGGGGACGTCGCGGTCCACCGTCACCTTGTACAGCTCCATCAACCGACGCGCGCTCCAGAGCCTGCGGAACAGGCTGACGGGGAGCTGCGGGTTGCGCACGAGCCAGCGCCGCACGCCCATGTCCGCCGCGAAGGCCGCGCGGGCACAGAGCGACTCCAGTCCCACGGGGTTGCGGTGGTTGCGCGCGATGAGGCGCGCATGGGCGAGCCCGACGCGGGGATTCTCCATCACCGCCTTGATGATGGAGGGCAGCGGGTCGAAGCACAGCGCGGACAGCTCCGGGTCCTGCGCGGTGTGCGCCAGCGCGACACGTTGGTCCTCGGGTTGCGGATGCAACCGCGTCTCGAAGAGCTGCCGGAAGTTGCCGAGCGCCACTTCGGGCACGTCCTCGGCGTCGGAGTCCTGGGGCTCGGGCGCGGCGGCGTCGGACTCGGAGGTCTCCAGGACGTCGACTTCGCCCGCATCGGCCTCCTGGGGGAGCAGCTCGAGCGTGGGCAGCTCTTCTTCTTGAAGTGGTGCGTGGGCCGCGAGCGGCTCATAGCCGGGGCTCACGGTGGGGGCTCGCGTCGGTGCGGGTGGGACACGAGGGGCCACCGGGGTGGCGGGGGCCGTGGCGACGGGGAGCAGGGCGCCCTGGGAGACGAGCCGGGTGAGGATGCCCTGGAGTCGCTCGGGAGGCAGGCCGGTGAGCGCGGGGAGGTTCCTGGCCGCCGTGGCGCCGTCGAGCCGGGAGAGCACGAAGCCCTCCTCCGGGCTGAGCACCAACGTGCGCAGGTCCACCGTCGGGTTCGGCTTGGGAATCCAATCCGTCATTGCTCCCGAGTCTCCCACGACCCGTGGACGAGGTGGAGGGGCGGGTGTCCTCGGAGCGCTTCGGTGCGCAGCGGGCGGAAAACTGCGGAGTCGACGGCCGCGAGACGTCCGATTCCGTTCAGGCCTCCGGAGTCCGCCTGGTCGCCTGGCGGCCCTGCCCTCGGGGGCTGGAGGGGGGCGACGGGCGGTTCCTGACGCACGGCGGGTTGACGTCGAGCCCCTGTCTGGACACAACTTCACTTCATGTCCAAGCCCACCCTCCAGACCTATGCCGAGTTCTGGCCGTTCTACCTGCGTGAGCACTCGCTGCCGGTGACGCGCCGGTTCCACTTCGTGGGCACCAGCCTGGGCGTGGCCACGGGCATCGCGGCCATCTCCACGGGCCGTGGGGCGCTGATTCCAGCGGCCCTGGTTGCGGCGTACGGCTTCGCATGGTTCAGCCACTTCTTCATCGAGAAGAACAAGCCGGCGAGCTTCAAGTACCCGCTGTGGTCGTTCATCTCGGACTTCCGGATGGCGGGGCTGATGGCCGTGGGCCAGATTGATGCGCACATGGAGCGCGCCTTCGCCAACGGTGAGCAGGGCACGGGCGCCAACAGCATGGCCCCCGCGCCCCAGCCGGCGGCGCAGCAGGCCCGCTGAGAGTCCCGGGGGCCCGTTGTCGGCGGGCCCCGTCCCCGGGTGGATGACGGCGGGTGCGTGGGCCCTTGGGGGGCTCCGCCCGCGCGTGTCGTCTCCCAAGTTGAACGTTGGACAGGACGCCGCCCCGCACACGAAGCGCGGGCGCTCCATCAGAGTTGCGCTAGATTGCCCGGGCCCTTTACAGCAACCCCCTTTCTTCACCTGGGGCGCGCCTGGCGCCCCCTCTCTTCGCGAGTCGCTCGACCCATGGGACGCATTTTCGAGACACGCAAGGCCACGATGATGGCCCGCTGGAACAAGATGGCGAAGGTCTTCACGCGCATCAGCAAGGACATTGCGATCGCGGTGAAGTCCGGCGGGCCGAACCCGGACTCGAACTCCACGTTGCGGCGGGTGTTGCAGAACGCGCGCGCGGCGAACATGCCGAAGGACAAGGTCGAGGCGGCCATCAAGCGCGCCAGCGGCCAGACGGCGACGCAGTACGAAATCGTCCTCTACGAGGGCTATGCGCCGCACGGCATCGCGCTGTTGGTGGAGACGGCCACGGACAACGTGGTGCGCACGGTGGCGAACGTGCGGATGCACTTCAACCAGAACTCCGGGAACATGGGTAGCACGGGCAGCGTGGCGTTCATGTTCAAGCGGATGGGGGTGTTCCGGTTGAACCCGGAGGGCCTCAACCAGGATGAGCTGGAGCTGGAGCTCATCGACCACGGGTTGCAGGAGATGGGCGAGGGCACGGGCGAGAAGGGTGAGAAGCAGCTCATCATCCGGTGTGACTTCGCCGACTTCGGCAAGCTCCAGGCGGCCATCGAGGCGAAGGGGCTGGCGCCCATCTCCGCCGACTCCGAGTACATCCCGGAGAACCTCATCGAGCTGCCCGAGGACAAGGCCACCGAGGTGCTGGAGCTCGTCGACGCCATGGAGCAGGACGACGACGTCCAGCGCGTGTTCCACAACCTGGGCTGAGCCGTCCACCAGGCCCGGGACGGAAGCGGGCGCTCGTCATGCGCGCCCCCCGTCGCCGGGCCTTCTGCTGTCCTCACGGCTTCACGTTGTAGGTCTTGCGGATGACCGTGCCTCCGCGGTCGATGGCCACCACCACGCGCTTCGCCGTGTCGAGCTGGGCGTAGGCCTCCAGCGCCTTCTCTGGCGTCTCCAGCGTGATGCCATTGATGCTCTGCACCACGTCCCGCTCCTGGAACCCGAGTTTCTCGTAGATGGAACCGGGACGCACGGCGAAGAGCTTGAACCCCACCGCCTTGCCGTCCTTGAACGAGGGCACGAACCGCGCATCCCCGCTCTGCGTGCACGTCTTCTCGTGCTCCGCCTTCGCGTTGCGCCGCACCGAGTACGTGTTCTCCCCCGTCGCCTTCACCTCCAGGTCTTCGGGCCCGTGCGAGAGCGCCTGGACGAAGTTCGGCGCCGCCTGGGGGACATCCACCGGCGGACTCGCCAACGAGACGAACGGCGCGCTCGCCAGGATGAAGGCACTGCCCCACTGACACACCTGCTTGCGGAATGAGCAACTCATCGTGTCCTGCCTCCTTCCCCATCGCGGGGATGCACAGGACAAAAGCAATCACGATGCCAAAGCACGTCCTCGCTCGGAGGCCCACGCCGCACGTGCGCCAACGTATCTCCACCCAGGCCTGTCCTGTCATCCCCTCGCGTCCGCACGATGACAGCTTGTCGCTCGCGCCGCGCGACCCTCAGTCCCGATGGGCCACGTTGCCCGCGGACCCATCATCGTCACGCTGGTCCTGCAGCCAGACCTGTGGGCAGAGCGACTCCAGCGACTCCACGCTCGCGTCATCCAGCAGGTTGTCCGTCAGGACCAGCATCTCCAGATGCGCGAACGCACCCGCGCCCGCCACGAGCGCAGCCGCCCCCTTGCTTGTCATCGTGCCCAACGACAGGTCCAGCCGCGTGAGCCGCCGCAGCACCGGCGCCGAAGGCAGGGCCTCGCACACCGCATCCGTGAACCCCGCGTTGCACAGTCCCAGGTGCACCAGCCTCGGCATCCCCGTGCCTTCGAGCAACGGCCGTACATCCTCGAACGACACATTCCCCCCGTGCTCCGCCACGCCGAACCAGAGCTCCAGCTTCTCCAGGTTCGGCCAGCTCGCCGAGAGGATGGACCGCAGGGACTCGCGCGACAGCCCCGAGGTCTCGATGGTCAGCTCCCGCAAATCCGGCAGGTGCATGGCGCCGAGCACCATGTCCCCACGCAGCGTCAACGTGTGCAGCCTCGGCAGCGCCGTGTACAGGGACGATACATCTCCGAGTCGGACGCGCGAGAGGCCGAACTCGTTCTCCAGCACGTCCGCGACCTTCAGCTCCCGCAGCGTCGCGGGCGCGTACCGTGCGATGAGCTGGATGATGCCTTCGTAGTGATTCGAGTCCGCGGCGTCGTCGAGCAGCCCCACCGTCAATGCACGCAAGAAGCGCGCGGAGGGATGCGTGAGCAGCTCCGTCAGCACCCGAGGCACGTCCAGCGAGTAGGCGTGGTTGCTCCCGAGCCACGCCCGCTGGATGAAGCCCAGATGCCAGTGCCAGTGCACTCGCCCGCTCGAGAGCCCCGAGTACCGCGAGGGCTCGGCGTACAACTCCCCGAACATCTCCCGCGCATGGCGTGCGAAGAAGTCACTGACCTCCTTCTCCCGCCCCATCTTCTCGCGAGCCGTGGCGAGCAACACCGCGTGCTGGAGCGCTATCAGCTCCCCACGAGGGACACCTCGCGCCTGCAGCCAATCCCCATAGATAAGATAGGCGTCGTCGTTCTCTGGATCCCGGAGGATGGCGGCCTCCAGCTCCGGCTCCCGAAGCTCCGTGGACACCACGGGCGCGGGCGTTGGGGCAGGAGCGGGCGAGACCGGGTCGAACCCCGAGAAGAAGTCATCCAGCACCTGGATGACCCGGGTCAGCATGTTCCTGTAGTCGAACTTCGCCATGGCTCCCCGAGCCTCCGCGTCCGCTCCCCGAGGAGAACGGACGCGGGCCCCGGGAGTCGCGCTACGGGACGTACCAGAAAGCGCCGTATCCGTTCACCCTCGAGGTCATCGAAATCTGGCGGTTGGTGATGACGGTGTCGCAACCCTGGGTGGGGTTGCACTGGACGATTTCCGCGAGCACGCCCGTGTATTCGACGACGTAGTCATCCGGATTGGTGGAGTAGCCGGTCGGCGGGCAGCTCACCCCGGGCGTCGGGCAGTTGCAGCTGTTCGCAAGCAGGTTCCCCGCCGCGTCACTGGCGCACTGCTGGTTGTTGATGCGCTGGACGAGGTTGATGAGGTTCTGCCGCGTGTAGTGGACGCGGAAGAAGCGCAGGTCCGAGAACTGCGAGTGGGTCGTCGTCGCGCCCGTGTAGCGCACGGTGGACAGGTCCGTGTTGCACAGGGCGTTGCCGGTGAACCAGGCGCCGTTGGGATAGTCGAAGCCGACGTTGCCCCGGCCGTTGGCGGGACAAGGCGAAGCGGGGACGTTGTTCGCATAGACCCCCCCGAGCACGCCGATGGGACGCAGGTTCGGATGCGCCGTGTCGCGCAGATACGCGAACATGCTCAGCTGCGCCGCGCCCGAGTTGAGGATGTCCCCCGGGCCCGGGTTGCTGAGGCCGTTCCACGTCGCCCCTCCGTCGGACGTGTTCCAGCCCGTCACCAGCGGCACCGTCATGTTCCCCTGGAGCACGAACTCCGTGGGCCACGTTCCGAGCACGCCGTTGCGCGTCGTGAAGAGCGAGAAGGGCCGCGGCCGGTTCGCCGGGCTCCACGCGTAGCCGAACATGTCGTTGTAGCCGCCGCCCTCCACGTGCGTCTTGGGCGAGGTCCACGAGTTGAGCAGCATGCCGGCGTCGTAGCAGTAGACCTGCGCCGCGGGCGTCCCCGACGCGGACTCGGGTTGCTGCCCCCGCTGCCACGAGGAGAAGGGCGAGGGGACGCTCAGCCCCGTGAAGGTCCCCACGTTGTAGGACACCGGCGTGGAGGCGATGTTGCCCTGCCAGCGCATCAGCATGGACCACGCGTCCTGCCGCACGCCGTTGTTCGGGTCCAGGTACTGGCCTCCCGTCGTGAACAGCGGCGCCACCTGCGTGTGGCACACCGTCGGCGTCATGGGATGGAAGTCCGCCGCGCTCGCGCTGCCGGTGGTGAGCAAGACGAGCGTGGCGGGAAGGACTCTCTGGAGCTGCATGGTGGTTCCCCCTGAAGAGGCCCTCCACGGATGGAGAGGGACCTCTTCAGGGTGTACGCGCCACACTCTGCGTGATTTCCAGGCGAGGACTATTTGGTGAAGGAGATGGGGCCGCTGGAGAGCGTGGTGTTGTTCGCGCCGTCCACCGCCCGCACCCGCCAGGTGTGGCTGCCCGCGGCGAGGCCCGTGAGCGTCGTCTGCTCCGTGCCCACGCCGTACACCTCGAACTCCCACAGCGAGTACCCGTAGCCCGTGCCGCGCTCGATGCCGCGCATGCGGACGTAGCGCCCCACGCCGCTCAGCCCCGTCAGGTCATCCTGCCCGCCGTTGCCGTTGGCCTCCGTGTACACCGTGCGCCACGTCGTCCCGTCCACCGACGCGTCGATGGCGTACTGCTTCCCGTACGCCGCCTCCCAGAGCAGGTTCACCCGCTTGAGCGAGTACACCGCGCCCAGGTCCACGGTGATGGACTCGGTGTTGGGGGTGGGCCCATCCGCGCGACTGGCCCAGCGCGTCGCCGTGGCGTTGCCGTCCACCGCGTCGTTGGGGCTGCCGAACTCGGACGACGTCGCGGAGACGTTCTTGCCGAGCGCCAGGTTCGTCGTCGTGCCCACGTACGGCTTGGGCGTCACGTCCGGCGCGCGGTCCGTGCCGTCCACCACGAGCACGTACTTCGACACGCCCGCGCCCACGTCCGTCGTCTGCTCCCAGATGAACGTGGTGGAGGCTCCCGGTACCGATGCTCCCGCCGAGGGCACCAGCGCCGCGAAGGCCGCCGGGGGCGCGGTGTCGTTGAGCGTGAACGTCGCCGTCGCCGACTGCGTGACGCCGCCCGCCCAGTTGTACGCCCGCACGAACCAGGTGTGCGCGCCGTTGCCCAGCGCCGCGTTGATGACCGGCGCGGAGTTCGTGCGCGTCGTGGCCACGGGGAACGGGCTGCCGTCGAGGAACACCTCGTAGCGGTGGATGCCCGTCTGCGGGTCGCTGCTCGCCGTCCACGTGAAGTTCGGCCGCGTGGTGAGGGTGGAGCCCGGCGCTGGCGTCAGCAGCGTGAAGGCCGTGGGCGGCGTCGAGTCGGACAGCCCGAAGCCCTCGATGCCCGCGCCGTACTGGAACAGCGGGTTGCCGTAGATGGGCAGCACCGGCAGGCCCTGGGCGATGCGCGAGCGAATCTCCGCGCGCTGCGCCGCCGTGGCGCCCAGGTCGAACGGGAGGTCCCACTGCTCGAGCTGGTTGTTCTCCACGTCGGTGCCAATCTGGTCCAGCGAGCGCGGCAGCTGCCAGGGCAGCTTGCCTCGCGGGAACACGTCACCGAAGAGCACGTCCGCCACCGCGGGGCCGCCCGAGTCTCCGGGCCGGTACGCCACGAGCAGCGCGTTCGTCTGCGGCACCACGTTGGTGAGGATGTACGGGCGCGGCAGGATGAGCACCGTCGTCGTGGGGATGTTGCGCGCGCGGAAGCCCGTGATGAGGCCGTACTGGTTGCCCCACTTGGCGTCGTGCGCGGGGCCGATGGGGTCTCCGGGCAGGTAGGGCTTCTCCTTGTCCCACTCGGTGCCGTGGGTGAAGTAGCTCTCGCCCACCACGACGATGGCCGCGCTGGGCGTCACGCCGGCGGGCGCGTTGTCCTTGTACACCGTGATTCCGGCCGCCTCCGCGCGCTGCTTGAGGGCCTGGTAGATGGTCAGGTCCCCGAACTCCGTGCCGTGGAAGTCCGAGCGCCACGTCACCATGCACGGCCCCGCGTCCGCGCACGGCCCCGCGATGACGATGCTCGAGCCCGCGCCGAGGCGAATTGGCAGCGCGCCGTCGTTCTTCAGCAGCGTCATCGCGTTCTGCGCCGCGCGGCGCACCAGCGCCTTGTGGTCCGCCGTGTGCCACTCGGACGTGCCCGCCGGGCCTCGGCGGTACGGGTCCTCGAAGATGCCCAGGCGGAACTTCAGGTCCAGAATCCTGCGCACCGACTCGTTGATGCGGGCAATCGGCACCGCCGTCTCGAAGTCGCCCATCTGCGCGGGGTTGGCGCCGCCCATGACGTCCGAGCCCGCCGTCGCCGAGCGCACCCACGCCCCCGACGGCAGCCAGTCCGAGCAGATGACGCCCTGGTAGCCCAGCTTCACGCGCAGGTAGTTGAGGATGCCCACGCTGTCGCCCGCGCCGTAGCCCTCCGGGCCGAGCAACCAGCTGCCCGCGTAGCCGGGCATGATGCCGCTGGTGCCGGCCTCCAGCGCCGCGTGCCACGGGCGCATGTGGTAGTGGATGGTGGTGCCGTCGTACGTGATGCCGGCCTCACCGCCCGCGCCCTGGCCGGGCCAGTGCTTGGTGGTGACCCAGATGGAGTGCGGGTTCACCTCGGGGCCGCCCTGCAGGCCCGCGATGAGCGCGCGGGTGATGCCCGCCGCCAGGTCCGCGTCCTCGCCGTTGCCCTCCTGGATGCGCGGATAGAGCACCTTGGTGCCCACCTCCGCCAGCGGTGACAGCGTGCCCCGGCTGCCCACCGCGAGCTGCTCGCGGCGCTGCATGTCGCCCAGCTCGTAGATGGTGTCCATGTCCCGCGAGGCCGCGAGCGCCGGCTGCGTGGGCCAGCTCGTCTTGAAGCCGTGGATGGAGTCGCCCGCGTCGATGTTGGGGATGCCCAGCCGCGTCGCCGCGGAGGCTCGCTGGAAGGCGACGATGTCCGTGGGGCTCAGCGGCCCCATGGTGAAGCCCGCCTCGGGGAAGGTCTTCGCCTCGTAGAACATCTGCAGCGCCTTCTCGCGGGTGGTCATCCGCGCCATCAGGTCGTTGACGCGCGTGGCGATGGGGTTGTGCCAGTCCTCGTACGGGTCGATGACGCCGTTCTTGTTCAAGTCGCGCATGCCGTTGATGAGCGCGACGCCGTCGTCCGCCGTCTCGACGACGGGCAGGTACAGGCTGAAGGTGCGCAGGTCGGAGCGGCTGGTAGCGCCGCTGCCTTGCGTGGCCACGACGTACCACTTGTACGTCCAGCGGTCGGGCAGGTCCCTGTCCAGCGTCCACGACGTCGCCGTGGTGGTGGTCATCAGCGTGTAGCGGTCCAGCAGGTTGCCCGCCGCCATCCAGTCGTAATCGTCACGGCTGACGTTCAGGTAGACCTTGTAGTTCGCCGCGCCGGAGACGGCGGCCCACTGGAGCGTGGGGCGGCGCGTGCTCGTCACCATGGCGGCGTTGGCCGGGGCGACCAGCGCGAACGCTCCCGAGACGGGCGGCGGCGCGGGCGCGACGTACGGGTCCGGGATGATGGTGCGGTCGCGGTCCGGGCCCGTGCCCGTCGAATAGATTTCCACCTTCCACTCGGCGCCCTGCACCGCGAGCGCGGTGACGCTCTGTCCTCGCAGCACCGTGCCGTTGGCCGCGGTGACGACCAGCCGGATGTCCGTGTTGGGCGCGGTGGGGGAGAACTGGTTCTTCGACAGCGTCACCGTGGTGTTGGGCGCGAAGGTGATTTCGTAGGTGAAGGGCCCAGGCGGGTTGCGCACCGACGGCGTGGTGTTGCCCTCCTCGGGCGTCGGCGTGACGCTCACCGGCGCGGGCGAGACGTTGATCTTCGCGTACGCCAGCTCCGGGAACATCAGCTTGATGGTCTGGTTCGTCGTCTGCGGCGGCGGCTCCTGCGGGCCCTGGCCGGGCGCGTAGATTTCGAGGTCCCACAGGGAGATGCCGTAGCCGGTGCCCTTGGTGAGCGCGCGCACGCGCACGTAGCGGGCCGAGCCCGACACGGTGACCTCCCGTCGCCCCGGCGCGCCGTCGGTGATGTTGGAGGCCAGGGGCGCCCAGGTGGAGTCGTTCGTCGAGCCCTCGAGGACGTACGTCGCCGCGTAGGCGCCCTCCCAGTTGAGCACCACCTTGCCCAGGGTCTGCGCGCTGCCCAGGTCCACGCGAATCCACGGCTGCGCCTCCACCTCCGACGAGGACCAGCGTGTCGTCGTGTTGCCGTCCACCGCGTAGCCGGGCGCCAGGTGCGCCGCGTTGGCCTCCACGCTGGACGCCGTGGCGGGGCGGTTCTTCGCCAGGTCTCCGGTGGTGGAGGTGCCGCCGCCGTAGATGGCCAGCTCCCACAGCGAGTAGCCGTAGTCGATGGCGCCGCGCTGCGTGCAGAGGATGCGCACGTAGCGGCCCGTGCCCGTCACCGTCAGGTCATCCGTGCCGCCGTCGCCGTCCGTCACCGCGCGGATGTCCGTCCAGTTCGTCGCGTCCGTGGACGTCTGCACCGTGTAGGCGCGCGCGTACGCGGTCTCCCACGTCAGCACGACCCGGTTGATGGCGGTGCTCGCGCCCAGGTCGACGTAGAGCCACTCGTTGTTGGTGAACGCGCTGCCCCAGCGCGTGCCGCCGTCTCCGTCCACGGCGTAGGTGCCTCCGAGCCCGGGTTCGGAGGACGACGCCACCGTGGGCCGGTTGAGGGCGAGGTTGCCCACCTGGGCGCTCGCGTCCGAGGCGAACCCCGCCACACCCACCACCACCGCCACCGCACATGCCCGCGTCAGCAGACTCCTGACACGGTGCAGCGCCTGCACAAGAGGAGTTGGTAATTGCATGGAATGAAAAGCGGGCCGCTGGAGAAAGTGGGGGAGGGGATGAACAAACGCATACCGAGATGAGGCTGCGTCCGAGCGGTCCTTTCCTTTCGTGACTGATTCTATTTCTTCGGACGAAAAAGAAAGTCAAACCAAGCCAGGATAACGCGTTAAGTCGAGAAATGCCCGCGGGGCGGTCATGCAGGATTTTCATCAGGGTGTGTGGTCGCCGCGTCGCGTCGCGGACAGTGACCCTGAGGGGGCGCAGAATCGGCGCGGGTGTCTGTCGGGTATCGACAGCGTCGTGTGGATGCTCCAGTGGTGCGGGCCCACCACGGGCGAGTGGGAGCGCGGCGAGACGGGCCGCGCTCCTGGACCGGTGAGTCGACTCAGGGTGACTCGTGTTGCTTTGCCCACGCGGCGACTTCGGGCGTGCGCTTCTGAACCCAGGCGCGGAACTCGTCACCCTGGGAGAGGTACTGCTCACCACCGCCCGCGCCGCCGGAGGGCGGGTGTCCGAAGAACAGCGTGTGTACCTCGCGGCCGAGCGTCGCCATGTCGACGCCGTGGGCCTTGGCGAGTCGCTCGAGGAACTCCTGGAAGTGCGCGCCCTTCATCTTCATCGCGTCGGCGGCCTGCGCGAGGCTGTCCAGGTGAAGTGAATCCTGCGCGATGTCCGGGTGCGCGGTGAGGAAGGTCTGCACCTGCTCGGGTGACATGCCCGCGCCCTGGACCAGACGGCTGCCGAGGAAGTCGGGGCCCAGATGGATGAGGCCCTTCGCGAGTCCCGGGGCCATGCCGCTGGCGGTGAGCAGCTTCACCTGCTCTTCGCGCAGGCGCTCGTCCGCGGGGTCCAGGTACTTCAGCCCGAGGCCCCCGAGGAATAGCGCCGCCCCCAGAATCTGGAAGCCGGGCGCCATGCCGAACAGGGAGGCTCCCGCCATCAGCGCGCCACCGAGCGCCTGTGCTCCCGAGGACGCGAACTTCCACCCGTCGCCCTGCTGCAGGAATTGGATGCTCTGCATCGCGTCGCCGGCCGCGCCCAGCACCGCGCCCAGAGCGGAAAGCTTGCCGAAGGCCGAGACCGCCGAGGACCAGCGCGCCGTCTTGCCGAGCACGCTGGTGATGACCGTGGCCCCGTCTCCCGTGACGCTCAGGCCGTCACCGACGACCTTGAGCCGCGAGGCGAGGTCCGCCTGACTCCAGCCCGCCGCGTCTCCGACGAACGCGGTGGTGGTGACGAGCATGCCCAGGGTCCGCAGTGCCTGGCCCCGGGGAGATTCCGGGGGGAAAGGCAGGCCCGTCTCCTGGTCCGTGAGCAGCGACTTCAGCGACTTCGTCGTCTCGAGCACCTGCGCATCGGTGGAGCCGGGCTTGATGTCGCGCAGCAGCCGGACGTACGACTTCATGTCGCTCGACTTCATCCCGAACACGTCGGCGTAGCGCGCGAGCCCGTCGAAGATTTTTCGTGCTTCACCGGGCGACTTGTTGCCCGCGGAGATGAGGGCCACCGTGCCGGCGCTCTTCACCAGCGCGAGCGCGAGCTTCTCGTCGAAGTCCTTGCCGTCCTTCAGCGCGCCCACCACGTCGAGGAAGAGCGGCTTGTCCTCGGCCTTCGCGGTGAGCTGCGCGGCGAGGTACTCGGCTCCGCCCTTCGTCTCCGCCAGTCGGGGCAGCTCGCGCGCGAGCGCCTGGACGCGCGCCTCGTCCGAGCCCACGGGCACGCCATCCGGCGCGGCGGTGGAGAGCAGCTTGCCCAGGCGCTCGTGCTCCGCGAGGTCCTGCTGCACGGTGCCCTGGAGCATGTACGTGTCGATGAAGGACTTCTGCTGCTCGGGCGTGAGGACGGCGGCAGGTCCACTGAGCAGCTCGGTGAGCCGCTGCTGGTGCTGCTGCGCCTTGTCCGCCGCGGCGGAGAACTGGCCGCGGATGCCGTCGAGGGTGCTCCACAGCGTCTGGTGCAGCGCCGCCTGGGCCGTGCCGTAGGAGGGCGCGGTGCTGCCTGGAGGGATGACCTCGCCACGACTGAAGGAGCGCTCGATGTCGAACGCGAGCCGTGAGCCGAGGCCGAAGTTCATGGATGTGCGCACCGCGCTCGTCAGCGACATGTTGACGAGCGTGGGAGGCGCGTCGCGCGTGAAGGCCTTGCCCACGCGGCCGGCCGTCGGGTCCTCGAGGTGCTCGGTGGCGCGCGCGAGGGCGTAGTACGTCTCGTGCTCGATGCGCGTCTCCTCGTTCGCGAGCTTCTCGAGCACCTTGCGGTCATGGAGGTCCGGTGGCTTCTGCGAGCCGGGCGGATGGAGCTTGCGGTTCGTCTCCGGCGACACGCCGGCGAAGAGCTGGCCCATCTTGGCGAGGGACGGCTCCGCCGCGCGGACGAACGCCTCCTGGTAGACGGGGTCCGGGTTGCTGGCGATGAGCCGCTCGAACTGACGCGCGCCCTGCTCCAGGCTCGTCTGGAGGGTGGCCTCCAGCGCCTTCGCGTCCTGGGTCGCGCGGGTCTTCACGTCCGTGCCGGTGCCGCCGACGGTGCTCACGCCGAGGTTCGGGATGAAGGGCTCGGGCCTCGGCGCGGGGACATCGCGGGCGGCGTCCTCGAGGCGCTTCGCCACCGCCGCGCCCACGCTGCCTCCCGCGCGTGCGCCCACGTCCGCGGCCGTGTTCGAGGAGGCGCCTTGGAGCGCGGTGAAGGACGGCTGTCCGCGCGTGGGCGAGAAGAAGACGCCCAGTTGCTCGCGCGTCATCGCCACCGGGCCGCCGGTGTGGAGGGGGTCGGCGACCAGGTACTTTCCATCCGAGGTCTTGCCGAGAATCGCGTTGAGGTGGCCGATGTCGCCCGAGCCCATGCGCTCGGGGAACTGCTCGCGCCAGGCCGCGTTCGTCCGGCCGTTGGCGACCACGGGGTTGCCCGCGGCGAGCTGGCGGTCCAGCTCTTCCCAGCCCTGTCCGTAGCGCGCGTCGAGCCCCGCGCCCTTGATGCCGTCGCTGACCATGGTGCCGCCGGTGAGCTCGCGGTCGCGGTCGAGTTGCGGCACGCGGGTGCCGTCGGAGGCCTTCACGGAGGTGAACTCACTCTCGCGGCGAGGGCTCATCAACGCGCGCGCGTAGTCGACCTGTTGCTCGTGGGTGAGGCCGGCGGGCATGTGGCCCGTGTATGCGAGCGACATGGCGAGGCTCGCGGGGCCGCAGTTGGTGCTGCCGCGAGGACCGGTCGGGTTGTACTCGGAGGTGAACTGGGTGATGAACGCGTCCTCGGCGGACATGGCGGGACGACGTGCACCGCCAGAGGTCTTCTCTTCCGTGAGGGCCTTGCCGAGCGCCTCGCGTGTCTTGCCCGCGTAGTCGCCCGAGGCCGTGATGCCGTGCTCGGCCTGGAAGCGCTCCAGCGCGGCTGCGGTCTTCGGGCCGAACTGTCCTGGTCCCGTGGCGACCTGTTCCTCGGTGAGGTAGCCCAGCGTCACCAGCGCGTCCTGCACCGCCTTCACATCGGGGCCGGTGTCGCCGCGCTTCAGGTCCCGGAGCGGGAGCGGTGCGGGCGCTTCTTCCTCCTCCTCGGGAGGTGGAGGTGGCGGCGGTGGTTGGAGCCGCTCGCGGTGCACGGCGCCGCCGTTGTCCTCCTCGAAGCTGGAGGTCGAGTCGAAGCCCTCCGCGTGAGAGGACTCCTCCTGGGTGACGATGTTGTTCTCGGTGCGGGTCTCGGTCCGGGCTGTTTCAGTCGCGCCCTCGGATGAGACGGATTGCGTCGGACGTGACGAGCCGTCGACACGCATGTTGTGACTCCCCCTCTGAACGTCCCGGCAAGACATGCCGGGTGCGAAAGCGATACGGAGGTGTCGCGAATCCATTGCGGACCCACGTGCGCCTCCAATGCGTCTCGGTTCATGAGAGCGTGCGTGTTTCCGTGGCGCTCATTGACGCGACCTTTTGCGGCCTTCAGAGTTCCTCTTCTCTCGAAGTGGCGACACCTGTGGAGGGGCTCCATGACCATCACCCTGAGAATCTGCACGCCGCCCGACGCGCTGCCGGACTGGTACCCCCCGCTCGACCCGGAGCATCCCGCCGACTACCGCCTCCGCTATGTCGAGCTGGACATGCTCATCGAGGCGATGATTCTGCTCGGGGTCGTCAGCGAGGAGCCCGCGGAAGGGGAGGACCTCCTGGCGATGGACCGGTTCGGTGAGGTGGGCAACGAGTTCGACCCCGATGAGTGCGTGCGCATCTCACGGAGCATGCGTCGCTTCATGCAGGAAGAGGTTCCCTCGGAGTTCTTCGCCACGCTGCAGGAGCGCTGGAACGACACGCAAGCGGAGCTCCGTCAGGCGTTCGAGGCACGCGGCGAGCTCGTGGTCTCCGGGTTCGAGTCGTTCCCGTACGATGCCAGGTCGCTGCGCAGCGCCCTGCTGCACTGGGGCGCCTTCACCGCCCTTGCCGCCGACCACGGTGGACTGGAAGTGGTGGAGTAGCCCGTGCCCCTGCGACTCCAGGCCTGCGCCGCATTCCTGCTCGTTCTCTGTGCGTGCGCTACGTCAGCGCCGAGCGCAGGAGCGGGGGCCCCCGCAGTCCAAGAGCCGTGAACCTCCAACGAGCCGCAGGGCTGCCGTGGAAGGACGAGGGACGGTGCGCCGTCCGCGAGGCGTCTCAACCCTGACCCGTGCTGGCGGAGCGGTGCTTCTACGCCCTCGACCAAGAGCGGGTCCGGTTCAACGACCGGACGGGACGATGTGCCGTTGCCTCCGATGAGCGCGGCGCACGGCGTCGGGAGGGTGGGTCGTGCAGCTCACGGAGACTCCGTTCGACTACGACGACCCTGTTCATCTGGACGCGCTGCTGCGCACCTATGAGCGATTCCCTGCGATTGGCGGACGCTCATCGCCCTGAGTCGCTTCAGCTCAGGCGCTGACGCCCACACCGATGGGACAACTCACACCCGTGCCGCCCAGGCCGCAGTACCCGCCGGGGTTCTTCTCGAGGTACTGCTGGTGGTAGTCCTCGGCGTAGTAGTACGCGGGCGCGGGGAGGATCTCCGTGGTGATGGTCCCCACTCCCTTCGCCGCGAGGGCCTTCTGGTACGCGTCCCGGCTGGCCTCCGCGATGCGCTTCTGTGACTCGCTGGTGTAGTAGATGCCGGAGCGGTACTGCGTCCCCTCGTCGTTGCCCTGACGCATGCCCTGCGTGGGGTTGTGGTTCTCCCAGAACACACGCAACAGCTGCTCGTACGTGAGCTTCTTCGGGTCGAACACCACGCGGACCACCTCGTTGTGGCCGGTGAGCCCGCTGCACACCTCGCGATAGGTGGGGTTGGGCGTCAGGCCGCCCGCATACCCGACGGACGTGCTGTACACGCCCGGCGTCTGCCAGAACTTCCGCTCCGCGCCCCAGAAGCACCCGAGCCCGAGGATGGCGACCTCGTACCCCTCCGGCACCGGCCCCGTCATCGGCGTGCCCAGCACCTCGTGCTTGGGCGGAACAGGCATCTCGTCCGTCCGGCCCGGCAGCGCCTCCGCCGGGGACGGCATCCTCAGCTTCTTGGTCGTGTCGAAGAACATGCCGGAGGAATAGCGCTCCCGCCCTCCAGTTTCACCCCCATGGGCAGCGAGCGGCCTGCCGGGCGTCACTTGGAGCCTCAACCCTTCCGCCGAGGTAGGACGACCTGCCCTCTTGAAATAGGGTCTCCCACCGCCATGCGCCTCCCCATCGCCGCCGCCCTCTGCTGTCTGGTCCCCTCCGCCGCGCTCGCGGCTCCGGACCCCCGTTGCCAGGGCACCCCCAAGGCCCGCGCCGCCCGCTTCTCAGAGGAGGCCATGAAGGGCGTCAGCCCCCAGGCCCGCCACGCCGCCTACGTGCAGGCCTGCGCCCTGGACGAGGTCGTCGCGCTCACCAAGGAGCTGGTGCGCTTCAAGACCGTCAGCAGCGAGGCGCCCGCCCCGAAGAACCCGGGCATCGCCGCCATGGGGCGCTTCCTCCAGAAGTGGGCCAAGGCCCATGACATGGCCTTCCGCGCCGTGGGCGCCAATGAGGTGTTCGAGATTGCCTGGGGCAAGGGCGCACCCGCCCTGGGCCTGGTCTTCCACGGCGACGTGGTGCCCGCGCCCGCGCACGAGTGGAAGCGCCCGCCCTTCGAACCCCACGTCCAGGAAGGCCGCCTGTACGGCCGAGGCGTCGAGGACGACAAGGGGCCGCTGGCGTCCGCGCTGGTGGCGCTCGACCATGCGCGGCAGCTCGGCATCGAGCCGCGGGGCAAGGTGCTCGTCATCATCGGCAACGGCGAGGAGAGCGACTGGACGGGGATGATGAAGTACGCGGCCATCGAGCCCAAGGCCCCGCATGTCATCTCCGTCGACTCGAGCTTCCCCGTCGTCGCCGCGCAGTCGGGCTTCGTCGCGTGGAACCTGTCCGCGCCCGTGGGCCCCGCGCGCAAGTCCTCCAAGTTCGCGCTGCGCCCGGTGGACGCGAAGGGCGGCGAGTTCCTCACGCAGGTGCCCGGCACCGCCACGCTCAAGCTGCTCCCCGGCGAGGGCAGCTCGCTCCCCGTCGCGCTGGAGACCGTGCGCGCCGCCGTCGCCGACGAGCAGCGCACGCGTCCGTGGCTCAAGGCCGACGTGAAGGAGGAGGGCGGCGCGGTGGTGCTCACCGTGCACGGCAAGGCGGTGCACTCCTCCGTCGCCAACGAGGGCGTCAACGCGCTGTGGGGCCTGTCCGCCGTCTCCTCGCGCCTCATCCTGGAGGACAACGGCATCGCCGCCATGCTGCGCGTGTTGTTCCTGCGCTTCGAGGGCGACCACCACGGCCAGAAGCTGGCCGTCGAGTACTCGGACGCCGCGCTGATGGGGCCGCTGCTCGTCGCGCCCACGATGCTGCGCGTGGCGGACGGGAAGGTGAACCTGGGCGTCAACATGCGCCGCCCCCGGGGACAGGACTCCGCGAAGTTCAACGCCGCGCTGGACCAGGCCGCCCTGCTCGTGGGGCAGGACTCGGATGGCCGCGTGACGGAGGCCGGCGAGCGCTACGTGGGAGACCCGCACGTGGCGGACACCTCCGGCCCGCTCGTCACCACGCTGATGGCCATCTACAAGCGCCACCGGAACGACCCGGACGCCATCCCCACGTCCGTGCGCGGCGGCACCTACGCGCGCCTGTTCCCCAAGGCGGTGGACTTCGGCCCCGGCTTCCCCGGTGACGAGTACACCGGCCACGCGCCCGATGAGTCCATCTCCCTGGAGAACCTGGACCTGACCACGCGCATGCTCGCGGAGGCCGTGTATCTGTTGGCCGTGAGCCCCGAGCCCGTCTCCGCGCCGGGCAAGTGACGCGTCACGCGCCGCGCCGCGGCCAGTACACCCGGAAGGTGGTGCCCTCCTCCCTCGAGGAGCGCACCTCCACGCGGCCTCCGTGCGCGCGCGCAATCTGGTGGACGATGTAGAGCCCCAGGCCCAGGCCGCGCTGCTTCGGGTACCACGCCACCGCGCCCGACGACGTCACCGGCGACTTGAACGGGTCGAAGATGCGCGGCAGCAGCTCGGCCGGAATCGGCTCGCCCTGGTTGTGGACCTCCATCACCACGACCTCCGCCTCGCCTCGCACCGACGTGGACACCGGTGAGTCCGGCCCGCCGTGCTGGAGCGCGTTGGCCACCAGGTTGCCCAGCACCTGCGCCACGCGGTCCGGGTCCCACTGGCCCGTGGTGTCGCCGGACGACTCGAACAGGAGCCTGCGCTGGGGGTGGCTCACCTGGAGCTCGTCCAGCGTCGCCTGACAGATGTCCGCCAGGTTCATCGACTCGCGCGAGACGGGGATGCCCGAGCCCAGCTTGCTGCGCGCGAAGTCGAGGATGTCCGTGATCATCCGCCCCATGCGCCCGGCGGAGTTGCGGATGCGCTCCACGGCCCGGCGCTCGGGCGCCTCCAGGTCCTCCGCGCGCGACAGCTGGAAGGCGGACGCGCCGATGGCGTTGAGCGGGTTGCGCAGGTCATGGCCGAGGATGGCGAGCAGCTGCTCGCGGAAGTCCACCGCCCGCTGGAGCGCGGCCTCCGTCTGCTTGTGCTCGGTGATGTCCACCACGGTGCAGCCCAGGCCGAGCAGCCGCGAGCCCCGCGGCGCGTGCACCGGATAGAACGTCGCCTGCCACACGCGCTTGCCGCGCTGGGCAATCAGCGAAGGGGGCGTGGAGAACTCGAACACGTCCAGCGGCGCGCCCGTGCGCAGCACGCGCAGGAGCAGCGGCTCCAGCAGGTCCGCCAGCTCCGGGGGTTGCATCTGCCGGAAGGTCTTCCCCAGGTGCGCCTCGGGCGGCGCGCCGTTGACGTCCGCCAGCGTCTGGTTGATGCGCAGGTAGCGCAGGTCCAGGTCGAGGAACGCCATGCCCAGGGGCGCGGCCGCGAGCAGCGCGTCCAGCAGCGCCAGCGAGCGCTGGGCCTCCACCCGCGCCTCGCGCTCCAGGCCCTGGATGTCGCGCTGACGCTCCACCGCGAAGCGCCGCACCGTGCGCACCACCGCGTGGTCCAGGGCCTCCTCCAGCCGCTCCAGCTCACCCACGTCGAGCGGACGAGGCTGTCCCTCCAGTCGTCGCAGGATGCACTTGCGCAGGAGCGCGTACTCGGCCGCCACCTCGCCCACGTCGAAGCCCTGCTCCAGTCGCACCGCGGCGCGCTCGTCCGACAGCGCGTCGGCCGCCCCCTGCTCCCCGTGCTCGAGCGCGTCCGCGAGCGAGGTGAGCAGCAGGGGCATGTGGTCCATCAGCCACGAGGGTCGCTGGGGGGCCCCGTCGTGGCGCACGCTCATGGCCTCCAGCCAGTCCGAGAGCACCTCGTGGTGGTGCGCGCGCAGGAACTCCGAGGCCCGGCGCGGCGGCTCGCGCTCTGCTCCACCGTGCTCCGCGGTGCCTGTCTCCGGCCCCAGCATCACCGACCTCCCGAGTCCCCATCCGGTCATCCCGCCACGAATCTGGGCACGAAGGTCGTCATGGGTATGTCCGCCCTGCAGGGCTGGCGGGCGTCGGCTTCCCGAGCGCCGTGTTGGACTCCCGGAGGCCCACCGGGCCGCGACGCGCTCGCTGGCGACGGCCGGTGCGCCCCGTGGGCTCGGGGCTTCGTCCGTCGTCCGCTCATCGCTTCGTCCTGGAGGACGAGGTCCGGGGCTGTCGCGCCGCGCGGGCTCGATTAGGGTGGATGGCAGATGCGCACCCTCCTGCTCACCCGCTCCGATGTGTCCCGAAACCTCCAGGCGCTCTCCCTGTTGGAGGACCTGCGAGAGGCCTTCCGCACCGATGCCCTGGCGCGCACGGTGGCGCCCCAGCGCATCCGCGTGCCCTTGCACGCGGAGGGCACGGTGATGGCGCTGTTGCCCGGCAGCCTGCCCGGTGTCCCCGCGTACACGGTGAAGGTGCACTCGAAGTTCCCGGCGAGGACGCCGGCCATCCAGGGCGTGCTGCACCTGCATGACCTGGTGACGGGCGAGCTGATGGCGGTGATGGACTCCGGGCACCTGACGGCGGTGCGCACGGGGGTGGTGGGGGCGCTCGCCGCGGACGTGCTGGCGCGGCAGGACGCGAGCCGGGTGGCCATCATCGGCGCCGGGGTGCAGGGCGGCATCCAGCTCAAGTCCCTGCGGCTGGTGCGCTCGCTGTCGCACGTGCGCGTGTTCGACGTGGATGCCGCGCGGGCCAACGCGTTCGCCACCCGGATGTACAAGGACTTGAGCCTGCCGGTGCGCCCGGCGGAGTCGGTGGCGGAGGCGGTGGAGGACGCGGACATCGTCGTCGCCGCGACGTGGAGCCGTGAGCCCCTGCTGCGCTCCGGGATGGTGCGGCCGGGCACGCACATCACCACGCTGGGCGCGGACGAGCCGGGCAAGGCGGAGGTCTCCGCGGAGCTCTTGCGCGAGTCGCGCTTCTTCTGCGACCACCGGGGCCTGGCCGTCTCGCAGGGCGCGGTGGGCAACGTGGGCCTGGGCGAGGAGGTCATCCGCGCGGAGCTGGGCGAGGTGCTCGCGGGGTTGAAACCCGGGCGCGTGTCCGCGGAGGAGGTGACGGTGTTCGGCGCGGTGGGGTTGCCGTTCCAGGACCTGGCCGCCGCGTGGCACGTGTACCAGGCGGCGACGGGGGATGACGCCATCGGCGGGGTGGACTTCAGCGTATGAGTGCCTGGGGCGCGCTGATGTCGAGAATGGGGCTCACGCGGCCGGAGCTGCGCGCGTGGGCCTGGTACGACTGGGCCAACTCCGCCTACGTCACCACCGTCGTCGCCGTCGTGTTCCCCATCTATTACAAGTCCGTGGCGGCCAAGGGGCTGCCGAGCGACGTGGCCTCCAGTCGCTTCGCGCTCGTCACCGCGCTGGCGCTGGGCACGGTGGCGGTGCTGTCGCCCGTGTTGGGTGCGCTGAGCGACAGGGCGGGGCGGCTCAAGACGCTGCTGGGGGTGTTCCTGACGTTGGGCGTGGCGTCCACGGTGGGGCTGGCGTGGGTGGGGCCTGGCGACTGGAGGTGGGCGCTGTGGTGCTTCGGCATCGGCAACGTGGGGCTGACGGGGTCGCTCGTCTTCTCGGATGCGTTGCTGCGCCACGTGGCCCGGGACGAGGAGCTGGACCGCGTGTCCACCGCGGGCTACGCGCTGGGCTATCTGGGCGGCGGGGTGTTGCTGGCCTTGCAGTTGGTGATGTTGGTGAAGCCCGCGTGGTTCGGGCTCGCGGACGCGGCCTCGGCCTCGCGCGTGGCGTTCCTCACCGTCGCCGTGTGGTGGGCGGCGTTCTCGGTGCCGTTGTTCCGGCGCATCCCCGAGCCCCGGCCCACGGGGGACGCGCAGGTGCCTCGGTTGTCATTGGGCGGTGTGTTCACCCAGCTGGTGGAGACCTTCCGCGCGCTGCGCCAGTACCGCGAGGCGTTGCTGCTGCTGGTGGCGTATCTGCTCTACAGCGATGGCATCGGCACCATCATCCGGTTGTCCACGCTGTACGGGACGGAGCTGGGCATCGGCCAGGGGGCGCTGATGGGGGCGCTCTTGATGACGCAGGCGGTGGGAGTGCCGTGCGCGGTGCTCTTCGGCCGCGCGGCGTCGCGGGTGGGGGCGAAGCCGGCGCTGATGTTCTCGCTGGCGGTGTACGTGGTGGTGACGTTCCTGGGCTACTTCATGCGCTCGCCGGTGCACTTCTTCGCGCTGGCGCTGCTGGTGGGCATGGTGCAGGGCGGGAGTCAGGCGCTGAGCCGTTCGATGTTCGCGCAGATGATTCCGCGCCACCGCGCGGCGGAGATGTTCGGGCTCTTCAGCGTCTTCGAGAAGGTGACGGCGGTGGCGGGGCCGCTGGTGTTCGCGGCCACGGTGGAGCTGACGGGCTCCAGCCGGCAGGCGGTGCTGTCGCTGCTCGTCTTCTTCGGCTCGGGCGCGCTGGTGTTGTGGCGCGTGGATGTCGCGGAGGGCAAGCGCGCGGCGCGCGAGTCCGAGGCCCGCGCGGGTTGGAGTCAGGCCCCGCTGACGGCGGAGGCGGCCGAGGCGGTGCGCGCGGAGTAGGGCTCAGTACCGTCTGGATAGACGAGGACTCATCACTCCTGGACCTGCCACGTCATTCAAGTCTGGGAGGGCTGGTGGTATCTTGAAGTGAACCCCGCTTCTCCTCGCAATCGCTGACGGTCCACCGGCGCGAGTCGGCAGTGAGACGTGTGTTCTTCGTTCCTCATTTCGAGGCATGCGGAGGAGACGTGCATGCACAGGAAGCGAAGCGGACTGGCCGCGTTGCTGCTGTTGCTGTCCTCGACGGGATGGGCCTCGGAGCCGCTCGTGCGCGAGTGGCGCTACTTGATGCGCGTGGAGGCCACGACGCTGGCGTTCCTGCCTCG